>JBGTNM010000563.1:0-3148 GCA_041743025.1 Microcystaceae cyanobacterium
GGATAACATCGAGATTGAACTCATCCTTAATTTCATCCAAGGTATTAGAAGTAATGTTGAGTTGAGCGCGAAGGATAGGTTTACTGTCTGAGAAAGTCATGGCAGGAAGGGAACGGGAAGCAAATGAACCGATTGTTAGTGTAACGGTTTTTGCGCCTATTTATTCATCAAATCAAGGATTATTTAACGTTTGACTGCGACACTTTCCAAGAAAAAGCATAAATAGTAGGAGCGAACGGCTAGATGACCCTACAATCAGATGATTAATCAACCCGACATCATATCAGGTTTGTTGGCGCATCGCGTTATTGATACAATGGCCTTTTTTAGGGTGATATCAACAGAAGCGCATTTTTGAATGAGCCGGAGATAATCAAGCATTATGGTTTTGAGGAGAAGTAGAAGGGCAACAACAGGTTTCTTAGCAGATTTTCGTGATTTTATTATGCGGGGTAATGTTATTGATTTAGCGATTGCTGTTATCATTGGCAATGCCTTCGGTAAAATTGTCAGTTCTTTAGTCGAGGATCTTATTACTCCCGCTATTCTGCAACCTGCTCTCAAATCGGCAGGAGTTGATCGGCTCAGTGGACTCTCAGTGAACGGAATTCAATACGGCGTTTTTGTGGCAGCCGTCATCAACTTTTTGGTAATCGCTTTTCTTATTTTTCTATTAATTCGCACCTTTGAAAATGCCAAGCAACGATTGATTCGCGAAGATGAAATCACTGCTCAAGCAACGCCCGATCCTGCAATTGTAGCTCAGGAACGATTGACAACTGCTGTCGAACGACTCACTGATATTATTGATAGCAAAATTTAATAGGTAGATAAGCTATCCCGCTTTTAAATTGCTTTGTCTCTCTATGCCTAACTTCTGTCAGAAATTTATTGTTGATAAATTTTTGCCATTGAGTAAATCTTTTAACACATCTTCTGTCATCATAGCTAGTTGGTCGAGTTGTTGTTTGTGTTGAGTAGCTTGTTTTTGGTAGGTTAATTTTTTATGAAGAGCAGCACGAGCGAGATCGTCGCGATCGCGTTTGAGGGCTTCTTGCGCTACTTTTTGCCAAGCATTTATCTCTTTGAGCGCCGTTTGATACTGCGGTTGAACATCGTTCCAAACCACTCGAATATCCGCTAAAGCTTCTTCTAGTAAGCGTTGAGTATTGTGGGGATCGGAAGCTTGCAGGGCTTCTTGTAATGGATCGTACAATCTATCTACATTCAGTTGTGTCACAATTGGGACAAAATCTTGAATTTGCTGACTGTTGCTAATTCCTGTCTTACACCACGTTGCAAAATGCTCGCAATTATTGAATAATAAATTGTATTTTTGTTCTCCTAAACGACTCTCGGCGCGTTGAATCACGACATCAGGAATAAAACAGAAACCACTCGCATATTCCCTCACATAAATCCGATTTCCTCTAGCAAATGTATCTAAGGAAGTACGTTCAATAATCTCACTCGGTTTGCGATAATGGATCGCACTTCCATCCCCGCAATCGATGCCGTGATGTTCGTAAAGCCCTTGCAGGTTGAATAACTCTCGATAAGCGTAAATTTGATCACCACGCGCCATAATTTAAGAACTAGGGAAGCTATTGTTTTTGCCTCTTGCAAGAGTGCCTTCTACTATGATTTTGCGGCAAGAAAACGTCGATTGACTTCTGTCCAATTGACGAGATTCCACCACTGTTTTAAATACTCTCCTCGGTTGTTGCGATATTTTAAGTAATAAGCGTGTTCCCAAACATCATTACCCATAATGGGATAGAGTCCTTCTATTAAGGGGGTATCTTGATTGGGGGTGCTGGTAATCTTCAGCTTGCCTTTTTTATCGAGAACCAACCACGCCCAACCACTGCCAAATTGCTTGTCTCCAGCTTGGTTAAAGGCTTCTTTAAAGGCTTCAAAACTGCCAAAGGTTTTGACAATCGCCTCGGCAATTTCTCCTTGAGGTTTGCCTCCTCCTGGGGAAGGCGGAGTCATAATTTGCCAAAACA
This sequence comes from Microcystaceae cyanobacterium, assembly GCA_041743025.1. Taxonomy (GTDB): domain Bacteria; phylum Cyanobacteriota; class Cyanobacteriia; order Cyanobacteriales; family Microcystaceae; genus JBGTNM01. Next base: position 2,010 of record JBGTNM010000563.1, read on the forward strand.
TCGTATGGTTAACATAACCGCCTCCCTTGTTGCGGACAGTGGTGCGAATAGCTTGAGGCAGGCGATTGAGATTTTTCAGCAGTTCTTCGGCACTGAGCTTGCTAAACTCTGCATAAGGCGCGATCGCGGCGTTAAGATTACGGGTGTAGGCAGCATAGTGCTTGCTGTAGTGAAACTGCATTGTCTCCGCATCGATGTAGGGTTCGAGGGCTTTGTAAGCGTAGGGCAGCGCAATCATCGAATAGGGCTGTTGTTCGCTGTTGGTTTGGGCAACACTAGCGCGAGGAAACATCCCCAAGGCGGCAGTGCTAGTAGTTGCGCCTAGTAGAACGAGAAAATGGCGGCGGTTTAGCGTCATGGTAGCGTTAAGTCAGGAAACTGAATGCTTGTTCCTAGTAGACTTTACTATGATTTGGGACTTTTTTAGCCAACTATTCTCGACCTATCCAATACTGAGGTTTGCGTCTGTGGTGTGCTACTGCCAAAATGCGAATCTGACCATCTTCCAGAGGACGGTACAATAGAGAGTACGGAAACCTTGGTAGAATCAGACGACGAATCAAGCCTCGAACTTTTGAACCAGCTTCTGGATAACGTCTCAGTAAATCTACGGTGTTTTCTATCTCCTCAAGATACTCTTGCTCCAGTCCCGTTTTCTGCTCTTTATAATAGGCTATAGCAGTGGCTAACTCTTGCTCTGCGAGTGAATGAAAGACAACTACTCTCATTGTAGGGAGGTACGAAGTCGGTGAAACACTTCTTCTGCTGGAATGCCAACCACTTGAGCGTTATCCATTGCCATATCTCGTCGTTCTGCTTCCTCAGTCCAAATAGGGGCGATTTCTAGATCAATTTCATCTGTTTGTCCTAAGTGTCTTAAGAGTCGAGCGAGGAGGGCTGCTTGAGAATCCTTTGGTAGTGCCAAAACTTCAGCTTCAAGTTCTTCAAGTGTCATGGTTGATAAACCCAACTTACCTAAATCTACTCTACAACAATAAAAAGGCTCTCCCGTACCTGTGGTGATAACAAAATCTTATAGATTAGTGTAGGATGGGTTAGACGGCAGTAAGCATTCAAACTTAATTAGAAATTATCAATCCGTCGTAACCCATCTTTCAGGGATTTGTATCCTAGTACAC
>JBGTNM010000564.1:0-4727 GCA_041743025.1 Microcystaceae cyanobacterium
GAGCTTTTAATGAATAGCTTAACTGATTTGTCATGTCTTTTTTAACGTTTTTTTGATGGCGATTATTGTAAACAAGCTGTCAGCAATTTTCGTCACTTAATGACTTGCAAAAACTGAAAAATTATTGCTATTTTATCGAGAGAAAGTTTAAAAAATAACCATTTATTATAGCATAAAATATTTTTTCAAGAGGTCTAAGGATGGGTATAATAGAAAGATGGCTACTACGACTTCAACAATCCCTAACGCTTCATCAAATGACGTTCCTGCTGTCGAAGTTCCATTCGTCATCCTACATGACGTTAGCTGGCAAACCTATCAAGCTCTGCTAACCGACTTGGGAGAACACCGGGCGGCTCGACTTACCTACGATTGCGGAACGCTTGAAATTAAGATGCCGTCAAAACGACATGAACTGATCAATCGACTTTTCGAGCGTATTATTACTACCCTAACCGAAGAACTGGGCATGAATATCTTGTCACTCGGTTCCACTAGCTTCCAGCGAGAGGAAGCACAGCAAGGAGTCGAACCAGATTCTTGTTTCTACATCCAAAATGCCGAGCGAATTAATCCTGAAGATGATAAACTTCCCTTGGATTTACCCCCCGACTTAGTTGTTGAAGTTGACATCACAAGTTCTTCGCGCTCTCGAATGAATATTTATCGACTCATGAGAGTCCCCGAAATCTGGCACTACAATCGACAGGGTTTTACCATCTTGCAATTGCGTGAAGATGAATATATGGCGTGTGAAAGTAGTGCGACGTTCCCCAATATTTCGGCGGAATTTCTCAGAATATTAATTGAACAGGGTAAACAAGCAAAGAATCAGAATGCGGTCATTCGTGAGTTGCGGAAATGGTTACAAGAATTTGAGATTTCAGGTTAACATAAGCTTAAAAAAAGCGATAATTCACCGAAAAATAAAGCCCCTGCTCCTGCAACGTATTCCCTCCCGATTGAATCCCCGTTAGCGGAATTCCCCAGTCAAACCGCGCCGAAAAATTATCCCCCATCTGCCACTGTAACCCCAACCCAACCCCCAGCAACGTATTAAACGGTGGCGTAGGAAGGGGATTATCCTCATGATTCCACCCCACCCCAAAATCAACAAACGGGACTACCTGTAATACTCCTTCCTCTACTCGCAGAATCGGCAAACGTACCTCCGCCGAGGCAAAAAAGCCATTATCGGTTAACAATAAATCTTGACGATACCCTCGGACGCTGTAGAGTCCTCCCAAGGCGAACTGCTCTAAGGGGACTAACGGATCATTAGAAAATTGCATCTCAGAACGAATCAGCAAGAGAGTATCAGGCGCAAGCAACCGCACATATTGTCCTTGTCCGCGCCAATCAAAAAAGCGACTATCGGGGGGACTAGGATTAACCGTTGCATCAAACGCATCTATGCCGATGTTAAACTGCGATCGCACAGCAAAAACCGATTTGGGAGCGCGTTGCGTCCATTCCTGAAACAAGCGCAAAGCCGAAACGCGAGTAATTCCTCGTTGGTTAGCGCCAGGAGATAAGGGAAACTCAACCCCCAACAGTTGGGTGCTACTTTCTTGGCGTGCAGCCGTGATTCCTAGTGCTAGTTCTTGCGTCGGCGTTTGAATGACGGGCTGACGGAAACTTAGCTCAAAATAAGGCGAATTTCCCTCAATATCGAGAACATCAAAAGGCGGCTCGATAATCAGAGAGTCTGTTAATCCACCAGAAAGCGTTAGCGTTCCATTGTGCGAATTGAGGGGAATTTGATAGCGGAGGTTGAAGTTATTACTACCATCGGTATTGATATATTCTCCCGAAAAACCATCACCAAAACCCAACAAATTCGCCTGATTGAGACGAAATCCTCGGCGGAAACTGCCAACACTAGGAATTCTCGCATTATCAGCGAATAATTCCACATTAAACGTATCTGCCTCAATGACTCTAATATTCAGGATACTCAATTGCGGTTTTGAACCCGCCGACAACTCTGCCGAGATCGTTTGAATTAGAGGATTAAGCTGTAGTAGTTGCAACGCTTCGAGGAGGCGATTTTGATTAAGCGGCGTTTTCGTCGCCAATGCCAAGCGACTGCGGACATAATCAGCATTTAGCCGTCCCTCTACTGTCACAGTAATTTCCTCGATTCCACCTTCGATCACTTGGAGGGTGACAATTGCCCCTGTTGGCGATAGCGTCTGATTGGCGGGAATAACCGCCCCAGAATTGATATATCCTGCCTCAATGTAAAGTTGGGTGACAGCCGCTTCTGCTTGTAGCAGTTCCGCGAAAGTGATGGGACGATGGATAAAAGAGGCAACCACTTGGGTGAGGACTTCGTTGCTAAAAGCAGTATTGCCGATAAACTCAAACCGTTTAATAATAATCGTTTTGGGAAGATTGGGAAGTTCGGGAGAAGATGGCTGCGTGGGAGAAGCAGGTACAAATGGGGGTTCGGGTAATGGCTGCGGGAGGGGAATCAGGGGTGCGATCGGGTTAGGAGAAATTGGGTTAGGAATTTGCGATAATAAGGGAAAAAGGGATTGCGTTGCATTTTCTCTGGTGAGCCGTTCAGTGCAGCTTTGAGCCACAGCACTATCTAGATAGCAAGGCATCATGGCAATCAGCGATGTCAAAATTTTGAGAGTACGCATTAACTATTAAAATAAAGAAGTAATCCAATCCAGTTTTTTCTAAATTTTTACGCTTGACTTATTCTGACAGCACTCGACGAAAATACTCGCGATATAAATTGCATCGAGGCATTACCCGATTGTCTTGTTGCCGTACTAACCCCATACTATACAGCTTATAAATTTTTATTGAGTCTAAATCCACTAACTCAGAAGCGGTGACAACTTTTTTAAAGGCTTTAGCCAATTCGGGAACTTGTTGAAACACTTCTAGATGCTGCCGCAAATGATTGCTATAAATCCCCATTTCTGTGAAAGCATTTTGTAATAATTGTTCTAGCGATATTTTGTTACAACTCACCTCATACATGGCTAAACGTACTAGATGAGGATGTCCCCCCACCATCTGGCTCAGCTTTGCGATTTGGTCATCCTGCCAATTCAATCCATGTAAAACCGCTAAAGTTTTGATCTGTTTTTGGTTCAACTCTAGCAACTCAATCGGAACACCTGCATTAAAAGGAGAATGATTGAAATCTAAGGGAATATAAACATCCGTTGAATGCGCCATCACTAGGCGAAGTTGTTTCCATTTTGGAGACGTTTTTCCTTTTTCATGCCAGCTTCGCAACATCCCGAAAAAGTCTTTAATGACCTCACTATAAGGAAAAATCTGATCGACTTCATCTAGTCCTAAAACTAGAGGGCGATCAAGTAGTGGTAATAAATACTCTTCAAAATACACGGTGCAATTATCATTGCTTCCTAAAATATCCGTATCCCAATAAACTTTTAGTTGATTTTCTACCTGAGACTGATGGCCTACCATCCAACAAAGCCAGCGCAGTAAATTATCCAAATTGCTTAAAATAGACTCGTTGACGCTTCTCAAATCTAAATCTACAACCTGATAATTAAGCGATTGAGCGTGAGCTAAAATTCTTTTCATTAACGAAGTTTTTCCCATTAATTTTGGGGATTTGATCCGAATCAAAGAACCCGGTTTTTTAACCGTTTCATAACATAGGGATTCAACTTCTTCTCGAATGACATAAAAAGGAGACTCTAGAGAAACGAATCCCTCTGGGAAAGATAATGTCTGACTATTGATATCAGTCCATATATTTTTTTTCCTTGTCTGCGCTCTAGTTAAAGCTTCTTTAAAGTTGTTTTTAGTAACTTTTTCTCCTAAAGCATCAGAAAGCTTTTGCCATAGCCGATGACCAACATCTCCTCTCAGGTAATTAACAGAAAGATGATAATTTTCTGCCATTTTTTCATACGTCAGACTCTCCCAAGAACTACGAAGAACATCAATTTCAATATCCTTTAGATGTTCTTTTAAATGGGTGAAAATTACTTGATGAGCAATTTGTTTAGCTTGTTCCCAGGTCAAGACTGACTTAGAATTCATCGCTCCCTCATATACAATAAAATTATTTAATACTGATTTTTAAGCGCATGGACACAACAAAACCTAGTTGAGACTAGGTTAAATCAAATGCGGTTAACGCAGTCCTTTGAAAATGGCTATCAACCTTAGTTATCTTCTGACTTAACGGCACAGTATCAACACAACCAAGGCAAGTAGCGATCTCGCTGACCATTACATCGGTGTTCGATGTGCCAGTTTTCTCAACGCACTGGTTGATTTCGGCGAGGAAGCCGGGAGGAATTCTGATGGGGATACGTGGCTTGTTCATAATAACTATTCTAAACTGCCACTATGTTAACGGGTTGTGTTGCAAACCTCAAACCCGATCCGGTAAAATGGAGGATTGCCCAATACATTTGTTCGTAAATCTCCTTCTCTGATGACTCAAAAAAAACCGTTTAAAGGGAACCACTTCGAGAAAGAAATAATTTTGCTCTGCGTTCGTTGATACTTACGATCAGAAATGTTGAATCTTGATACAAAACTTTACATATAGAGATAAACCTTGCCTATATCTCATCAAATTCACCAACAAAAACTCAACTGTCTGAACCAATGAATATAACTAATTTTTTCATTCATAAATGCTTGTAAATACCTGAGCTTATCTAAAGCTTTATTTCCTATTTCAGGCGGAATCTCTACTAGCTGAAGGATAATAT
>JBGTNM010000565.1:0-25383 GCA_041743025.1 Microcystaceae cyanobacterium
TAAATATAAATTGTGCGGATGCCCGATCCAGACATTCATTTTAGCTTGATAAATGGGGGTAAAATTTCGCAGTCCCCACCCCAATCCAGGGCGTTGTAAGAACATTTCCCAAGCTACTTGCCATTGAGTTGATCGCAGTGCCGTCACGTAGCGATCAGGGTATAATTCATCTGAAAACCGTCCCCACAGGGAAATAGGAACGATCGCTCGGAGGGTTTCCTGTCCCCAAATCGGCCCCCAAGCGGCCCAAAACACCAATCCAACTGCGATCGCGACGGCTATAATTGGCCAGTACCAGCGCAAGTAAATAGCAAAAGCGATTAAAATAAACAGCACTAATCCCCAAGCACTGCGAGAATTTGTTAAAAACAGGCCTATTCCAGTTAAAAATACGGCAAAACTTAAAATTATCCCCTCTCTAACCGATTTTCTCTTTCCCTGCTTCCATTGCTGATAAGCATCGATCCACAATCCCAAACTGAGGGTAAAAGCAACCAACAAATAAATTGCCAGAATATTAGCATACATAAAGGTAGAAGACATTCTGCCGTCAGGATTGCCCCAGGCGATTAATTTTGCCCCTAAAAAGCCTAAAAAAGGTGGACTTGTCCAGCCTGCTGCCAACTGGCCGAGTCCCAATAACACCACCGCAACCGAAGGGATCACGAACCACCAAGCTAACTGGCGTAATTGCGTGAAAGTTTGGATTTCTGCTCTAAATGCTGCCAAAATTGCTATAAATGGCAAAAAATTCGCCATCCCTTGCGCCGCTTCTAAAGAACTGTTAGCCAGAACAGTCGTCACCAGCAGCCAAACGGCAAACAGTCCCAGCCCCCAATTAAAAGGATCTCGCAAGATGCGGCGGTATTGATGCTGCCAAAGGCTGACCAGTGCAAAGACAATGCCGATAACACCCAAATTCGTCGCCAGAGGCAACGTTAGAATGCCCAATTTTATGCCTTGCCACGCCTTCATTGAGGGAGAGGATTTCTGTGAGGGTTCCATCACGAACTTAAGCCGGTTCCCAACACTCAGTTCGAGTGAGGCGAATTTGAGCAAGAGCAAAAATTACCGGAATGATGCGACTGTAGTTGGTGGAAACCGCTCGCCAGCCCAAATCGGCAAAAAACCATCCCCACAAAACCGGCCCCAAGAAAGCAAAAGCCGTCCGCACCGTTCCATAGCGAGCCGCCGTCAAAGTCATGCTACGCCGTGCAGCTTGCAAGGCAAGTTGGTTAGCGGCGACCGTTCCACCTTGAACAACAACTGCTTTAGCAGTTTGATAGCGGGCAAAATGGAGGGAAAATTGCTGAGCAACCTGTTTGAGTATCAAAGGTTTGAGAAGAGAGTTGACAGCGATCGCACTACTCCCTTTTAACACAATGTTAACCGGGTTGTGTTGGAGATGGATGGGCAAGGGTTCGATCGCATTAGACTCACTGAGCGATCGCTGAATTTGCACCGAAAGGGTTTTTTGTTCGGCAGGCGGCAGTTTTTTCCAAGCTTTGCTAACGAGGTGAAGGAAGATGTCGGCTTCAATCTCGGTCGTAGACATTTGGTTGGAGTAAGGAATCTTCAGATAGTGGCAGACGCGAATTAGCACTTGACGGTAACTAATGGCTTGCGCCTTACCCTTCAACACTGTCATGCCATCAGCAGCGAGGAAGCGAAATCGCTGTTCTAAGGAATCTAACCAACTTTCCCAGGTTTGGCTTTGAACGGCAATCGGGTCGGGAGTTTGCAGATAATCGAGCGGGTTAAATTTTCGACAAAACAGCAATTGCGTAAGCTGGCGAAGTTCTTCTTCTGTCGCAAGTTCTAGGGCTGACCGCAGTTCGTCCAACGTCATGTCCTCCACCACCAGGGTCGTTTTATGAAGCTTAGTGCCTCAACTATTTTAATACTAGCGTTGTGCTTCTGACATTCCCTTTTTAAGACTTTTACCCACAAGCGGTTTGTTCCCTCCTCTGGGCTTCATGAAATTCTTGAGGTGCAGCAAGTCGATACTTATACCCATTAAGAATGCGGTTCCCCAAACAAAACTAACGAACAGGTTATCTTTTTAAGTACCTCAGCCGTTACATCGCTGACAGCCAATCCGCCTGCTGTGCGCCGACGATAGGAGCGAAACACGACCATATCAAAAGATTGGGACGCTCGTAGAATCACTTTCGCTACATCATCGTGAGAGACAATCTTCAGCTTGCACTCAACCGGAAACCCACTGAGGACGAGGAGTTGCGTTAATTCGTTTTTGAAAGCGGCTATCTGTGCAGGAGAGGTGCGGCGATCGCGAATATGTAATAAAGTAATCGTGGCTTGATTAGCATCGGCAAAACGCTGAGCAAACTCAATGGTTTTAACCGTTTGCGAGGTGAGGTTTTTGACAGGAACGAGTAGGCGATGGATATCGGTTGGTTCCGCTAACAAGCGCATCACCGCTACTGGACAGTGAGACGACCAAAATACACTGTCAAGGACACTGCCAAACAGCCTAGCTCGCAAGCCTGTCGTCTTACTCCAGCCCATCATAATTAGGTCGGCATTTTTTTCTCGTGCTGTACGGCTGATAGCATGAGCAACATCATCATCAATGCGAATGACAGGCTCGGCAGTGATTTCAAATGTCTGACTGATTTCGCTAGCTTCTTCCAGTAAATCGCGGCTTTTTTGCAAGTTTTTACTCAAAAGAGGGTCATCCATATGAACGTGCGCGGTGGCAATCGAAAGCGGAACAACGACACCCGATTGATAGCGAGCAATCAGGGCTGCCATTTCGATTAAATAGCGCTGTGTATTCGGATTGGAGATAGGAACCACGACCGTAAATGGGGCAAGCTTTGTCTCCCCTTCTAGTTGAGGGAACCACGACTGTATCGGTTTAATATCGGCTTCGTTATCTTGGGGTTTGGGCAGGGGCAAGCCGCGAGCAAATCGTGCCGTCAAGACGGGGCCTAAAATGGAGGTAATCAACATCAAGACAATCACGCTGTTGAAAACCGATTGATTAATCAGTTTTTCGCCGGCAGCATTTTGCGCTTGATAGGCAACGAGTGCAGCAGCTAAGGTTGCTGCTACCTGCGGCAACGACAGCGACCACATACTGAGTCCCTCTTGCCAACTGTAGCGGTAGATGAATTTAATCACCATCGCCGCCAAGAATTTTGAGCCAATCAATCCGCCCACAATAACAATCACGAGCGGTAATTCAAATCGCAGCGTTTCAAGAAAAGTGGGAATGTCGATCAGCAAGCCCATATCGACAAAGAAAAAAGGAATAAAGAGCGTTCCACCGACAAATTCTACTTTTTCCTTAACAGGGCCTTCTCCTACTACGTCATTGACTGCCAGTCCTGCTAGAAATGCTCCGATAATCGGCTCGACCTCAATGATTTGCGCCCCCACTGATGCCAAAAATACCGCCAGCAGAACGAATAAAAATTGGTTGCCTTGTTCGTCTCCCGTGCGGCGGAAGTATTCTTTGCCTGCCCAATCCAAGCCAAACAAGACCGCGAACGTGTAGATAGCCAAGGAGAGAAGTTGTAAAATCAGACTGGCGACGGAGAAATCCCCAGCATGAATCGAAACACAGACAGCCAGTACCAATAAAGCCGCAATATCGGTAAAAATCGTCGCGCCAATCGTGACCATCACCGCTTCATTTCTCACCACGCCCAAACGCTGGACAATCGGATAGCCTAAGAGAGTGTGAGAAGCCAGCAGCGAACCAATCAAAAACGAGGTATTCCAACTAAACTCAAAATAGCGCCCAACAGCTAAGCCCGCTAGCATAGGGACAGCAAAAGTCGCGATGCCAAAGGCAAGTGAGCGGTCTTTGGTTTTGCGAAATTCGTTGAGATCAATTTCCAATCCTGCCACGAACATCAGGTAGATTTTGCCAATCCCCGACAACAACTCAATCGTCTCAGAGTCGGCATCGAGCAAGGACAAGCCATTTTTCCCCAAGATGACCCCAGCAAACAACAATCCTACTAACCCTGGCAGTCGTAATCGCTCAAAAAGGGGCGGCAACGTCAAGCTGACCAGTAGCAGGATCGTGAAAGAAACCAGTGGATTTTGAGTCAAGGAAGAGAGAAGTTGTTGCATTTCCCAGAAAAAAGGGGGATGTTACAGAAACGGTGAGTAACTAGCTTGAATAAGCTATCACATATCAACTGATAGAGAACACTACCTTTTTGCTCATTTGCACTTTCTAGACTCCTTTTCTAGCCATAAAAATGACTGAATTCTGACACCAAAACGAAACTTGATAAATCTCAACTTAAAGATGAATAGGCGATCGCTCAACGGTTAAATACGGCAAGATTTGATGAACAAGTCAACGACCTCCTTTTGCCAGAGCGGGAGGCTGATAGACGACTTCATTTTTTAAAGGTTGCCCTTGTTCAAAATCAGTGATGTTAGACAGGGTAGTGGTGGCAATGTTTTCTAAAGCGTTTTGCGTAAAAAATCCCTGATGAGCCGTGATGACCACATTGGGAAAGGATTGCAGTAATTGGAAGGTATCATCTTGAATAATGCTGTCGGATAGGTCTTGGAAAAATAGCGCTTCTTCCTCCTCGTATACATCAAGTCCAAGATAGCCAATTTTGCCCGATTTAATCCCTTGAATCGCTGCTATCGTATCAATTAAACCGCCGCGACTGGTGTTAATTAGCATCATACCATGCTTCATTTGAGCAATAGTATTGGCATTAATTAAATGATGGGTTTCAGGCAGCAACGGACAATGCAAAGAAATTATATCTGAGCTTGCCAGTAACTCAGGTAATGTAACATAACGGGCATCGCTGATCGCTTCAAATTGGGCATTGGGGTAAGCATCATAGCCTAGCAATGAACAACCAAAGCCCTGCATAATTTGGGCAAATATCAGGCCGATCTTGCCAGTACCAACGACACCAACAGTACAGCCATGCAGATCGAATCCTAGTAACCCTTCTAGGGAAAAATTGTCATCCCGCACACGATTGTAGGCTTTGTAGAGTTTGCGGTTGAGCATGAGCACCAAGGCAACCGCGTGTTCAGCAACAGCATACGGAGAATAGGCTGGCACTCGCACGACTTTAATCCCTAACTCTGCTGCTCGCTGCAAATCAACCGAGTTATACCCAGCAGACCGGAGTGCTAGGAGGTGAGTCCCACGAGCAGCGAGAATATCCAGTGTCACCGCGTCGGCAATGTCATTAACAAACATACAAACGGCGGGAAAATCTGCTGCCAAGACGGCGCTATTGGGATTGAGTTGGACATCAAAAAACGTCAACTCGTGATGATAGTTGGCGTTCGCCGCTTCAAAAGACTGGCGATCATAGGACTTCGTACTAAAAAAAGCAACTTTCATTTCTTCAAACTCCCGATAGTTAATGGACAGGCTGCTGACGCTTGAAGGCTGCCATGCCAGCGTAATGAGCTTTGCTGCCCAATTCCTCTTCGATCCGCAGTAGCTGGTTGTATTTAGCCAGACGCTCACCCCGACAGGGGGCACCCGATTTAATCTGACCTACGCCAGTGGCCACGACGAGATCGGCAATGAAGTCATCGGACGTTTCACCAGAACGGTGACTGACCATACAGGTGTAGCCGCCTGCGGTAGAGTCGTTGATGGCGTTGAGGGTTTCGGTGACAGAGCCAATCTGATTGACTTTAATCAAGGAAGAGTTGCCCACCCCATCGGCGATCGCTTGTTTGATGATTTTGGGGTTGGTGACAAAGATATCATCGCCTACTAACTGGAGGCGATCACCTAAGCGTTGGGTTAACTGTTGCCAACCCTTCCAATCCTTTTCGCCCAATCCGTCCTCAAGGGAAATAATGGGAAATTGATTCACCCAGCTTTCCCACAGATCAATCATCTCTTCAGTGCTTTTGCGAGTTTGATCGGACTTAAAAAACAGATAACTACCATCATCTTGATACATTTCGCTAGCTGCCGGATCGAGCGCCAGGCAGACTTCGCTGCCCGTTTTTAGTCCAGCTTTCTCAATACTTTGCAAAATCACTTCGATCGCTTCTACGTTGGTTGCCAGGTTGGGCGCAAAACCCCCTTCATCCCCAACGCCCGTACTATATCCTTTTTGCTTGAGTACCGATTTCAGAGCATGGTAAATGTCTGCTCCCATTTCGAGTGCGACGGAAAAAGTGGAAGCACCCACCGGAACGATCATGAATTCTTGAAAGTCGATGTTGTTATCGGCGTGAGCGCCGCCATTGATCACGTTGAAGCAGGGAGCAGGCAACCGATTCGCAGTGTCTCCCCCCAAATAGCGATAGAGGGGTATTTTCTTCGAGCTAGCTGCCGCACGGGCGATCGCCATTGATATCCCTAGAATGGCATTGGCACCCAAATTTTGTTTGTATTCGGTGCCGTCCATTTCCAGCATCTTGTTGTCAACGGTCGTCTGGTCTGCTGCATCCATTCCGCTCAGAGCAGGGGCGAGCGTGGTGTTAACGTTGGCAACTGCTTTCAGTACGCCCTTGCCACTGTACCGCTTCGAGTCGCCATCTCGCAGTTCTAAAGCTTCACGGCTGCCGGTCGATGCACCCGAAGGAACGGCGGCCCGCCCTTTGCTACCATCTTGCAAAATCACATCGACTTCAACGGTCGGATAACCGCGAGAATCCAAAATTTCTCTAGCATGAATGGTTTGAATAGTCGTGTTCATCGTTTTCACTTTTATTTGAGAGGATTAAAACTAAAGAGGCATTCTAACGTCCGTAAACCTGCCCGTGTTGCTGCACGATTGGCTCAACCGATTGCTGTCGCGCCTGTAAATGGTCGGAAATGATGCCGAAAAGATTCCGGCAATGATGACCATCTCAACATCATTTAACGCAAGAGAAATTGAGTTGTCAAGTCAAGAATTCCTGGTAGCCTAATATACTTGACTTCATAAACTGTTCTTAAGATAATTCTTCTAAGCTTTCTTCAGAGGATTTTAAATTTGACGTTATTTTTACACGTTATTTCCAGGTAAAAAACCTGACACTAAAACGGTTAGAAAGCTCCCACTGGTAAGGTAAAAATTGCAGATTACCGCCAATCAAATGACGATTTAAACTTAATTTAAACTTAGATGAATAGCCCCAGGAGACTGATGATGAAACCATTGATTCACTGCACGAAGATTGTGGCAACTATTGGCCCTGCCAGCGACTCTCCTGAGATGATGCGGAAAATGCTACTGGCAGGCATGAATGTAGCGCGGCTCAACTTCTCTCATGGTAACTACGAGGATCATGCTGAACGGATCAAGCGGTTGCGGTCTGCTTCAGAGGAACTGGACTTGCCGCTAATGTTACTGCAAGACTTGCAGGGGCCAAAGATCCGGGTCGGTGAACTGCCGGCGGTCGGAATGATGCTCACCGAAGGAGACTCTCTGAGACTGGTACCCATCGCCGACGATACCGGACAACCCAACACCGTTGGTATTGACTATCCCTACGTGGCAGAAGAAGCCGAACCAGGAACGCAAGTCCTTCTAGATGATGGCTTACTGGAGTTGCAAGTTGAGAAAGTCGATAACCAGGCTGTCGGGTGCAAGGTGGTCAAAGGAGGCTTACTCAAAAGTCACAAAGGGGTGAACTTCCCAACCCTGAACCTGCGTCTGCCTTCGATGACCGAAAAAGACAAGCGCGACCTAGACTTTGGCATTGAGCAAGGGGTTGATATTATTTCTCTGAGCTTTGTCCGCAAACCGGAGGATATTCAAATGCTCAAGGCCTTGCTGAAAGAGAAAGGAGCCGATATTCCGGTGCTGGCCAAGCTAGAAAAGCCGCAAGCGATCGCTAACCTAGAGGCGATCATCGATGAGTGCGACGCAATCATGGTAGCGCGGGGCGATCTGGGGGTGGAGATGAGTCCCGAAAAAGTCCCACTGATTCAAAAACAGATTATTCAAGTCTGCAACCAAAAGGGCATTCCAGTGATTACGGCAACGCAAATGCTCGATAGCATGATTCACAATCCTCGTCCCACTCGCGCCGAAGCCAGCGACGTTGCTAACGCGATTATGGACGGCACCGATGCGGTGATGCTATCTGGCGAATCGGCTGTGGGCGATTATCCAGTGGAATCAGTCAAAATGCTGGCACGAATTGCGATCGAAGTCGAACCAGCCATCCAATTTGTCAACTATCCCCCCAGCCATCCCGACGATGCCGAAGCTATCTGCGAAGCCCTGCACGCGATCGAAGACGTGATCGATCTCCAGTGCATTGTTACCTTCACTGAGACCGGCTATACTGCCGAACTCGCATCAGGAGAGCGCCCCAAAGTCCCGATTGTTGCCTACACGCTTCACCCCAAAGTTTATCACCGACTCAGCCTCAACTGGGGAGTCAGACCGATTCTCCAGCAACAGATTCACCATGATCTAACCGACATAATCACCCAGATGGAAGCGGATTTAATTCGACGAAACTTTGCGTCCCCTGGTGACAAAGTACTGGTCATCGGTGGAATTCCGCTTGGTACAGCCGTAAGTACGAACTTCCTCAAAATTCACACAATCGCATCTGAGGAATAACAAAAAGAAGGTCTTATTAGTTATGGCGACGAGCATTGAAGAATTTCCTCCAAAAACTTTGTCTGAGGCTGACCTGCATCCTAGAGGGCGAGTATTTCCCAGCCCTACTAGGTGGAATGACCAGATTTTGTACCAGCTTTTGCCCGATCGCTTTAGTGATGGACAGGAGTCTCAACGACCTCTGTTTGATCGCAACAATCCCGAACAGTTCAGAGCCAGTCACAAAGCTGCCTGGATGGCAGCCGGCAAAAAATTCAATGGTGGGACGCTAAAAGGCATTGAAAGCAAACTGGATTATTTACAAGGGTTAGGTGTCACGACAGTTTGGATCAATCCTCCTTGGAAGCAGCGAATTGATTTACAGACCTATCACGGGTACGGCATCCAGGATTTTTTAGAGATTGACCCGCGCTTTGGCACCCGGCAGGATTTGCGGAATCTAGTAGATGCGGCTCACGATCGCAATATGTACGTGATTCTGGATGTCATTTACAACCACAGTGGTAGCAATTGGTTTTACCGGGATGAAACCGATGGCAGCCCGCAAGAGACAATGCCCTACCGTTTCTCACCGCCTTATCCAGTTCATGGCTGGCGCTCTGCCCAAGGAAACAGTATTCCAGAACCTATGTCAGTGGATGATGGCGTGTTTCCTGAAGAGTTCCAGAATCTGGATTGGTACAACCGCGCTGGAATGATTATCCATTGGGAAGGGAAGGGGTGGGAAGACCCGATGAATCCCTTGGTGGAGTTCCGGCGGGGCGACTTTTTTGAACTGCGAGACTTCAACCTGGAGCGAGAGGAAGTGATTGCGGCTCTGGCAAAGGTTTTTGAGTATTGGATTGCTTTGAGCGACTGTGACGGGTTCCGGGTAGATGCAGTCAAGCACGTCTCTCCCATTACTTCGCGTCGGTTCTGTGATGCCATTCACGGCTATGCTCAATCGATTGGCAAAGACAATTTTTTGCTAGTCGGTGAACTAACCGACGACAGTATGGTGCGTGGCTATATGGATATTTTTGGGCGCAATTTGGATGCGGTGCTGGATATTGTCGTTGCCCCCAACCGCTTACCTGCCGTTGTCAAAGGATTGACGCATCCTGGTGAGTTCTTCTGTCTGTATGATGAATACACTTTAGCGGGAAGTTATCGGCAGTTAGGCACCTACCATGTGGCGGTGCTAGATGACCACGATATGTCATCGCGTCCTCGCAAGGAGCGGTTTGCAGCGACTACGGTATAGAACCGCAACACGAGTTTATTGATCGCCGCAACTTCTGTTACAGGGACTCAAGCATTTCCTGCTATGGAAATTGCTTTAGTACATGTCTTTTTTAACTTGTTGGGAGTTTTAATTATTTTTGGCATTCATTTTCTTAGGGCTTTCCTTGATATTTTGACGAAGTCAGAGGAAGCCCTGGCTTTAAAAATGTCTATTATTTATTTTTTGTTCTTTATCTTATGCAACTAGCCCTCCACTCCCTGCTGGCACTTGCGCCGATTCTGACCGCTTTTTTGCTCCTGATTGTTGCCAATCGTCCTGCTGCTCAGGCAATGCCAGTGGCTTATTTGGTGACAGTGGTAATCGCCCTGCTGGTCTGGAAAGTGCCTCTTGTCCAAATCGCTGCCTCAACGGTGCAGGGACTGATCGTCACCTTGGAAATTCTCTACATTGTCTTTGGTGCCATTTTGTTGCTGAACATCTTGCAAGAGTCGGGCGCCCTGAGCAAAATCCGTCAAGGGTTGTTGGGCATTTCCCGCGATCGCCGAGTTCAAGTTATTGTGATTGCTTGGTTATTTGGCAGTTTTATTGAGGGTGCCTCTGGTTTTGGCAGTACAGCCGTGATTTGTGTGCCGCTTTTGGTCGCGATCGGGTTTCCAGCGATGGCAGCCGTCATCGCTGCGGTGATTATTCAACCTACGTCATCCGCCTTTGGAGCAGTGGGAACCCCGATTCTCATTGGGTTAGATAATGGCTTAGAAGGCTCTGCGGCGGTTGAGCAGGAAGTTGCCCGCTTAGGGTTGAATTTCGCCGATTACCTGGCTGTCATTGGCGCAAAGATCGGACTCATTCAGGGCGCGATCGCGATCTTTATTCCCTTGCTTTTAGTTATGGTCATGACTGCCTCTTTTGGCGAGCGCAAGTCCTGGAAAGATGGCTTGTTGATCGCTGGGTTTGCCCTATTTGCTGGAGGAGCCTTTGCCATTCCCTACGCGCTTACTGCCCTCCTGCTTGGCCCGGCGTTTCCGTCTTTAATAGGGGGACTGGTGGGACTGGCAATCGTTGTTCCTGCTGCTAAGCGAGGATTTCTGGCACCGAAGGAGGTATGGGACTTCCCCGATCGTACTCAATGGTCACCTGCTTGGATGGGAACTACCAGTAGCGAAATCTCCAATACGCCCCTGAAAATGACGGCGTTGCAAGCCTGGACACCCTATGTGCTGCTGGGCCTGTTCCTGGTGCTTTCCCGTACCCGATACCTGCCGTTGCGTCAGTGGCTCCAATCCGTTCAAATCAACTTTTCTCATATTTTGGGCACAGACGTTACCGCTTCGACACAGCCGATGTTCCTCCCAGCAACCGTCTTCATCTTTGTGGTGATCGTCACTTACTTCCTGTACCGAATGCAGGCAGAGCAAATGAAACGGGCGATCGCGGGGGCTTCTTCTGCGCTACTGGCAACAGCCTTGGCAATTGGAGCATCCGTGCCAATGGCAAAAGTATTTATTAACTCTGACGTGAACGCATTAGGACTTGCCAGTATGCCTCTTACCCTGGCAGATGGGTTTTCCAGTTTGGTGGGTCAAGTCTGGCCATTTTTTGCCCCTGTGATTGGTATGATGGGTACTTTTGTAGCCGGAAGTGCCACCGTCAGCAACATTATGTTTTCCTTGTTACAGTTTGGGGTGGCCGAACAAATTGGCGCATCGACATCGGTTATCCTGGCACTGCAAGGTGTGGGAGCCGCCGCCGGCAATATGATTGCTGTAGCCAACATTGTTCCTGCTGTTGCCACAGTTGGATTGATAGGACGCGAGGGAATCTTGCTCCGTCAGTTGCTACTTCCAGTCATTTTATATTTAATCGTTGCGGGTGTGATTGGGGTTTTGGCTGTATTTGTTGTTCGGCTTTAAGTGAGATTAATTTTTGATAATAAATACTTTTTCTTGAAAAGTGCGTTACGCTTATTAATAGATTACAAAAAACTAGGTAAAACACTTGGCTAACATCGTTGATACTGCCGTTAATGCTGGTTCTTTCAGCACCCTGGTTGCTGCAATCAAAGCTGCCAATTTGGTAGATACTTTAAAAGGAAAAGGGCCATTTACGGTCTTTGCACCGACTGATGAGGCGTTCGCTAAACTGCCTGAAGGCACAGTCGATTCCTTGCTCAAAGATCTGCCCAAGCTTAAGCAAATTTTGACGTATCATGTCGTTTCAGGAAAAGTGATGGCGGCTGATGTCGTCAAGCTCAAGTCAGCCAAAACAGTAGAAGGTTCAGATGTGAAGATTGATGCTGCTAATGGTAGTGTCAAAATCAATAATGCCACAGTTGCAACACCGGATGTTGCTGCTGATAACGGTGTTATCCACGTCATTGACACCGTGTTGATGCCTGCATAAGCTAACGCTTAGATAGCGATAGCGAATCCGAACAATCGGGGTGCATCCCATCTCAACTTTAGATAGTTTTTTGTCAGAGCGATAAGTCGTTCCATCCACCGTTCCGACAATTTGGTGATGCACCCCTGAACAAGATGTTTAAAAAAATTAAATATTGCTCAGCTTAGTAGAGGAATCGTCATGTCCAAGCGCCAAGGTAACAAAGAACCTAAAAAAGCGAAAAAGCCATCTGATGTAAATAGACTTAGCTTTCTATAGCACTCTTTTTAAGAGATTTTACAAAGCAAAATACGCAAACAAAAAAAGAGATAAATACCAATGGTTACGCACTATAATCCTTCTCTCAGCCAAGAACTTCGCTACCAATCCATACCAGTTGTTCCTTTAAAAGCAACAGAAACTCTTCTTGATTGGCTCAAACGCACTGGTCGATTAAAACTACGTGAAATTGAGACTTTTCAGGAGAATGAAATTGTAGAAGAACTGGATGATGTGATAGATCCAGAAGTTTATCAGCGAGAAGAAGAAGAATAAAAAAGTAATGGTGTTGTTCTAGATTGGTGAATAAACTTCTACATATTCACTTTAAAGGGGAGTCCCTGACTGCGGAGGCTTCCTCCGTAGTTTCATTCTCACGTTCGGAAATGGCGTATTGATTCTTCGCCTCTTCGATCTTAAAAATCTGAAATTATTGTTATATTTAGTAATTATTCAAACTCAACTAGAAATTATCAATCCGTCGTACACCCATCTCCTTTGAATTTGTAACATAGTTGAACATTTTTCCCCATGATATCGGGAGAGCCGATTATCGGTGTAGAAGTGCCTCAAGCCGACATCAAGTTGACAACTGTAGTGTTAACCTGTAAGACCAGAAAATAAGAGTGATGTTTTAGACGTGAGGAAAGGTTGAATTGATAAACCACTCATTTTACTTCTATGTGTTCGTTTTTTTCGCAGTGATTCTGACGCGCTACTTTTTCGTTGCTGGAGGAGCGTACTGGTTCTTTTATTCGTTTTTAGGACAGTCTTTTGCTCATCGGAGTTTGCGTCGGTCGCTCCCACTAGCTCAATCGATTTACAGAGAAATCAAAATGTCGGTTCTCTCCTCGGCCATTTTTGCTCTCGGCGCCGCTTGCGTTATGACAGAGTATGATGCGGGGATAACGCTCTTATACCATGACTTATTCCAGTATGGCCTATGGTACGTGGGGGGCAGCTTTGTGTTAATACTCATCCTTCAGGATACCTATTTTTACTTTGTCCATCGGTTATTTCATCAACCGTTATTGTTTAAATGGATACATTTTGGTCATCATCGTACAGGCGATCCAACCCCTTGGACATCATTTGCCTTTGACCTACCAGAGGCATTAGTACAGGCAGCCTTTTTTGTCGGGATAGTCTTGATTATTCCGCTTCATTTCATCACTTTGCTGGCTGTCCTCCTAACAATGACAGTATGGGCGGTGTGGAATCATCTTGGATTTGCGATATTTCCCCCCTCATTTCCCTACAACTGGCTGGGAAAGTGGCTGATTGGTTCAACGCATCACGCGATCCATCACCGCCAATATACAGTTCATTATGGACTATACTTCACGTTCTGGGATAAGTTGTTCGGAACGCAATTGAAATACTTCCCCCAAATGGGACACGCAGAAATACTTGAAGAACCACGCGCATAAAATTGTTCATTGATTAAAGCCATTGGGCGATCGCATCTGCCAATTGCGGATCGTCGGGAGAGAACTGTTTTACCCCTGTTACTGAGCTTGAGGTGACTATCCCAATTTTTCCTTGAAATTTGGGCAAAATTTCCAGAAACTTAGCCGAAAAATCGGTAGATTTTTCAGAACTTTGACAGTGATAGAACAAGAGTACCCAGCGAACATCGGGGCGATCGCGTTGAATTTGATGCCAGTACAGCCGTAATTTAGACAGGGTTTCGGGAATGCCGTGTTCAAAAGGAGGGCAAGCTTGTTCGAGCATCTGGTCATAAATATCGACCGCAGGGGCATGGGGGTCAAGAAAGCGACTGCTATCAATGCCAATCACCTGCACCTGAGACGTTGATAGAGACGCGATCGCTCGCTCGATCTGCTGAGAAGTTGGGGCGCAAACCGACGGTTTGGGAAAAGAACGCTGATGCCAAGCTTGGTAAAAAGCAGAATAGGACAAATGTTCGGCGCAGTGCCAGAACATAGATTGCAAAGCCGCGTCACCTCGGTAGTGGGGATCGAGGTAAGTATCGCGCAACTGAACGACCAACGTTCCCAGTTGCTTGGCCGGAACGATCACAAGCAAACTTTCCGTGAGCGCCATGCGGCTTGCTTCATCTGGCAAAGACTTGAGCAGGGAAATGAAGGTAGCGATCGCCTCCTTATTTCCTTTAGCAATTTTGCCGAGACTTTTGGCCGCGCTGCGACACGCATCGGCATCGGGGTTTGTCTGTAACAGGCGGATCAAAGTTGCAATCGCTGCCGGGTTGCTCAGTCCAATTTCGCCGAGGCTTTCAGCCGCCAGACTGCGAATATCTTTCTCTCTAGAAGATTGAATTAACTGAACTAATGCCTTGAGTGCTTCTAAATTGCCAGAGTCGATCTTGCCCAAGCTAGCAGCCGCTTGGCGGCGGGTAAACTCGTCTTGAGAACTTTGCAGAAGATCGCTCAGTACCGCGATCGCTGCTGGATTGCCAGGGTCGAGCTTGCCCAAGCTTTCAGCCGCCTCACGACGGACAGCTTCATCGTCGGTGGTTTGGAGCAAAGCAACCAAGGCCGCGATCGCAGACGGATGAGCGACAGCGATTTTGCTCAAGCTATCGATCGCTTCTTTATGTAATAGCAAGGGCGAATCCGACTCAATGAGTTGGGTTAAGGCAGTGATCGCTTCAGAATTTCCCGCACCGATTTTCCCCAAGCTACTAATCGCAATCCAGCGTGTGTAGGAATCGTCCGTCTCTTGCAGGAGGTTGACCAATTCAGCTATCGCTTGGGCATTGCCCACTGAGACTTCCCCCAAACTGTAGACGGCTTGGCGAGCGATCTCGGCTGAATCAGTTTTGTGCAGTAGTTGGACTAAGACCGCGATGGCAGTTGGATTGCCGGGATCGATTTTCTCTAAGCTGGCTGCGGCTTGCTGTCGTAAGCTGACATCTTCTGTGGTGCGAATCAGTTGCACCAACACGGCAATGGCCGTAGCGTTGCCTTGGGCGATCATTTCTAAACACGGCAAAACCCGCCGCCGCAAGGTTGAGGAGGACTGGCCCGACAGCAGCCGAATCAAGGCCGCGATCGCTTTGAGACTGCCCTGAGCAATCTTAGTCAAGCCATTTAAGGCCGCTTGGCAGTCATCTCCAGTACTGACGGCGGTTTCTAGGGCATCGACGAAAACACTAATCGCCTGATCATTACCCGGTTCGATAGTTCCCAAACTTTGGGCAATTTGCTGCCGCCAAGCTGCCGACGAAGCGATTGCCAACTGCTGGGCAAAAGCAGCAATGGCGATGGGGTCGCCTTGAGCGATGTGTTCTAAGTAGAGAAACGCCTGTCGCTGCCGGGAGGGGTCATCCGTCGCTAAAATCCACTCTAGCAAAGATGCGATGGCCATTGGGCGGGGAACTTGAGCCAGAGACTCTCTAGCCGAGCGAGCTAGACAACTGTCCCAACGAGGAGATTGAAAACCCCAAGCGATAAGCTGGCGGCAAATTTTCTCCCCCACAGAGCAATCTTTAAACTCCGTCAGTCCAGTCGCTGCCAAAAAATAGGCCTTTTTGCCATAAAAATTATCTGGCCCGCAGCCATCTTCTAACGAGATGAGTGCCGCTAAGAAAGCTTCTTTTTGTCTGCTAGGAACATCAGGTCGTCCCAACCAAAAAAGAGCAACTCGCCACCACAGCGCCTCAAAAATTCGATGAGAGGTTTCGCTAGGACTCGCTGCGCCATCTGCGTCTAAGAAATGCTCAGTGCGATCAACCGATCGGGCCGCAAAGTATTCGCCAAAAGAAGGGTCTGTAAAGACATAGCGCCTACCTTTGTCCGTTGTTTCTTTGGCGACCCCAACGGGCATCAACCAGCCTAACTGAACCGCCAGTCGCAGCAGCAAGGGGTCTTCTGCCTCGGTTTCGGCGATCGCCTCCGGCTCAATGCTGGGGAAAACGGTTTCTGCTGACAGGGCATTAAAAGCCAGCTTCCCCAATCTCTGCGTCAATTGCTGTTGCTGTTGGAGACTGGTTGCTAGCATTTCGGCTTTCCACTGATAAAAAGCGACTGTCAATTGTTCATATAGCTCGGCTAGGGTTTCGCCGAGATGGCCAGGGGATTGCTGCCACAGGCGACACAGCAAGGCTAAGCGCAAGGGGTTGGCCAACACCGACCGGAAACGCTCCCGTCCACTTTGCGCGATTAGACGACACAGTTGTTCTCCTAGATTATTCCCCGGAATCTGGCGATCACCGAAAGGAGCCGCAGGACGAAACCAGTTGAGAATGAAGTCGTTAACGGCTTGCGGGTAGGAAAATTCGACTGGACAAAACAGATCAAACGAGAGCAGAGCTTGCTGTTGCTGTTGCCAAGTCCGGGTTTGGCAGGTTAAAACGGTGCGAAACTGACCCTCTGCTCCTTGCAGTTGCTCGAACAGATAGCTCAATGACGGCACTGTACTCTCATCTGGGATATCGTTAATTAAATAATCTATGCCGTCGAGCAATAGCCAAATTTGGCCGCTAGCGCAGAGTTGTCTGAAGGCAGTTGCCCAGTCCTTAGAATCGCGATCGTCCTTCGACCCCTGCGAAGCCGCTTGCGGCAACCATTTTTCCCACAGATAGGCCGATAGTGACATCCCTTTGAGTTGCCCAGGCGACAGCCAAATCGGTACGCCTGATGTTTGCTGCAAAATCCAGTGAGCAATTTTTTGCAGCATCAGTGTTTTGCCGGTACCGGATTCTCCAATAATGGCGATGCGCTGCCCCTGACTGGGGCTTTTTCCTTGCCGCAACACTTGTTCGCAAAAGGCTTCTTGCTCGTAAGTTTGGCTGATAGAGAGTTGAACTTGTCCAACGGCTACTAGGATCGCAGGAGTGGCGATCGCTCCTAACGTGATTTGAGACTCCTGTAAGTCAGCCCCAGGATCGTCGGGTTGCGTACTGAGGGGATTGAGAGGCAAGGCTTTTTGCAGCATGACATGGCACAATTGCCGCCAGTTAATGGCTGATGGCGGAAATCCCGCAGAGGAAGTTTCGTCAGTGATGGTGTGCCTTTGTGACATGAGCGCCGCCTTGGTAGATTCAAATTTACTCTATCAAAATCCTCTCTCTCAATGCTGGGTTGAACTGAGTGCTAATGGACTGACAAGTTTGTAAGATAGGGTTATAACTTCTGTAAAATTTCTCTTTGTCAGTTGATCCCAAATAGCGGTAGCATAATTCAATAATAAAATGCCCATAAAAAAATTTCTGGTTTGCCATGCACTCAGTTAGCGATCGCAATTTTGCTCAAGTTGTGTTGGAATCTTCTCACCCCGTTCTTGTTCATTTTTTGGCTCCTTGGTGCGGTCTGTGCCGTCTCATACCGCCTCTGCTCCAGCAAGTCCAGTTGGACTGGGAGGGCAACTTAAAATTAGTGAGTATTAATGCTGACGAAAATTTTCGGCTAGCTAACACCTACCGGATCAAGACGCTTCCTACCCTTATTCTGTTTGAACGAGGGCAAGTCATTCATCGACTCGAAGATTTACAGGCACGCGAAGATATTCTGAAAATGTCTAATTTCCTGCGGATGGAACAGTTTGCTCGTTCTGCGTGACATCTCCCGACGCTGACCCTTCGGTTATCTATAACTCATCAATAATCTTACACAACAACAACGATTATTGATGAGTTCTTTTGATTAAATTGTGTTAATGCTGGCAAAAGTAATTAAATTAGCAGACGAAGAGACTGTTTTAAAGGCAATAATAGAATTAGCAACTCCTCATCAGATTAATCGACTCAATGTCAATGCCATCAAGCAAGGACGGTTAGATTTACAAAATTCTCAAACTGTCGAACATCACCTGCAAGAACAAATGCAGGTTTTTAATGTTAATCAAATTGACTACAAGCTAATCCAAAATCCAAAATCCAAATGACGACAAATCTTACTCATCAGCTTGGTACGTAGATACACTCAAGGCAGGCAAGCCGATTTGGAGTCAAGTTTATACACAGGAGACTTCAGGAATTACCAATCTATTGATTTCTGCCAACGCTCCCATTTATGACCCTAACAATAAGATGATGGGTGTCACGCGCAGCCATCTCCGCCTTGATGATGTCAGTAAGTTCTTACACCGTTTACAAGTTAGCCCATCAGGAAAAGTATTCATTATAGAACACGATGGGCTGTTAGTCTCCAGTTCAAGTCCCGAACAACCATTCACCATCATTGATGGTAAAGCACAACGACTCAACGCCCTCAAAAGTGGCGATCGCTTAATTCAAGCGACAGCAGACTATCTACAGCATAAATTCGGCGATTTTAGGGACATCAAGGACAGTCAAAAGCTAGATGTTTATCTCGCTCACCACGAGCGTCAGGTTGTCCGTGTAGAGCCTTGGCGCGACAGTTTTGGTCTTGACTGGTTAGTAGTTGTCGTCGTGCCAGAATCCGACTTTTTGGCAAAAACTCACGCTGTTGCGCGGGTAATATTTGTTCTGAGCTTAGTGGCGTTATTTGCAGCAATTAGCTTGGGCTTAACGATCTCCCACTGGATGATCCGACCGATCCATCGCCTGAGTGCAGCTAGTCGGGCGATCGCTAACGGTAACTTAGATCAAAACGTAGGGTTCAAAGGCGTTCGGGAGTTGGGGGTGTTGTCACAGTCTTTTAACCAAATGGCATTGCAGCTAAAAGAGTCCTTCGAGCAGCTAGAAACCAGAGTTGAGCAACGAACCATCGAACTCAACGAAGCCAAACAATCTGCTGAAGGTGCTAATCGCTCCAAGAGCGAATTTTTAGCCAATATGAGCCACGAACTCCGTACTCCTCTCAACGCGATTCTTGGCTTTGCTCAAGTAATGAACCGCGACTCATCTCTCACGTCCCACCAGCAAGAAAATTTAGGCATTATTGATCGCAGTGGCGAACATTTGCTCTCCTTGATCAATGACGTTCTCGATATGTCCAAAATTGAAGCTGGTCGGATTACGCTGAGTGAAAATGCCTTTAACTTATATCAACTGCTGAGGACAATTCAAGAGATGTTTCAGATGAAAGCTGAATCCAAAGGTTTGCAACTTTTAGTTGAGTGTACCCCAGCAGTTCCTCAGTATATACACGCGGATGAAAGTAAATTGCGTCAGATTTTGCTCAACCTGTTGGGAAACGCGATCAAATTTACTCAAGCAGGCGGCGTTACGCTTCGCGTTGACATTGGTCACTCGTTATTTGCCGTGCTTTTTATCGACCTTGATCGCTTCAAGCTGATCAACGACAGCCTGGGACACACAAGAACTCTTGCATAAGTGCCATTTGATCCCCCTAAATCCCCCTTAAAAAGGGGGACTTTTTAGACTTTTGCAAGAAGTCTACAGTAGGCGATCACATGCTGGTAGCGATCGCTCACACTTTAAAGCAATGTTTGCGCCCCAATGATACCATAGCTCGGTTTGGGGGGGACGAATTTACGATTCTCCTAGATGGAATCAACGACATCACGGATGCTACAAGAATTGCTGAGCGGCTCCAAGCAAAACTAAAGTCATCGTTCCAACTTGAGAACCACACTGTATTCACTAGTGCTAGCATCGGCATTGTTCTTGGTTCTGAGGCATAGGAGCAACCAGCAGACTTACTGCGCGATGTTGACATTGCCATGTACCGTGCTAAGGAGCAAGGCAAGGCGCGTTATGCAATTTTCGACCAGGTGATGTATGAGCAAACACTCGAACTCTTACAGCTAGAGAGCGATCTGCGACTAGCTCTTGAGCGCCAGGAGTTTTGCCTTCACTACCAACCCATTATCTCATTAGTGACTGGCAGATTGACTGGTTTTGAAGCACTAGCTCGCTGGAAACATCCACAGCAAGGTTTCATCTCCCCCGCAAAATTCATTCCGGTTGCCGAAGATACAGGTTTAATTGTCTCGCTGGGGGAATGGGTGCTACGTGAGGCTTGCCGTCAAATGCGCGCTTGGCAGACACAATTTCCCAACTTATTACCGTTAAGTATCAGTGTCAATCTTGCTGCACAACAGATTAGAGAACCCCATTTGATCAATCAAATTGCGCGAATTTTGGCTGAAACTGGCTTGAATGGAAGTTCCCTGAAACTAGAACTCACCGAAAGTATGCTCATGGAAGATGTACAAGAGACGATTGATACTCTCTTCCAAATCAGGGCGATGAATATTCAGTTGAGTCTTGATGATTTCGGTACGGGTTATTCATCCTTAAGTTATTTACACCGTTTTCCGATAAATACCCTGAAAATTGATCGCTCTTTTGTCAGTCGAATAAACTCTGACAATGAGAACTTTGAAGTTGTCGGGGCAATTGTTACCCTTGCCCATGCTTTAGGGCTGAATGTCACTGCTGAAGGTGTGGAAACAACCGATCAATTTACTCAATTACAAGCTTTGGGATGTGAATTTGGTCAAGGATACTTTTTCTCTAAACCTTTGAATTGTGCAATGGTAGCTGCGATGTTGCCGCTCAACCCACAATGGTCTCTATTACCCTTTCCCCCTTCCCCTTTCCTCCACTAAGGCGGCGAAGCCTAATGATATCGCGTCAAAAGCACTCGATAGCGTTGTTTTTTCGTCACTGCCACCTCTCCTACTTCCAAACGTCCTTTACCGCGAACGGCGATTAAATCTCCCGCTTGCAGGTTGTAGCTAGCTTGGGTGATTTCTTTCCAGTTGACTCGCACATCTCCACCAGCGATCATCTCTGCCATTTTACTGCGCGACATCCCGAACCCGGCTGAAGCGATCGCATCTAACCGCATAGAGGCTTCTACAGTGGTCATTTCCTTCGTTTTAGGCGGACTGACTTTCAACTGTGACAACTCAATGCGCTGAGTTTTGACGGGAACGGAACGCACTTGTACCAAAGAAGTCGCGAGAAACGATGCTATTTCAGGAACGACCAGCACTTGTGCCCCCCTTTCCCCCAAAACAATAATATCTCCTACTTTTTCCCGGACAATTCCTGTGCCTAAAATTGCCCCTAAAAAGTCCCGATGGCTGGCAGGGTCAAATAAAAAGTTTCCGGCAATTTCCAAAGCTTCTAGGGGAATTTGCGCTGCATCCAGGGGAATTTCGGAGCGAGCTACACTCAATCGCTGTCGTTCTGCTTGGGGGTAGCCTCCCCCTGTCAGAAATTCTAATTCTGTCAGCCGTCCGAAGCGGGTTTGCACTTCAGCCAAGACAGGAGGAGAGAGAAAGTCACTGACCGCAATTTCCCACGTTTTGAGGGCTTGTTCGGCTAAATCAACCAAACGGGCAATTTCGTTCCGGTTTTCAGTGCCTTTGAGGAGTTCGTCTCTAGGAAGCATGAAAAATGATGCTAAGGGATAGTTTGGGTATAACCTTGCAGGTTTTCGGGGTCAAATTGGCGCAAGATATCAGTTGCTTGCGTCCTAATGGTTGGCGAACCTTCGATGATGATTAAATATTTACCTTCATTAAGACAATTGCGATAGGGTCGCGCGTCTCCACTGCCCACCGTTAACCCAACACCACTACCGACAAACACACTGCCCATTGCGCCACTAATTGCCCCAGCAATGCCGCCAATAATATGATTACCGGGATTTCCTGCCCAGTCGAAGGTATGAAGTCCGGTAATGAGGTTGAAGGTGTAACCAGCCGCAAAGCCAAAGGGAACTAGCCAATAGGCCATCAATCGAGCGCGTTTGAGGGCTTGCTGCACTGGATCGATAAAACCAAATTCGTCGGCGGTTTTGTAGCCTCTGCCGAGGATAGCAAGTTGATTGGTCGGAATTCCCGCTTTCTCGAGGGCAGAATAAGCTTCTTCGGCTTTAATGCGGTCTTGTAAAACAGCGATGAGGTAGTTCATAAAATTGTTTGCGCTAAAACTGTCTTTTATTTTTATTGTCTCTTATTGGGATAGTAAACCAACAACTTTAGTAACTCTGTATTAGTAACTAGGTCAAACAGATTAAATTGCTTGACACTTTTGCTTGATGTATATATGATGTAAGTACATAAAAGCCTAAGTGTTTTTGGTAACAAATTTTACGCAATGTCATGGAGTTGTCATGGCTGTACTCAAAAAAATCCCCGAAACCAAGCGTTCTGAAGTCATTAACATCCGAATAGAGCCAACTCAGCGTGAACTGATTGATACTGCGACTAGTCTTTGCGGCAAGACTCGCAGTGCTTTTATGCTAGATGCTGCTTGTCAGGCGGCTCAAGAAGCTTTACTTGATCGCAGAGTATTTGTGCTAAGTGATGAACAGTGGGAAGCGTTTAACCAGGCTCTTGACACTCCTCCCAAAGCAAACCCCAAATTAGCTCAATTGCTTCAGACAGAAACTCCCTGGTAATGACATACACGCTACCAGAGTCTTTGCTACCACACCATCAGGTAGAAACGTTTAATTGTAGCGAACCAGGGTTAAACCTGTGGTTGCGGCAGCGTGCTTTAAAAAGCGAAAGGGATGGTGCTGCACGGACTTACGTTGTCTGTTGGGAAAATCGAGTAGTAGGATACTACTGTTTAGCCACTGGCAACATCAAACATCAGGAAGCACTCGGAAAAGTTAAAAGAAATATGCCCGACCCAATACCAGTTATAGTACTAGGCCGTTTAGCCGTTGATATCGGCCACCAACGTCAAAACTTGGGGAAAGGATTGGTTAAAGATGCAATATTGCGAACTTTGCAAGCGTCAGAAATTGTTGGTATTAGAGCGATTCTTGTCCACGCTCTTAATGAAGAAGCGAAACGATTTTATGTAGAAAAGTGTGGGTTTTCCCCTTCGCCTGTTCATCCTCTAACATTAATGGTGACACTAGCAGAAGTAAAAAACAATTTTGGTATTTAATCAATTTCGGCTTTAATATAGATAGCAGTTAGCAGTCAGCAAGGCACCATTAACTTTTTTGATTTCCTTTCTGTTTTAAGTTTCAAGCGTTATAGGGAACATCAGGAACGATGAAAGACATATACAAAGGAATCGATCCAAGAAATATCCCAATTTATTCTATAGGAGATGCTGCTCGCTATCTTAGAATGCCAAGCAGTACAATTCGTTCTTGGGTAATTGGTTATTTCTATCAAAATAACAATGGATCTCAATTCTTTGAGCCATTAATTCCTATCAAAAAACAAAAGCCTTATCTTCTTTCCTTCACCAATCTCGTTGAAGTTCATGTTTTACGGGCAATTCGTAAAGATCATCAAATTAAATTAGATAAAGTCCGAACAGCTTTAGACTATATTAACGAGCAGTTAGAAGTTTCTCATCCTCTTGCTAGAGAGCGATTTCATACTGATGGCGTTGATTTGTTTATCGAAAGATACGGTTCTCTGATTAATGCTTCTGTTAGGGAGCAAAATGAACTGAAAAATACAATGCATAACCATCTTGAACGGATTGAACCCGATGATACTGGTTTAGCAATTAAACTTTATCCTTTTACTCGATCTCATGAAGAAAATAACCCGTGTATGGTGGTTATTGACCCCCGTATTGCTTTCGGACGTTTAGTCATTGCGGGTACAGGGATTGCCACCCGTATCATTGCAGAGCGTTATCATGCAGGAGATTCTATTGATGAACTTGCCTATGATTATGACTGCGATCGCCTTTTGATTGAAGAAGCTATCCGTTGCGA
Organism: Microcystaceae cyanobacterium; assembly: GCA_041743025.1. GTDB lineage: Bacteria > Cyanobacteriota > Cyanobacteriia > Cyanobacteriales > Microcystaceae > JBGTNM01. Next base: position 24,015 of record JBGTNM010000565.1, read on the forward strand.
AATGCCTATTGCTGCATGAGTGAAGAATCCAAACAGCTGGTTGACTGACAAAACTCAAGATACAAAACTATAAGATTTGATAGTAAACTCGCGCTCGAATTGTTTTTGAATCTGCTTTTTGGAAGCAAAGGCAGGGTCAGGGTCGGATTGTCCGTGCAAGGAAATGGTGCGAAATAATCGCCCGTCTTGATGCAAGACTCCTTTGAGCCAGTTCCAACCGATTCTCAAATAGCTGTTGCCGCGTTGCCAGTCAGAGAGACTCTGCCTTGAAAAGGCAGAGCTTCCTCTGACTTCGTGAACATCAACCCAACGACGTTTACCCGATGTCACCACCTGTTGACCTTGCACCGTAAGTAGTAGTGTTGTGACTGCCATCACGAAGCAGAGTCGAGAGAGGGCACTTTTCAGAGCGAATTTCTGAGCGTTCCAGTTGAAAGCCATTCGATTTCTCGTCGAGCAGTTCTTCCTCAATCTGAAATCTCTCGCCATATTCTCGAAAAGTTTGTAGGGTCGTGGGTTCATCCGAGACGACCATCCACAGTTGGCAACTGAGGGGATCGCGTGCCAAAGCAAGATGGAGTCCTGCAAGAGCATGGGTTTTAGTCAACGTCACTCCCTGCAACAAAACGACTTCCCCCAAAGCTAGGTGATACTGGTTGAGTTGTTTCCCTCCTTTGCCAGAGCGCTGAATCCAACTGTTGCATTTGACTCGAATCCGGAAATGCCATTTCAACTCGTCGCGTAGATAGCGCATCAGAGCAGTGTCGGCAAAGCCTCGGTCTGCCAGAAAACAGACCGAAACACCCGGTGGCAGCAAGTGAGCAGCTCGTTTCAACATTGTCTGGTAAACGCTGAAGCGAACGCTACTACTGCCATGTCGAATTACTCGCCAGACGAGTGGAATTGCCCGTCCTCGATATTGCACCGACAAGCGAATCAGACAATACTCGTCCCCTAACTGAGACGTGTCTTCAATCAGGGTGATACTAGATTGCCCCCATGCTGCCAATGCCTTAGTAATCAAAGGACTATAGAGCTTTTGCACATTGATACGGGGATTATGTAGCCACCGACTAAAACGACGTTGATGACTCTGAGCAAACACTGCACGGCTACGGATGTAGACCGTCCATTTCGGTAAGTTGATGCATTCGCTACAGACTAAGCCAATCACCATCCAGAGTAGCGTTTGAAAATGACGTTGATCTGCCCAGGGGATGGATTGACCCAGTAGAGTTTGCAGTTGATGATATAAGCGGGAGGTTCGCATGGTTTATCTGTTAAGTGTGGTAACTTTTACAGTAAACTGAAAACGCTCTTCTACCAAGGGTTGAGCCTCCCTTCTCCTCTACTTTTGTCAGTCAATCAG
>JBGTNM010000566.1:0-4663 GCA_041743025.1 Microcystaceae cyanobacterium
AAAAAAACAAGGCGTAAACCTGACATAAATTGAAGCGTCTAATCTTCAAGCAGAGGATAAAAACGAGTGAGAGGCTTTAGCCTTCTGCTTAGAAATTTTAGGGGTTAGATAAACTGCTTAAAAACTCAATATTTTTTGAATAAAAATAGGAAAAAGGGCAATAATACCAGCCCAATATTAGTTTTCGAGCTTGAGAATTTTCAATTTGACGAATTAAACGGATAAAATCTCGGACTCTTAAAGAGTACCCTTGAACAATATCTAGCTGCTCCAACAAATCTGCCATCACTAATTCAATAGAGCGATAGTTGTTTGATGATTCAATTACTTCAAAAGCTTGTCGGTAAAAATTCTCTACTCCCAAGGCTAAGATTAGAGATTGTTTGTCCGATTGACTTAATAAATTTTCAAATAATCCAAGTTGCATAATACTCAAAATAGTTGGGGTTGCTTGTCGATTATCAGGATCTAAAAAGTTGGCTGTACGTATTAATAATTATAACTCTTCAAACCAACTTAATTACTCAATTAATATAGTTCTTAAATCGGTTAATAATTTCTGATGTTTTATTAACCGATTTTAAGACGATTATTTAACAACCTTTAAACAATAGCAGTGACACCAACAAGGGCGATCGCTATTAAGAAATAGCCCATAAGGTAGCTCCTCAACTTGAGCATCAACCTGTTTTAACCAAGCACGGAACTCTCGATATTTTTGTTGGTGATATCGCCAGGGAGTATCGCTATGTAAGCTGACTAAAATACCACCTGGAGCTAAGCACTTGTAAGCTTTTCGCACAAAGCTAACTTGTAGGTTAAAGGGTGGGTTTTGGACAATTCTCTCCCAGCGATCGCTAATCGTTTCTGTTAGAAAATTATTGCCTAAAACCTTAAATCCTTGTTCAAGTAATTGTACCTGGAATTGAGGAAATAATTCATAGCAAGAAACGATAGCACCATGATTTTTAAGAACGCGAGCTAGGTGTCCTGTTCCAGCGCTGGTTTCTAGACAATCCATGTCAGATTGAATTTCTGCTTTTTGGGCAAGATAATTGCCAAGTTGCTCAGAAACCGGAAAATAATTGTGGTAAGTAGGGGGTAACAACATATTATGAGACAATTAATGATTTTAAGTAGACATAGCCCATAATTTTTTGGTAAAAAGAATGAATAAAAAGACAAAAACTGCTCTGAAAACAGAGCAGTTTATTTAAAGAATTTGGAAAATCAACTAAGCAAATCCTTGTCCAGCTTCAACACAAATCCAACCCCTTTCTTGTCTCTGCCAGATGGCACTCCATAGGGGAGCTTCCAGAACAATTCGCCAGTCATGATTAGGATTTAGGCTGGCAATTACTTCCATGTCTTGAACCGTTCGAGAGTTAAAAGGAATGAGCTTGCTATCCCAGACAGGAACGATGGCTGTTACTTCTACGTTGGGTTCGACTGAATAGCTGTGAACAGATTCCCAAAGCCTTTCCCACCAACAATCATCAAAGATCGTTTCTCCATCTCTCGTACAAATAGCGATACCAAAACCAACACTAATTACTATTGATTCTCTAGCCGGAGAACCGGTAGGATTTTTAGCAGTTCCAGTCAGTTGAATGTGAGACATAATTGGTATCAATGTATCTACTAAATAACTAAAACGGTGACTTGTTTTTGAATGGCTTTCTCAAAAGCGAGCGCAATCAAATTGACTAAATTAACGACTCGCGGCTTAAGAGTAGAGCTTTTAACTTGAATTTGAGCCGTTTGTCCATCAAAAGTGACCAGTTGAGCTTGCTGGCTTAATAAAGCTTTCAAGGCAGGTGCTTGATAGTCAATAACTTGTTGCCAAAGGATTTCTAGATTAGCCGTTGACTGGACTTGAGAAGTCGCTACAGTGGAAGATGTTGTCGAACGAGTTAATAACTCTAAAACAGCGACCTCAAGCATCATTCGAGGCTGACGAGAGAATTTAACTTGGCTTTCACAACTTCTCAAGTGAGAAAGTTGATTTAACAGAGTATTTTGGTCTAAGGAAAGCGTTTTTAGCGATTGACTAACTTCTAGTGAAACTGTGGTTAGTTGTTCAGGGGAAGATTTAGCCACAATCGCCTGAGTATAAAAGTCCAATAAATTGCCTAAAACAGATAAAGGCTCTTTACCCGTTTGAGAGATAGCTCTAAGTTTCTTCAAAACAGCATCGGGAGAGGTAGTAGCGATCGCGTCTAATAATTCCCACAATGCCTGTTCGCTGACTGCACCTACTAAATCGTTAATGGTGTTTGTCGTTACCGTTTCGCCCAACAACCGTAATTGGTCGAGGAGAGTTTGAGCATCTCGAAGTCCCCCGTTGCTATGGCGGGCTAACAAAGCTATTGCCTCATCAGTAATCTCTATTTGCTCGGAAGCGGCGATCACTCTTAAGTGTTGAGTGAGTGCCTCACTACTAATCGGACGGAAGTTGAACCGTTGGCAGCGAGAAATAATCGTATCGCCTAGTTTCTGAGGTTCGGTAGTACACAGAATGAAAATGACTCGCGATGGAGGTTCTTCTAACGTTTTAAGTAATGCTTGCATGGCACTTGATGAAAGTGCGTGTGCTTCATCTAAAATAAAAACTTTATGGCGATTGAGTGAGGTAAATTGTGCTTTTTCAATGATTTCTCGGATTTGTTCGACTCCACTATGAGAAGCTGCATCAAGCTCTAAAACATCGAGGGAATTTCCTAATGCGATCGCTCGACAAGAATGACATTGACCACAAGGATCGCAAGTGGGAATTTCCGAGGAGGCGCAGTTGAGAGATTTAGCCAAAATTCTAGCCGTTGAGGTTTTTCCCGTTCCCCGGGGGCCGCACAATAAATAAGCTGGGGTAATTTGTTGGCGGTTGATGGCGTTGGTTAATGTGATAGCGATCGGGGTTTGACCGACTAATTGAGCCAGGCTTTGGGGACGGTATTTGTGGTGAAGGGGGATATATGACATCAATTATCTAAATTATTAGGAGAGCTTTGGCTTGACGCAAAGCGTCATCAGGAGAAAACTGTCTCAGTCTAATAGAGTGAGACAGTTTTCTACCCTTCGCTACTCAGCATTCTTCGCGTTAAAGTAGTTAACACAGAGTTTTACTTTATGAAATTAGCAACTTGTATTACCGTTTCTCAGTCAACAATTACAAGTCATCCAAAAACGGTCACTTATGCCAATAATCGCCTTAGTCAATCAAAAAGGAGGGACAGGAAAGACGACCGCAGCAGTCCATCTTACCTACTGGCTCAATCAAAAAGGCAAAGTTTTGTTAGTAGATGCCGACGCGCAACAGAGTTCAAGTTTATGGTTTAATCACCTGGAACTTTCTCAAGCTAAATCGATTATTCAAAACGATCCCGAAGAATTATTTGATTGCCTTACTGAACTAACCGCAGACCATGACTATATTGTTGTGGACGGTCCTGGGAGCCTTTCTGAAATTACCAAAGCCATTCTAGCTCGCTGCGACCTGGCTCTAGTTCCTTGTCAGCCTTCTGGACTCGATCTGCATAGCAGCAGTAAAATTTTGCGTTTCATCCGCCACGCTCAAGAACTTAGAGGAAAACTGCCATCGGCAGCTTTATTCTTATCTCGTGCTACAAAGGGAACGACCCTATTACGGGAAGCTGTTGAAGTTCTAAAAAGTAGTGCCATTCCCTTATTAGATGCCGTGATCTATCAAAGACAGTGTTTAGCCGATGCTCCTGGGCAAGGCAAGACAGTTTTTGAAATGGGAGGAGGGGCGGCTTCTGAAGCCGCTAAAGATTATGAAAGTTTGTTTGATGAAGCATTAGAGGGAATTAAAGATGACAGTCCGACAAAATAGCCTGAAAAATTTTGTGTTTGAGGAGCTTAATGACAATAACAGAGAGCGATCTCCTACCTCAACGCCTACTCACTTACTGATTGCTCAAATTTCTTTGAGGAAGAACCAACCTCGACGCTACTTCGATCCTCAAAAATTAGCCGAGCTAACGCAATCAATTCGTCAGCATGGAATTCTAGAACCTCTGCTAGTACGGCCTCTTGAGCGTTCAGGTCAGCCCTATGAATTAGTTGCTGGAGAAAGAAGATATCGGGCGGCTCTTGAAGCTGGGTTGCTGGAAGTTCCCGTTACCCTGCGCGAGTTGACCGAAAACGAAGCGATTGCCATTTCTTTAATTGAAAACTTACAAAGAGAAGACCTTAATCCAGTGGAAGAAACAGAAGGAATTTTGCAACTCCTAGGTGTGCGTCTAGATTTATCGCTATCTGAAGTGATTGCTACCTTATATCGAATGAGAAATGAATTGAGTGGCTCGGTTAGTCAAAACGTTTTGACTAACGACACGGGAAAAGAGATTCAAGAGATTTTTGAGAGCATCGGCACAATTAATTGGAAATCTTTCATTACGGCTCGACTGCCATTGCTTAAATTACCTTCAAACATTTTAGAAGCTTTACGCCAGGGAAAGATTGCCTATACTAAAGCGCAGGTTATTGCTACAGTCAAAGAAGAAGGGCAACGCCAAAAATTATTAAATGAAGCACTCGCACAGGATTATTCTTTAGTCCAAATCAAAGAAAAAATTAAGAATTTGACGACCTCTCAACCGATAACTGATTCACCAAAAAACAGAATTAGAGTGCTAACGACCCA
>JBGTNM010000567.1:0-3313 GCA_041743025.1 Microcystaceae cyanobacterium
GATCCTGCATATTTGAGTAAATTTCAGAGCTTGCAATCAGATGTTGACAGCGTGTTAAATCGGTTACTAAATCCTGGCTAGTTTTGATGCTAACTGCTTGACACATCTCTGGGAACCCTTGATTTTCCGTCGGAGACATTGCCCGAAAGCTCGGCACTGGTCTGCTAAAAGGAGATAGGTGGCTGAGAGCCTGGCCTGGCAAACACTTCTAAGGTTTTATAGCTGATTGGCTACGACCCTTGCTGTACAAAGGTCGTAGCCAATTTGTCTTTTCTTTAAAGAGTCCAATGCCGAAAGCTCCACAGACCAAGCTTTCCAGCTTCAGGCTGTAAGCTATGGGCCTCAGCTTTGAGGCAGCGTATTCTCGCGGCTTTTGGGACTCATGTTAAGTAGCTAGGTTCTAACGTGCTTTCCATGATTGCTTAAGAAATCCGTTGACCTAGTCGCTTTAAGGCGCTTTGGTAATAGAAGCGTTTTTCTTAAACTGCAATTATTGCTGTCTAATTGATTATCAGGACGGTTAGGCTAGCCTAACGTCAGTACGTGCAGCAAATATTTTTTTAATAACACTAGAAAAAACAATTCCGGGTTATTTTGATGAAAATTCAATCGCTGTAAATTCAAATTGTATTACATCTAGATTCAGGGTGTTTAACTAAGTATTAAATCGCAAGATGCACCAGTTTTAGAGTTGACTTTTTGGGGTTATTGTTGTTTACTAAATATTAATTGTTGCCGCAACTGCAAATGTTGACGCAACTACGTCCTTTCAAGAAAATAATGATACGCATGTTAAAGCCATGCGATATTTTCGTGAGTGATTGGTATTTAAGAATTTATTTTTTGAGAACGCTGGAGTAAACGTGAGAGTTATGAATCAGAAATTAGCTTTGGATATAAAGTCTGCTGACGAGATTAGGTCTTGGGTGGTGAATTACCTCTCAGATCTGGTCGAAATTGATGAGGACGATGTGGACATAACAATCCCCTTTGATCGCTATGGATTGGATTCTTCAGCAGCCGTGGGTTTAACTGGAGAGCTAGAAGACTGGCTAGGCAAAGAAGTGCCTCCTACTTTGCTGTATGACTATCCAACTATTGAGGCCTTGGTTGAGCATTTGAGCAAGGATTGATAGATTTTGGTTTAGGAAAAAGTCGAATCTTAGTAATATAAGCGCTCTCTAGTTCTTTAAATTCAGGTGATGTCTATGGTGTCTATTAGGGAAAACACAAGCCTCAAAGCGCTTTCTCCAACCTCGACCCGAGAGTCGAGGCACTCAAGAGTTATCAGAAAGACCTTTTCTAACAATAAGGATTCGGACTACACCGAGAAGATCAGAGACTTAGGTAACGAATTTAGTTACGCTGATAACAATGGTACGTTGTGGGGAGACCGTGAGCTTTCGCTCCTATACGGCACCCCTCTTTATGAAGCTTGTTCTGAATCTCAAAAGCTAGCGCTAAATCACCTTTACTGGGTAGGGAACTACAACCATACAGCAGTCAGTGAAGCCACCACCAGCATCTACAACATGGTGACTAATGGGGTTTTTCGAGCCCACGGCGGCTATGACACCCTCTGCGATGAGCTGGATTTTGAAACCGACCAAGAGAGTTACCATATTCGGGCGTTTCAAAGAGTCGGCTTCAAAACGAAAACAGCGCTTGTTGGTCGAACAACCTTGGGCAACTCACTATTTGAGAACTTGCAGCAGGGTAATGATAGGGATTGGCTTAATCTGTTAATGCCTCAAGCTGTTCGCAGCTATTTTGTTTCGACCAAAGGAAGTTCTCCCTTTTCGCTTCAGCGCGATCGCGCTCTGACCTTCATTGCTAAAGCCATGCTGAGGGATAAGAAGCAATATTACTCTAGTTATTTGAAAAATTTAGAGGAAAAAGGCGAACAAATTCCGGCTCCGTCAGATGGATTGGGGGGCCGAATCGCGGAGCGATACTGGTTAAAGTTCTTCACTGTTCACTGGGGTATGTCGCCCTTCATGGCCTGTCAGTACTACTCTCTGCGTTATACCGCCAACGCCATTTTGAAAAATCAAGAATATCCTTACGTCCGCTACTATCGCGAACTTGAGCGCAGGGGTCAGTTTATTCCAACGCCCACAGCGATATCTTACTACCATTTGCTAGATGAGGCGTTTCACACGACAATTTCTCAAACGCTTGCCAAGGATGTCTATAAAGATTTTCCAAAGCCAACCGCCTACGAAAAGTTTATTTCTGGGTTTATTATCTATAGGCTACAGAACAGTCTTCTAAGCGGCCTGTCTGGCATCTTGCCGGGAAGATGTGTTTACGATGACCATCTACTTCTCACTTTCTACTACAAGCTATTTAAATCTCCTCTTTTTGATATGAGTACTGAAGAGGCTCTTCAGTGGTTGGAGAGGTGTGTCTGCGAGAATCACGAAGGGTATCAGGTTGGTCTTAAATATCATCAAAGCCTTTTGGAGCTGATGCGCAGATTGTTTAACAATTTGGACTATCAGTGGGAGATTAACCGTGATATGGGAATCATGGCTGCTGGAGGTTCCATCGAGAAGGCTCTAGAACAGAATAGAAAGGCATTTCAACAGTTTTCAACCCTGGTTCTCTCTCGCAAAAATTAGGGCCTGTTCAAACTCCTTGCTTCGGCAAAACAACTGCGATTGAATAAGCTTTTTAGTTCTTTGTCTACACAGCCATGAGATTCAAGTAATTGTCTCTCTTGTGCTGCAAACTATTGCACTTTAAAATCCTGTGCTGATATGGAGCCCATAGCGATTATAGGCGTCGGCTGTCGCTTTCCTAAAGCGGAAGGCCCTGAAGAGTTTTGGCAGCTTTTACGGGATGGAGTTGATACGATCATCGAGGTGCCATCCGACCGCTGGGATGCAGATACCTATTATGACGCTCAACCAGCGACTCCGGGGAAGATGAACACCCGTTGGGGTGGTTTTTTAGACCAGGTAGATAAATTTGATCCGGCTTTTTTTGGGATCTCTCCGCGCGAGACGCAACACATTGATCCGCAGCAGAGGTTGTGGCTGGAGGTCGCCTGGGAAGCTTTGGAAAATGCCGGGATACCCCCAGACAGTTTGGGGGGTAGCCAAACTAGTGTATTTGTCGGTTTAACGAATGCTGATTACCACAAGTTTGTCTACAGAGATCCGTTTCAACTAACGGCCCACAGCGCGACGGGTACGACACCTTGTATTACCGCTAATCGCTTGTCCTATTTACTAAATTTGCGCGGCCCCAGTCTATCAGTTGATACAGCTTGTTCTTCTTCGTTGACGGCTATTCATCTAGCTTGTCA
>JBGTNM010000568.1:0-6975 GCA_041743025.1 Microcystaceae cyanobacterium
CAAAATCTTATAGATTAGTGTAGGATGGGTTAGACGGCAGTAAGCATTCAAACTTAATTAGAAATTATCAATCCGTCGTAACCCATCTTTCAGGGATTTGTATCCTAGTACACATTTTTCCTCACTATGCCGGAAGAGCCGTCTCCATCGCGGTTTTAACTCTTTCCTTATCTTTCTGTTGAATTTGCGAATTTAATAGAAGCTGTTGAATAGCCAGTTTTTCATCTTCACTAAACTCTCCATCTGTACCCAAGATGGCCCTATCCCAAAACCTATGTTAAAGAAAGCGTTGCTACACCGCAACCAATAATGACAATTCCTAATAAGCGCTCTCGACTGATATGTTCTTGCAAAATAAACCGCGCCCCTAATAGACTAAAAGCATAACCGATCGCTGTTGCCGGACGCACTAAACTGATCTCTGCCCAACTCAACAGCCAAATAAAGGTTAGAAAAGCGATCGCATTGCCACTCACGCCTGCTACCATCAAAGGGTTAGTAACGACTTGTCCCACCCAAGGCAGGAGTTTAGCAGGGGCAAAAGAGGGAATCTCGCCTACTTGTCTGATGCCCATCCCCGTGAGAACATCACCTGCGGAGTCTGCTAAGGCTAAAATAACGGTTCCCAGCCACACGTTCGGCAGAGATAGACTAGAGGTTGCTATTAATAATAATGTTTTGCTTGAACGTTTAAACTTGCGCTTGATATCGCGGGGATGCTTTTTTAACTCAGGTTCAGCCAAAGATTCACTCCAGCCTATCACAAAGACCCCGATCGCGATCATCAGTGTCGCCAACCAACGCAGACTAGAAACGTGTTCGCCTAAAATCAGCCATGCCAGCAGCGCGTTCAAAACATAACTAGAAGCGTGAATAGGCAAGACGTAACTGATATCGAGACGCGAAATCGCCGTAAAATAGACGAGCATGGAAAAGGTAAGGGTAGATACCCCCAGCCAAATCCAAGGGCTAGTTAGAAGATAGCTAATCAGGGACAAAAGGGCTTGTGGCGTAATAGAAGTCACCTCGCCAAATTGCTTCATACCTTGACTTAGCCAGATGTCGCCTAACACCTGAGTCGCGACTAATACTACCAGCAAGACAAAATTGGTCAACAATCTTCCCCACAATCGGTTATTTTCGCGGTAGTAGCTTGAGAGAGCGCAATGCGATCGCCGATAATGTCGGCATCAGGATAGGGCGCAACAATTCTGGCTCATATTTGCTCATGCGTTTGCTATTCTCTGCTAAACAGAGGGAAAAAAATAGCTCTGGAGTCAAATTATCCATAAAACTATTTGCTCCCGTCGCTGTAAACGCTTTTTCGTCGTCTTGCCCCGTATCGCCAAAAACGGCTACCAATTTCCACAAGGCTTTTCCATAGTGCCAGAAAGAATGCCACGCTCGCAGTCCACTCAAGCCTTGTCCCCGTTGAATTTGCAGATAAGTTATCCAGTTGACAAAAAAGACAATGTGACGAGCTTCCTCATCTAAAATAGGGTCGAAAATGTTAAACATGGCTTCAGGGAGATAATGTGCCTGCCGTGCAATGCCGAACATTCCAAAGGCAAAAAAGGAATCTAAGCACTCCTCATAGCCAAAATCGATAAAATCTTCCTCTAAGTTGGCGGGGATACCAGGAATTTCGGGAGGATCGATTTCAATGCCGTAGCAGTCAATTAAATGCGCCATTAACCGCCCGTGACGCGCTTCTTCAGCCCCTTGCAATGCGATCGCTTGCTGCAGGAGTGGATCGTCAATCGTATCAGCAAAGGCACTCACCATCACCCCTGCACCCTTTTCAGTTAACAACGCTTGCCGCCAGAAGGGAATTGAGCGTATTTTTTCGAGGGAAACCTCATCTAAATTTGGCCAGGAAAGGGATTCGGGTTCGTAATTGAGATGGCTGTTAATAAAGCTGCGGCAGAATAATTCTTTGTGTTCTTGGCTTCCCAGTTTCATGTTTCAGTCCAAAATCCAAAATTAAAAGTAGGATTGCAGTTCACCTCTACGCCGAATATCCAAGGTTGCACAGTGGAAAGAGCCGCCAAAGGGTGAAAAATTAATAAAAGGACACTTAATTGGCTCAAATCCCCAATCTTTAAAAGCAGAGACGAGCGATTCTTGTTCCTGTTCCACCAATACCCGTTTTTCATCCAACATCAAAACATTCAAGCCAATCCACTTACTGCACATTGAGGGAATGCCTTTGATGGGATCGGGTTCTGGCGGAATGAGAATATCCCACGATTGGAGAATAGGAGGCAACTTATCCACGTTAACGTATTCGGGATTGATCATAACTTTACCCGGAGCTAGAGGTATAAAGGTAGAATCGATATGCATTGGGGTAGGGCAATCACTGATAATTTCGTGAATGCGGTATTTTTTCCCTAAATGCCGCCGCAGCCAAGTTATTCCCGCTTCATTAGTGACGTTGCTCTTAGTGACAAATAAATCCGTCCCACAACGCACGAAATCTGCCGCATCAAAAACAGGTTCAAATTCATTAATCACGTAGCGAATGGGTTCGCCTTTAACCGGCGGCGTAAATTTATAGTCGTAAAGATCGTCGGTTAGTTGCGGTTTGGGGGCTGCTGTCCACCTAGCCCCCTGGCGGAAGTATTCTTTAAATAAAGGACGATAGGCATCAGTTTCAAAATAACGCGATCGCCACGCCATCGCCGTTTCAATAATTTCATCGCCAATAACTAAAAACCCATCTCTCGGACAGGCAGTACAAAATCCTTTAGATTTCCAAAAAGGCGTTTTAAATCCGCGTCCACCATCAATTATCTCCGGTCTTCTAACGGTGACTCCTTCTGCTTCTAAAATATGAATGAATTCATCGAGTTCTCTTTGCGCTTTTTTGAGGAGAAACTGAGGGTATCGCCGTCCGGCAAACAGGCGGTACAATCGGGCTGTGTTTTGAGGGAGATTGTAGGTAACGGCAACATGATAAGGCGGAATAACAGCCCCTTCCAATCGCCCGACAATCACTTCTTCGAGGAGATCCCATTCATTATAAGAGTTGACGGGACAAATCCTGCTTGCGGGTGGCGGTGCAGTGGTAGGACTGCGATCGGCGATAACACTATCCATAAGCGAGTTTGCTGGCTTTGGCTGCAAGGATAACTATTTATAAAGATTCTATTATAACTAAAGCCCCATTAAGGATTCTATCGCCAGCGTTGGGAAGTAAGATATAAATCGCTCAATCGAGTGATTTCCTGCGTTAGCATTAAGATAATCCGTAGCAATCATCATGGCTGAAACATCTGTCATTGCCGAACATATTGAAATTACTCCTGGTGTCTGTGGTGGGAAACCGCGAATTACTGGGCATCGCATTCGAGTGGAAGATATTGTAGTTTGGCATGAATGAATGGGGTTGTCCCCCGATGAAATTGTCTCTCAATATCCCACGATTACTTTAGCTGATGTTTATGCAGCTTTAGCCTATTATCACGATCATTTTTTTGAGATTAGGAAGCAGATCCAGGAAGATGAGATATTTGCCCGTGAAATGCAAGATAAAACACCTTCTTTAGTCCAGCAAAAGTTAAAACAGCAAAAGTAAGCGTGAAGATTCAATTTCACTTGGATGAAAATGTTAATAATTCCATTACTGATGGGTTAAAACGGCGAGGAATCGATGTCACGACAACTCCAGAGATGGGATTAATTTCAGTTGAGATTTATATTTCCTCGCAGGAACCAGGTAAAGACAGCAATAACAATGCCTCCGCCAATTGTCCGCCAATTCTTTAATTCTCCGACTTTTTCGGCAAGTTCAGGAATTTTATTGACAGCATTTTGCTGGTTTGTTAGTGTCGTTTCTATAATGGTTAGCCGCTTGTCAAAAGCTATCATCCGCTCACCAAAATCTACCAGTCGCTTATTGATGTCTACCAGCCGCTCACCAAAATCTACCAGCCGTTTATCGATGTCTATCAGCCGTGCATTCGTGTAGTCTTGTCTCTCACGAATGTCTTTTAATCCATCTCGGATTTCATTTAGAACGGTTTCTTCGACGGTTACTTGGGACATGAGCAAGCCTCCTAATTTACCATTACTTAGTCCGAAACGATGACTTGGGACATGGGCAAACCTCCTAATTTATTATAGCCTCGTCAAAAATGGACGTAAATAAGTTATAAGATGGGGAAAAATTACCTCTATCTTCTGCTCCCTGAGTTTGCCAATGAACGCCGAACCTTTAATTTGTGTCGAAAATTTGTGCCTGCAATATGCTAATACTGATAATTGGGCAGTCGATCGCGTCTCGTTTACGCTCGATTGCGGCGAAATTCTTGGATTAGTCGGTGAATCCGGTTGTGGTAAGTCTACTTTAGGACGAGCAGCTATGCGCTTGTTGCCTGCCGACACTCAGATAGAAGGACAGGTAACTTTTGCCGGAAAATCAGTTTTTGCCTTAAATCCAAAGCAATTGCGCCAATTTCGCGGTGAAGTTGTGTCCTTAATCTTCCAAGATCCGATGACGCGCCTCGATCCTCTTATGACTATTGGCGAACATTGTATCGAAACGCTGCAAGCACACCAAACCCATCTCTCGCGCCGAGAAGCTAAAGAAATTGCCCTAAAAACCCTCGAAAAGGTTAAAATTCCTGCCAATCGCTGGTCACAGTATCCTCATGAATTTAGCGGCGGTATGCGCCAGCGCGTTGCCATTGCCCTCGCTTTACTCCTCAATCCTCAAGCCATTATCGCTGACGAACCCACTACTGCCCTTGATGTCACCGTAGCGGCAGAAATCTTGCAGGAATTGACGCGCCTATGTGCTAAAGAAAATTTAGCATTATTGTTAATCTCTCACGATTTGGCAATGATCGGGAAATATTGCGATCGCATTGCTGTCATGAATGAGGGAAAAATCGTTGAAACAGGAGCTACTCAGGAGATTTTACGCCATCCTCAGCATGAATACACGCGATCGCTGTTGACAGCAGCACTGCACGTTCATGTTGAGGGGGAAAGGGGAAGGGGGACAGAAGAACGCGGAGATAATAAAGTCAATCTGTTATTGAAGGTGACGAATTTAAGGCAATATTTTACGTTGGAAGGGAATTTTTTGCAGCAATTTTTTTCTAAAGAAAATACAGTTATCAAAGCGGTTGATGATATTAGCTTTGAGTTAAATTCAGGGGAAATTTTGGGATTGGTTGGAGAATCGGGTTGTGGCAAAAGTACGCTATCTCGAACGATTTTAAAGTTGTTAACGCCTACGGCTGGAAAAATTGAATTTTTGGGTCAAGATTTAACCTCATTATCCGAAAGGAAAATGAGGCCTCTGCGTCGGAAAATGCAAATGATTTTTCAAGATCCTCATGCTTGTCTCAATCCCTTAATGACTGTTGGACAAAGCATTGCCGATCCGCTATTCATTCACCATTTAGCTACGCAAGAAGAAGCGGAAAATCAGGTTAAAAGTATGCTCGAACGAGTCAAATTAACACCTGTCGAAGATTATTATTCTCGCTATCCTAAACAATTATCAGGAGGGCAACAGCAACGAGTGGCTATGGCTAGGGCATTAATTACCAAACCTCAATTAATCATCTGTGATGAACCTGTGAGTATGTTAGATGCTAGTGTGCAAGCACGAGTATTAGAGTTAATGTTAGAACTCAAAGACGAATTTAATTTGACTTATTTATTTATCACTCACGATCTTTTTGTAGCGAAGTTTTTCTGCGATCGCATTGCCGTCATGAATGCTGGCAAAATTGTGGAAATCGGCCCGACTAAAGATATTTTTAATAATCCCCAACATCCCTACACCCAAAAGTTACTCAATTCGGCTCCTTTGTTAGCGATTGCGGGTTCTTGAAGCTAATTTAGAGTTTGCGCTGTACACCGCTATTATAGATCTATAAAATCTTTAAAAGCCAAAACAGGGCTAAGTAAGCTAATTATGATGCAGTTACAAGATTTTGAGGCAACTTTTGGAACCGATGAAGAAGTTAGCCTTGAGGTGGCAAGAATTAAAAAAAAATTAGAAGCTCTAATTCAGAGTGAGTTGAGTAGCGAAGTTAATATTAATGATACTCATTCAATTGCTATACAAGAGCTTCATGAAGTACTAGCCGACGTTCTAAAAATTCTCAATAAATTTTACATAGTTGAGTTTACTGAGACTGAACAAGCGATGCAATATATGGCTGAACAATTTAATAAAACCAGTAAACTTTTAAAAGAAATTAGTATAAAATATCAAGAAGTTTATTCAAAAAAACTTTTAAAATATCTTAAATTTCATGCCAATCAAATTGAAGGATTTAGTAAACGTTGTCAAATTCGTACTTTTGTCTATGTTGAAGAAAAAAACAAAATTTCAGTAGATGATAGAATTCAATTGAATCATATTTTAATTTCAAACGAGCTATGGAGAGATTTATCGCACTGGGATTAAGAACGCTAGAGACAATAGAAATTCAACAAAAATTTATGGAATTAAAAGAGCAGTGGCGAAAAGAAACCTATACGGTTTCGTCTACTACAAAACTGATGGATCGTTAGAAAATTGATTTTCTAAATTAACGCCTTTAAACTATAGATTAATCAGTCCTGATACTGCCATTTATAATTGTGTTGCTTGGGCAGCAGAAGATACTGAAAGATGGTGGTGGCCAGATCTTGATAATATCCATTACTGGCCGCAAAATGTTATTAGACAGGAAACGTTAAAAGCTTTTATAGAGTTATTTCAAACAATAGGTTATGAAATTTGTCAAAATGACGGTTTAGAAATAAGTTTTCAAAAAATAGCTATTTATATCGATGCCAATAGTATTCCAACTCATGTAGCTAGACAAGTTAGTAATGGAAAATGGACGAGTAAGATAGGACAGAGTGAGTTAATATCCCTCTTTCATCAGACTGGGTGAAAAGCCTAATTTCTCGTTGGCTAGAATGGCGCAATCTCGTTGATTTCTCCAAAAGTGACGGAAGAGG
>JBGTNM010000569.1:0-5004 GCA_041743025.1 Microcystaceae cyanobacterium
TGATTAAACCAGTTTTGAGCATTCTCAGAAGTAATAGTATGGATAGCTTGAGTAATCGCTTCATCAAGAGCTTTTGAGGTGCGAGCAGCAACCGATCTGAGAATTTCTTTTAACTTTGACCTACACAATTCAATCGGAGATAAATCAGGAGAGTACGGAGGTAAAAATTTAACATAAGCTCCCACAGATTCAATTAAGTTTTTGACAGCTTCAGCATGATGAACCGGCAAGTTGTCCATCACGATAATGGCTCCAATCCATAACTGAGGTAGTAATATTTGCTCGACATAAACCAAAAAACTCGCGGTGTTTAAACCCCCTGATAAAGTCATAGTGGCAATTAAACCTTTATCGCTCATTGCTCCCACTAAGGTGAGGTTTTTCCCCTTATTTCCCGGTCGCTTATCATAGACTCTTTCTCCACCCGCACATCTGCCAAAACGTCGTACCATCGCGAAATTTAACCCGGTTTCGTCAATAAATATCAGGTTTCTTATATCTATTTTATCTAGCCAATGCCGAAATTCATAGCGCAGATTTTTGATTCTTACTGTTTCTTGCTCACTGGCTATTAGCGTTTTTTTTTGCGTCGTAATTTTAAGCGTTGAAGGGTACGACATAAGCTAGGTTTACTGATATCTATTCCTGCCCTTTGTTTCAATTCACTTTGAATTTCTCGCAAATATATATCATTTTTCTCGGTTACTAGATTCTCTAATAATTTTTGTTCATTTCCAGAAATTTTAGAGCGGCGATCTCCTCCCTGCGGTTTGGGCTTTATCTCCCCTGTTTCCCGATACCGACGCAGAAAATCTCTAATAAAGCTCAAACTAACTTTAAATCTTTTGGCGAGTTCTCTCTGTGAACCTTCTTGGTTAAGCCAGGCACTTAATATTTTTTTGCGTAAGTCTATTGAGTAGGCTGCTGCCATCTTTATATTCTCATTTTGTGACCTCTCTATTTTAATAGATTTGTGGTGCTTTTGATCCTAATTTGCTGTAATTCTTCGATTTCCCACCATTTTTCCGGAAAAGCTTGCCTCCGTGTATTAGTTCCACAATGAATTTCGCCGCGCCCTCGGAAATAAGGGTCCCAATCATCAATAAAATGGCACACTAAACCTAGAGGGGTTAAAACTCCTTTAACATAAGCTTCAAATTGACATTCCCCATTAACTCTTGGGCCAAAAGGTTTAGGAATTCCCAGATGCTCATTGAGAACAATCATATTTACCATATTGGGAAAAAACGTTTCTGCTCGCCCATTTCTATCTTCAGAAAACAAGGCGGGTAGAGAGATAATATCTTCGCCTTCTAACCCCAATTCCTGTTGCAAAACGTCCCGATTCCAATTAATATAGTCTTGAAACCGACGATTTTGATGGGCTAAATCTTTTTGAACCAGAACTTCGTTAATGCTAATATCAGCCGGTTTTTTAGATAATTGTTTTCCTTCCCGCAAAACTAAATGCCCTTGACCTTCATTTTGTAAACGTTCCATAACCTCATAACAGTGATCGGGACTCGCTAGAAGCAACTTAAATCCTTGGGGAGTCGGCGTGCTAACAAACGTCATAAATTCGTCAATATGTCCCACCGCTAACCAATCAGAAAAAATTTCCAAAGGGGCTTGTAGTTTTTGAGCGTAGAAAAAGTCGCGCAATCCTTTTAACATTCGGCGAGAATCTTCAATAATCTCTTCACGAGTTCCGCCAAAAATGATACGACCAAAGGGATAATTAACTCCGTTAACGGTTACTGGTGGCGAAACTTCTAAATTGCCAAATGAGTCTAATTTTGTCGCTTGCTGCCGACTTCCACGAGTAACAAAACCAAAATCTGTTCCTAGAAGTTTAAGTTCTGGAAAGCTATCTAAGCCGCGATCGCGGGGTGAATCTAACACCACATACATCAAGTGGCCCGGTGCTTGAGTATAACCTATTTCAAGTTCATCCTGCATCCAAGGATCGTCGCCATGATGCTCGAAAGCAGCCACTTCTAATTGAGCATTAGCTTGTCCCACCATTTTTCTAAGATCCTCGATAAATTGCTCGTTCAACCCATTAGATAACCGAGAAACATAGACCGTTTTTGGAGATAATGTATTGGGAGTCATGAGCCAAGGAGCTACTCGAAACACCACCTTATCTGAATAAATGGGTTCCCTATCTTTCCGTAGATTTAAGCTAATTTCTACTAAGCCATCGAAGTCTATATTGGGATAACTTAATCCTTCTATTGCCAAGATAATTTCTCGTTCTGTCTCGCTAATTATTGCTTGCCTTTTAGCAGGACCAATTAATTCATAACCCTGGCGATCTAATTCATCAAATATTCTAACTCGTCTAGCGGTTTCTCGGTTTACCGATAAGCTTAATTCATACCCAGAAGGTAAATATCTTGGTCCAACTTTACGAATAATCATAAAGCTAAAATCTTTCAGATCGAGCAAGCCACTAATATAATTTTCTTGAGAATCATCAGGAGTATCCGAAGAATTAACATCTCGATCGCTATTGACTAATAAAATTGCGCCAGAGCCATTTTTACCCCAAGTCCACTCTGCTTTATGAGGATTTCCTTCTTCAATTATTCCATCTCGATCTGCATCTACATCCAAACGGATTTGTACTGCCGTTAAATTAATGATTACTCGGTTGACAAATTGCCGATTTTCAGCTAAAAATGATTGTATCTTGGAAATGTCTCCATTTAAAAGGTTGCTTTGGATTCAGGCCAGAGAGAAAAGGTGCTGAGTAATATTGCTCAATTCTACCACGCTACATGACGACTCAGATTTTTGGCGACACAACCCCTTTTTGTTTGGTAATCTATTAATGAGATATGAAATTGAAAAATTAATTCAGGTAGAAACTTATGGCAACCGAGCAAGAGCTTCAATCTCTTTTTAAGACCTTAGATCGCGATCAAGACGGCAAGGTCTCCATTAACGAGCTTTTTTTAAGTCCTGGCTTAAGTGCAATTATCTCATCAGAAACAAATACCAGTAGCCCCCAGGAGTTATTAGCACAATATGATTCAGACGAAGACGGTAGTATTACCTTTGAAGAGTTAAAGCAAGCAGTTGAGAAAGCAAGTAATTTAATCTAGCCGTCAAAAAAATCAATACCCAAGGCCCAAAATCCCTCTCTAGCCCACGCTTTGAGGGATTTGCAATTTCTGATATTGTCAAATTAACTTAAAGAGGGATATTGTCAACTTAACCCTGCTCAAATACTATTAGGGGTAATAGGTAGATTTCTGAGGGTTGACGGACTCTAGATGCCCTCCATTTAGTTTGCGCTAGCGCCAATGGCTTATGTTTGGTAACGGCTACTGGCGACCTCCGATTGAAGGTTTGAGGTGCGATCGCTGAAAAGTCAAAAAGCGATTAAAAATAATCAAGATAAATTAAGCTCAGGCATCAGAGGAGCGAGATACTTGACACAATTTGTCGGGTCGCTTATCATTCAACCAGATGGTTGAATCAAGTGTGTCCCTTAATCGGATTTTTGGTGCTCTCGCTGATGTAACACGGCGAGACATCCTTAAGCGGGTATCGAGAGCAGAATCGACGCTCAGCGAATTAGCTGAACCCTATGAGATCTCCTTGGCAGCGATCGCCAAGCACGTCAGTGTACTGGAGAAAGCAGGACTGATTACCAAGCGTCGAAGTGGCAAGGAGAAAGTGATTGAGATTCAACCGAAAACGCTCGAAGTAGCCGCAGCGCATCTCAGCGAGTATGAAAAAATCTGGAGTGCCCGCTTTGAAGCTTTGGCAAAACTATTAGAAGATCAATAACCAAGTAGGAGGGTAAAGGGATGGCGCATCTGAAAGTAACAGTTCCAGAAAATTCCCAAAATATTCTGGGCACTGTCAGAATCAACGCTCCGTTAGAGAAGGTATTTGAAGCGTATACCCAAGAGGAACTCTTTGCGAGTTGGTGGTGTCGCGGGAATCCGATCAAAGTGTATCGCTTCGATTGTATTGATGGTGGAAGTTGGCACATTGCTGAGCAATCAGAAGATGGGAACGAGTATGAGTTTACTGGCTGTTTTCATGAAGTCGCTAAAGAGCGACGGATCGTGCAAACGTTTGAATTCTTGGGGAGGCCGGAACGGGGACACGTCATGCTGGAAAAGGCAGAGTTTGTCGCCATTGACGAACAGACAACTGAGATTCGGACGCACAGCACGGCGATGACTCAGGAAGACCGTGACGGCATTGTCGCCAGCGGAATGGAAAGCGGCTGGCGGCAGTCCATTGAAGCTCTCGGCAAGCTTTTAGAATCAGATAACTAATTACAACTGGCTCTGTCAAAAGACCAACTTGCTCAAAAACTTTTTTGAGTCGAGCCGGAAAAGGTGACAAGTAGCACTCGCTCTCTTAATAGACATCTCCAATAACCCAGATTTGAACACGATGGTACAAGGGTTTGAGGTTAATTTCTGGAGATGTCTAATTAACGTAGCTAAGAGGGGTGAGGGAAGCGAAGCGGCAAAAACGGCAAAGTAAATTTTAAAGCTTTGTCTGGAAAGCCTTTGGGCTTACACACTCGCTCCTTACGCTCAATTTGAAGAGTGAGAAAATTTACACGGTAGAATCAGTGTTTGATACTAAATCCGGTTTACAAAACCCGCTTATAATAAAGGGAAAATAACCGAGACAACTCTAATGCCAAAAAAAGCCTATCTAGTCAATCATCATAGTTCAGAAGAACTAAAGCAAAAGTACCTAAAAAGTCAAGATCCGGTAGAATTAAGAAGATGGCATCTACTCTGGAAAGTGTCTTTGGGATGGACTATTAAAAATAGTGCAATTGCGGTGGGAGTTAATTATGATTATGGCAAAGAAATCCTCAAGAAATACAACGAGTTAGGAGAACAAGGAGTCAAAAATTTAAAAGCAATAGGCAGACAACAATCACGAGGAAAAAAGCCCCTTCTAACCTTAGAGAATATCGAAAAATTACAGAAAGAATTAGAATCAAGACCCTCTGATGGT
>JBGTNM010000570.1:0-14067 GCA_041743025.1 Microcystaceae cyanobacterium
CGGGGCAGTGACGGACGCGACAGAACCTTGCAGCCGACAGCTTCAACTTTAACTTATTTCACCAGCTTAATACCCTGTAACCCTTGCACAGAAAGGCAAGACTCTGATTCGCACAATCAGAGTCTTGCCTAATAATTCAAGAAAACGGGTTCCTTGGACATCGTATCACTTCTGTAGCGGCGGCACTATCAAGGGGTCTGGCGAAAAAATAGCCCTGCCCCAACTCACATCCCAACGCTTGTAATTGGACGAGCTGCTGTTGGGTTTCAATTCCTTCCGCTACCACATTCATGCCGAGGGTATGAGCGAGGGTGACAATGATTTGCACGATCGCTGTTTGACTCGCTCCCATCTGTCGGATAAAAGAACGATCAATTTTGAGCGTGTCGATGGGAAACTCGTGCAGGCGACTGAGGGAGGAATATCCCGTTCCAAAATCATCAATACACAGACCGATGCCTAAGTCTTTTAGTTTTTTGACACTTTGGAACTCAGTCGCCACCGTTTCTAAAAAGCAGCTTTCAGTGATTTCGAGTTTGAGTTTTTTGCCGTTTAAGCCTGTTTCTAGGAGTAAATGTGCGATTTGTTCGACCAAACCTGCTTGTTTGAGTTGTTGAGCCGAAAGATTGACGTTAATTGACAAATCAACGGCTTGTGGGTACTGTTGCTGCCAAGTTTTGAGTTGTTGGCAGGCTTGTTGGAGAACCCAAGTGCCAATAGCGTTAATCAATCCTGTTTCTTCGGCAATGGGGATAAATTCGACAGGCGATATCCAGCCGCGTGTCGGATGTTGCCAGCGAATCAACGCTTCAAAGCCCGTCAAGCGTCCGTCTTTCAGATCGACAATCGGTTGATAGTGAAGGCACAATTGTTGGCTGACCAGTGCCTCTCGCAAGTCGTTTTCCACCTGCAAGCGCGTTAATGCTGCCTCTTGCATGGCCCTCGTAAACACCATATAGCGGTCTTTGCCCTTGGCTTTGGCTTGGTACATAGCGACATCAGCATCTCGCAGCACTTCGTCGGAGCGTTCGTAACCGATACTACTGACGGTAATGCCAATGCTGGCACTGCTAAATACCGAAACGTGGAACAAGGGAAAAGGCTGGCGTAGTCGGATAAGCAGCCGTTCGGCGATCGCGATGGCCTCTTCGACCGATTGAATGTCATCGAGCAAGATGGCAAATTCATCTCCGCCAAAACGCGCTATCTTATCTTCTGTACGTAGGCTATCTTTTAAGCGACTAGCCGCACAGGTTAATAATTTGTCCCCCGCCAGGTGTCCCAAGCTGTCATTGACGACTTTGAAGCTATCAAGGTCGATAAAGAGAACGGCGAAGTGATAGTATTCTCGCAAGGCACATAGGGCGATCGCTTCTTTGAGTTGCAATTGAAACCATTCGCGGTTGGGCAATCCGGTCAGCGCATCGAAATAGGCTTGGTGTAGCAGTTTTTCTTCTGTGTGGCGGCGGTAGGTAATATCTTCGACTGTTCCTTCATAGTAAAGCACATTCCCGGCTTCATCCCCAACTGTCCTGACATTTTCTGAAATCCAAATCATACTGCCATCTTGGCGATAGACTTGCGATTCAAAGTTCAACACTTCTCCTTGTTCGTGCAGCAACTCAATGAGTCTTTCACGGCGGCGCGGATCGCTGTAGAGTTGGCCTTGAATATCAGTCAGGTGTTGCATTAAGTCTTCTGGGGATTCGTAGCCATAGAGTTGCGCTAAGGCACGATTGGCTTTCAGGTAACATCCCTCTAAGGTTGTCTGAAAAATACCTTGCGTAATGTTATCAAAAATATTGCGATATTGCGCTTCGGCTTGTTTTAGAGCATTTTCAGTTTGTTTGCGCTTGGTAATGTCGCGGGAAACACAGATAATTTCTTGAATTTCTCCTGTGTCGGCATTGGGAATGACTTTGACGTTAGTTTCAAACCACAAATAATGTCCTCGTCGATGGCGAAAGCGATGAATTAGAACGTCAAAAACCGATTGGTGCTGAACTTGGTGATAGAACTGTTGCAACAGGGGGCGCTCGTCGCTATGGCAAAACGCTTCTACTGATCGCCCGATCATTTCTTCCGGTTGATAGCCTAGCAAAGATTGACACGCCCAAGTGACATCTTCAAAAATACCGTCTTGATTGTGGCGTGAAATTAAGTCACTAACATTTTCGGCTAAGAGGCGATATCGTTCCTCACTTTGGCGCAATGCCTGTTCTGTGCGTTTTAATGGCGTGTGTTCGTTGAGAAATCCTCCCAGTCCCCCAAAGGGTGGCGATGCTGGGTTAACTAACCCGTTTTGAGGTGAATACCGATTTTTTCGTCCGTTTTGCAGGATGCTATTGTTTTTCTCATCGACTTCTAGTTGGGCTTCTGGGGTTCCCTCAATGAGAATGCCTCGGTGTCCGTTGTCTAGCTCAATGCCACAGCCGATACAATGAAACGCTTGGCTAATTCTAAAGGCATAAAAATACCAGGGTTCGCTGGTGCATTGCCCTAACTGAACCTGTTCTAAATTGGGGTTGGAGTCTAATAAAAGGCTTCTGACAAATGCCTGACACTCTTCTTGTGTCAATTCCTCAAACTGGGTTGCTCCAGATAGGGACAAAGCTGCCTGATTCGCCCACCACAGTCGTTGCTCCACTAGATCGCAGATCCAAATAGGCGATCTCAACCAATCGAGAACTGACAGGTCTTTTAATTTGATGCTTAGAAAATCACAGGGATATAGCATGGGGACTAGGATGGAAGAGCAAGAAGGTGTCATATAGCTAATCCTAGGTGATTTTTGCAGGAAGCTAATCCAGACACGCAGCAAGAAGATGTTGATTGCCGGAGTGCAAAATGGCTAGATAACATCTCCTGTGTCTAGGATTCCCTAAAAGACGAGTTAATCTTTCAAGTTAAGTGTCTTTATTAGGATTGTAGGAGAAATTTATCCAAGCAACAAAGAAAATTTAAAGGACATTATCCAAGGAAGAAATGCTGGGGTTGGCTGGCACGAATGGTAAATTGATTGAGGTAGGCAACAGGTTGGCTAGGATCGAATTCGCGGCGATCAATAAAAGCGGTTGCAGGCTCTTTTTTCAGTTTGTCGCTCGGTAACGGAATATTTAAAGCTTTAGCGACTTCTTCGTAAAGTTTAACTGGATAAATTTTCTCTAATAATTTGTCTGCGTCTTTCGGATATTCCCGCAACTCCAATTGATTCCAGCGAATCATCTGCGTCAGCAACCAAACGGCATGAGAACGCCAAGGATAATTAGCTTGGTTGGGAGGGGTCAAGTAGTCTGTCTCTCGATAGTGAAAAATGGTAAAATCAGGCAACTTACGGACGTAGCTGGCAGGATCGACAGCACTATAGACATACGCTCCTCCCAATCCAGGCGCGATCGCGTCCGCCTTAACATTAAGATATTGACTTTGCGCCAAAATTTGAGCAATTTCTGGCTGATTTTCGGGGCGATCGCAATACTGACACGCTTCTAGCAAGGCTGCCATCAACGAGCGGGCTGTAGCGGGGTTTTTCCTTGCCCATCCGTCCATCGTGGCGAGAACTTTACTCGGATGTCCTTTCCAAATATCTCGCGTGACATAAGTTATAAAAGCGGTTTTTTGCTCGATACTTGACTGATTCCAGGGAGCAGCCACACTGTAGCCGCCGATAATGCCTGCTTGTAGCTTGTAGCTCAATTGTGTAGGAGAAAATTCGACTAATTTGGCATCCTGTTGAGGAGCGAGTCCCATCGCCGACAACCAATAGCGCAACAGGTATGCTTCCATTGAGATGGGGAAATCGGTAGCAAAACGGGCAGTTTGTGGCAATTTGCTAACGTAATTACGAAAATTAGCCGCAAAATCCCAGAAATTAGTATAACTCAAAGAAGGACGCATTCCCGCTTGCCAAGCCTTCTGGGTTAAAGCGATCGCTCCTCCATTAAGATTGAGATTCATCAGCGAAATGAGCGACGCTTGCTGTTTACCCAATTGTGCCCTTAAAGGCAGGGCAAAAGGAGCTTGTGCCGCATCTAAACGCCATTCGAGCAAGCCACTTTCTATCTCCTTCCACGCGGGAAAACGTCGCAGGGACACTGTCAACCCATAGCGGCTAAAAAAGCCCTTTTCTTGTGCCACAATGAGAGGAGCCGCATCAACCATTGGCACAAACCCTAAGCTGAGATTAGGTTTTTCGGGCGTGCCAAAATCAACTCCTGTCGAGGGAGAAGCATCATTGCGAAAAAGATTACCTTGACGACAGGCGCTCACCGCACAAGTCGTACTGGCAAGGCTGGCATAATGGAGAAACCGACGGCGTTTCATCACGAAATCTGTTATTTTTTAAAATATAGCGATTTTTCTAATACTATACCAAACAAGTCATTGAGCGTTGGTCATTGGCTAACTATTCCCTATTCCCTATTCCCTATTTCCTATTCCCTATGATTGCAATTTGGAAGCGATGGTTAGTTATTTTTCTAATGAGTCTCAGCCTTTTGCCTTTAGTGGCTTGCGCTCCTCCTCTCAATTCCAATCAAGTTGTTTTTTCGATTTTGAGCGATCCAAAAACTTTTAACGCTGTCCTTTCTCAAGAATCTCCTAATATTTTTGGACTGACTTACACGGGGTTAATTACAGAAAATCCCATTACTGCCAAGAAAGAGCCAGAGTTGGCTGAGTCTTGGGAGATTTCTGACGATAAATTGCGAATTATTTTTACGCTAAGAGAAGGGTTGAAATGGTCTGACGGACAACCGTTAACCGTTGATGATGTTATTTTTAGTTATAACGATTTATACCTCAATCCCAAAATCCCCAATAACTATAGAGATAGCTTTCGTATAGGTAAAACAGGCGAGTTTCCGCTTATTCGTAAGCTGGATAATCGCCGCATCGAATTTAAAGTTAACGAACCCTATGCGCTGCTTTTAGATACGGCTGGCGTACCCATTTTACCAGAACATATCTTACGAGAAACAATTACCAAAACGAATCAGCAAGGCAACCCCATTTTTCTCTCGACTTGGGGAACGGATACGCTGCCAGCTAAAATTATTGTCAATGGCCCTTATAAGTTGAAGGAATATATCACTAGCCAACGACTTATTTTTGAGAAAAATCCTTATTATTGGAAAAAGGATGAGGAAGGAAATCCCCTACCCAGAATCAAACGAGTTATTTGGGCAATTGTCGAATCGACTGATACTTCTTTACTTCAATTTCGCTCTAGGGGATTAGATTCAATTGGCGTGACACCTGAATTTTTTTCATTGCTTAAACGAGAAGAACAACGAGGACAATTTACTATTTATAATGGTGGCCCTGCTTACGGTACGACGTTTCTTTGTTTTAATTTAAATAAGGGTAAGCGCAATGGTAAGCCATTAATAGATCCTAAGAAATCAGCCTGGTTTAATAATGTTAATTTTCGCAGGGCTGTCGCTTACGCTATTGATCGCCAGCGCATTATCAACAATATTTATCGCGGATTGGGAGAACCTCAAAATACGCAAATGTCTATTCAATCTCCCTTTAATGATCGCAGTATTAAAGGGTATGACTACAATCCCGAAAAAGCGAAAACACTACTATTACAAGCGGGATTTACTTATAACCAAAAAGGCGAACTATTTGATAGTCAAGGCAATCGAGTTAAGTTTACGTTGATTACCAATTCAGGTAACAAAATTCGTGAAGCTCTGGGATCGCAAATCAAAGAAGATCTTGCTAAAATTGGGATGCAAGTTTCTTTTAGTCCTCTAGCTTTTAATGTATTGGTCGATAAACTCTCAAATAGTTTGAATTGGGATGTTCATATTATTGGTTTTACGGGAGACAATGAACCCCACGCTCCTAATATTTGGTATATTGATGGCAACTTACATTCTTTTAATCAACAAGGATTGCCCGGCCCGCAGCCTTTACCCGGTCAGGAATTTGCCGATTGGGAAAAGGAAATTGAGCAGTTGTATATTGCAGGTTCTCAAGAATTTGGATTTGAAAAACGCAAGCCTTATTACGATCGCGCACAGCAGCTAGTCTCAGACTATTTACCGTTTATTTATTTAGTGAATCCCTATTCAATGGCGGCGGTTAGGAATCGGTTTGAAGGCATTCAATATTCTGCTCTCGGCGGTGCTTTTTGGAATATTGAGAAGTTATCAGTCTCCGATTTGAGCGAGGAGACAAATTAAGGGACAAGGGGAAGGGGTAAGGGGGAAAGGGTTAAACGGAAGAACATCGGTTGACAAATCTTCAAAAAATTTGTTAGCTTATACGTAGTCGTTATGAGTTTGTACAAGGTCATGGTCAAAATCGTTGGTATTAGCGGCAGTCTCCGCCAATCTTCCTACAGCGCCCAAGCACTCCAGCTTGCCGCCTCACGAGCACAAGCTCTCGGTGCAGAGGTTGAAATTTTGGATTTGCGAAACCTATCTTTGCCTTTCTGTAATGGAGGCGATGACTATCCCGATTATCCCGATGTCGAAAAAATGCGTCAAAGCGTTAGGGTAGCCGATGGGTTGATTTTGGCAACCCCAGAATATCACGGCAGCATCAGTGGGGTTTTGAAGAATGCTCTCGATTTAATGAGTTTTGACGAGCTTTCGGGTAAAGTCGCTGGATTGATCAGTGTTTTGGGTGGACAATCTAACAGCAATGCTCTCAACGATCTTAGAGTGATTTTAAGATGGGTGCATGGTTGGGTTATCCCGGAACAAATTGCGCTCGGACAGGTGTGGAAAGCGTTTGATGAGCAAGGGAAACTAACTGACGAGAAGCTTTCTCAACGTTTTGACCAATTTGCCCAAAGTTTAGTGGATAATACCCGTAGATTGCGAGACGTTGCCTAATCTAAACTTAAAAAACTTGAATCTAAGTCCTCAAGCTATTGGTGGGCAATGCCCACCCTACTAAGTTAATAACCAAGCAAACAATATAGCAACTCCTGCCCCGATCGCTGTATTAATAATATTAACCATTTCATTCGTCAGCCATTCCCAGCGAGATTGCAGCGTTGCGCCAATTAAACTTTCCAAAGTAGTCGCAATCAACGCGGCGAGAATGCACACCAAAACGCCTGAAAGCGTGATCGAGCCAATCATCCAGCCTAAAACGGCGATCAGTGCTGAGGCTGCCACGCCTGCGAGGGTTCCTTCTAAACTGATTGCGCCTTCAGTTCCTTTCGAGACAGGTTGCAATGTAGTAATGAGGAAGGTATGCTTGCCGTAAGCTTTGCCCACTTCTGAAGCAGTCGTATCCGAAAGTTTCGTGCTAAAACTCGCCACGTAGCCGAGGATAAATCGTTCTCGCCAAGGAGAACCCACAAAAAGCGTTGCGATCGCGCAAATTGTCCCTATTAGTGCTGAACCCCAGACATTTTCTGGCCCGCGCATTCCAGAGCGCTTCTCAGCGATGCCTGCTGCTTCCTTTTGCACCATGCCAATCCGAGTGACTGCCGACCCCCCCAGGAAGTAGAACATCACCACCGCATAACCTCGCCATCCCAAAGTACCCCAGACCAAAACCCCCAAAATCCAAGCGTGGAGGTATCCGGCTGGTGTTAGCAGCTTTTTGGGAATTCCGAAGGCGATCGCTAGTAAAATACTATTTAACCCAACAGCCGCCATCCAAGGATTAGTCAGTTCTAGCGGAAAATTCATCATCGTTCAAAATTAAAGATAAGGTGGGCATTATCTACCCACCCTCTCAATTACACAGCGACAGGTTTAGCTAAATAGCCTAATTCTTCTAATTTTTGCCAAACTTTTGCCAAACTGTCCTCTAAGGTTTCGAGATCGGTACGGCACTCTACTTCAGGATTAAGAGGCGGTTCGTAGGGGTCGCTAATGCCCGTAAAAGTCTTGATTTCACCCGATCTAGCGAGTTTGTAAAGTCCTTTGACATCTCGATCTTCACAGACAGCAAGGGGTGCGTTGACGAAAACTTCGACAAAATCGCCGATTTTGGCTTTAACTTCCTCGCGAATCTCACGATAAGGGGAAATCGCAGAAACGAGAACAATTACGCCATGACGAGTCAGCAGATTAGAGACAAATCCAATGCGGCGGATGTTTTCATCGCGGTCTTCCTTACTGAATCCTAACCCTTTGGTGAGGTTAGTTCGTACTACATCCCCATCCAATACCTCAAAGTCATAGCCTTCTGCTTGCAATTTTTGTTCAAGTGCTTTAGTAATAGTGGTCTTGCCCGCACCACTAAGTCCGGTCAACCAAACAGTTACGCCACGTTGCTTCATACTAATTCTGATATTCCTTGACTTAACGTTTCTAAATAATTATTAAGAGATTAACTTGTCTTAGACCGAATGGCAATAGGGGGAGTCGCGCTGTCACAAAAGTCATTGATAAGCTGCCATACCTTTAAATTGCCTTATTGGGACGGATTCCAATCAATTAATTACTTTTTTGGCGAAAATAGCCCTCTCCCCAGACCACTGCATCCATTTATCTTCGAGCAGCGTATACAACACGGGAACGACAATTAAACTCAACAGCGTTGAGGTAATTAACCCTCCCATAATTGCTACTGCCATTGGTTGACGTAACTCGGCCCCCGCACCCAATCCTAACGCAATGGGCAGCATCCCCAAAAGGGTTGAAACAGTGGTCATGATAATTGGACGCAGGCGTACTGTGCCTGTTTCTAAGATAGCGTCGTGGCGGTTCATTCCTTTTTGCCGCAATTGGTTAATGTAGTCCAGTAGCAAAATCGCATTTTTGTTGAGCAATCCTAGCAGGAAAATTAACCCAATGAGGGAAATCATGCCGAAAGCACTTTGAGTAATCAATAGGGCAACCATTGCCCCGACAATCGCTAGAGGCAGCGACAAGACAATTACCAACGGTTCCAACCACCTGCCAAAAGGAATGTAAACCACCACGATCATACAGACAAGAGCGAGTGCCAGCGTCATGCCAAACTCGCCGAAAACCATGCCGACTCTGGCCGAATCTCCTTCTAAGTCTAGAGTAACGTCAGGGGGAAGTAGCGATCGCGCAATGGCTACAACTTCATTGGTGGCATTTCCCAACGCCGTACCTTGTCCTAAATTGGCACTCAAATAAACCGTCCGGTGGCCGTTGAGATGTTCGATAATGGAGGTACTTTCCCCCTCGCTGCTCACTTTCACATCGACTAATCCCGGCAGTTGAGCGACGCGACTTTTGAGTTGTTGCGCTGTCTGCTTGAGCGTTTCTAAATTATCTCCCACAAGCGCAATTTTGAGCGGGGTGTCGTCTCCCGTCTCAACAAAGAGGATGTCTTGAATACTGACGCTAACACCGGGCAATTTTGGTAGATTTTGCCGCATTCTGTCTTCTATTTCGCTGGTTGTCGCAGTGCGATCGCCTTTTAATTCAACGTAAATCTTGCCTTGTAGAGGATTGCCGCGCACGCCAATAGTCGTATAAGCCGATTTTACATCAGTATCTGCTAAAACCACTTCCTCCAATTGCCGACCAACGCGGCGCGTCCTTCGCAACAGAAAGCGTTCGGGAGATTGAGCAATATCGCCAAATAGAGAGCTTTGATTATTATTTCCCTCACTTTCAGCTAGCCCTGCTTTCAATCGACTGGGAACTTTGGGCAGAGGAGAAGTATAAACAATATTAAATTCACCGCGATCAAGTTGGGGAACGAATCCCTGCGGAATAAGCGGGATGAGGGCGATGCCGACCAAAAAACTGGCAATGGCAAGGCCAATAACGGCTTTACGGTGACGTAGCGACCATTCGAGGAGATGGCGGTAGTAATACGTCCATAAAGACATCTTTCTGACTGAAATCTCGTTATTTCTAGATTTAGGGGAAGATTTCAGCCAGTATACGGCTAGTACAGGGGAGAGGGTACGGGCAACCAGTAAGGAAATCAACACCGACGCGGCAACCGTCAAACCAAAGGGTTTAAAGAACTGTCCTAGCGTTCCCCCCATTAAGGCGATTGGCAGGAAAACTGCGGCAATAGCCAACGTTGAGGCGGTTACAGTCAGTCCAATTTCATCGGTTCCTTTAATAGCTGCTTTTAGGGGTTTTTCCCCCGCTTCAATGTGCCGGGAAATATTCTCCACATCAACGATCGCATCATCAACGATAATACCGATCACTAACGTTAGTGCCAGCAAAGTAAGGGTTTCGAGGTTAAATCCTGCGATCGCCATGACAATGCAGGTTCCTAATAAAGATAGCGGAATGGCAAGCGAAGCAATCAATGTCGCTCGTAAGTCCCGTAGGAAAGGAAAAATAACTAAAATTGATAAAATAACAGCCAAAATAAAGTCTGTCACCGTAACATGAATCGCCTCTCGCACGTAATCGGCTTGGGTTTCTGCTAGACTCAATTTCACATCGGGATTTTGGCGATGTAACTGCTCTACGACCTTTTCAACCCCATTAGCCACCTCTAGCAAATTAGCATCTGCTCGTTTAACCACGCGCACTGCCAAGCTATCTCGTCCGTTAAAGCGCACGAGGGTAGGCGGATTTTGAGTCGGAGAAGCCGAATCGTCACTCGTTTGCCGAAAAGCCGCATCTCCTAGTAAATCGACGCGCAGCACTCCAGACACTTTTTTGAGTTGGGGCACAACTTCTAGGCGGACAATGGCAGCTAATTCTTCTAGTGCTTTGCTCTCGCTATCAATGGCATAGCTGGCAACAGTCGATTCGTTGAGGTTAAATGGCGTGACTTCAACGCTAGCATTGGCAGGCAGAGAGGCTGTTTTAATGGCATCTTTGACTGCTTGGGTAGAAGCATCGATGTTCGATCCCGTCGAGAAAGCGACGCTAACAGCACTCTGCCCTGGAAAGGTGGAGGAGTAGAGGCTAAAATAATTGATCGCGCTCAGTGATGCCTCCAACGGATTCGTTAATTTGGCTTCTGTGTCTAAAACCGTCTCTAATGGGGCGCTAGCATTAACAACAACGACAGGAAAAGGAACGTCAGGAAACAGGGCATATTTCAGCGACATAAACGCCAAAAAACCGGCGACTGCCACAGCAATCCACACCATCACGGTGATTTTTGCATACCGAATCGCTAAGCGCGAAATATTAAAGCGTTCTCGGACAGATTGTTTCATTTTAGTTCAGGGTGGGCAGTCATCCTAACAAGGATTTTAGAGCAATTACTCCTCAAATAAGATATCGTCTAGAATCTCATCAAAGCAGGGTTCGCCGAAAGACCTCAATGTGCGACGCGCAGCCGTATCGCCACTGCGATATTTGCTCAAAAGGCTATTAAAAGCTGGGGATGAATATTTTTTGCGTAAGGCGTTAATGGTACAAGTACAGCCTTGGGTTGCTTCTTTTTGCGTCAATCCTGATTTTTTGGCTTCAGGCACGCAATCTCGATTGAAAAAATCGGTAAAAGGATCAGCCCCGCGAGCGATTTGAGGGGTTGAAATCGCGCCGATTCCTAGGACAAATAGGGTTGTTAGCCAGAGCAATTGAGAGAATTTGTTCATTTTAATACTATACCTACAAGATCAATAGAGGCAGTCGGCCTCCGCTTTTTAGTCTATCGATGCTCCATCCTAAAATCAGGATTTTTATGGCAGTTTACAGACAGGCATTGCACAAATTTGCGGTAACGACCATCCCCTTTTTACGAGCGAGAAGCTTTTTGATATAATAGGAAAGTTGCATTTGTTGGCGGCATAGCCAAGTGGTAAGGCAGAGGTCTGCAAAACCTTTATCCCCAGTTCGAGTCTGGGTGCCGCCTTTTTTTGTGTCTATATTTATAACTGAAGGTGAAGCGATCGCCCTTCCTCACTTGGATATAAATTCATTTACTAAAATGACGTGCGAATCTGCTTTTGCCTTAAAAGCGCATCCATCCAGTTTGCCTCTGCTGTCGATAAAGTTGGCACCGGTTCGCGGTTGTAACTGATCGCAATGTCGTAACCTGCTCGCTCGTAAACGAGATCTAACAGAGAATGAAGGTCGATGGTTGGCTCATGGTCACGCGATCGCAGAGGCAGGGTGAAGGTAGGAATAGGATCTGGAAGGTTAAAAACATATAATGCTGCATTAGGACGGCAATCACTACGACTCACTAGGATTCGATAGCTACCCCGAATGCCACCAGAAATCGGCAGGGGCGCTCCTCCTCGCAAAAGATCGATTTCAACCAAGTGAGTTCGACTACCCAAGACTTGCTGACGCTTTTCTGAGTAAGCTTCTCGTCCTCTCCCCGGACGTTTGTTCGTAGGAGAGAGAATTTCGATCACGGTAATAACTTCTTTGGTGGCGACTTCTCGAATTTCCAAATACCCTTCTCGAAATTCAATCGGGGTGGGAACTTTGACCGTTATTGGCGTTGAAGGAGGCGGGGCAACAGCCAGGTTAGAAAGCGTTTGACGGAGGGCAGTTTTTCGCTCAATCGTCACGTCTGGAATGCCCACCAATAGGGCAACCTCGCCACTCATCTGATAAACTCGCTTTTCAATCGCCGCTCGATACTTCGGGAGTAATTGAGGATTGAGTGTTTCAGCCAAAATCCCAATTAGTAGGTGATGAACTTCACTCCAGAGTTCGGGATTTTCTAGATAGGGGTTCATGCCCGCAAAGGGGGAAACCATAACAGTTATCACTTATCAGGATTTATCTCAATTGTAGTAGAGTAGGATGCGTCAATCACGCATCTTACAGGAATCCTATGACTCAAGACATCCCCACTCCCCAAACTATCTGGATTGTCACCCAAGAAACCGACATTCTAGAAATTTCTGCCGGTAGTCGAAGCAGCGAAGATAGAGGCGGATGGCTAAGCGGAGACGACATTATCAGAGAAGTTCCTTTCATTCGCCGAGAACCCGTCGAACTTGCCAAACTCAAGCGAGAAATGAAAGGTTTCCTGCAAGCGATGCGAGAAATGCTCGACGAAGCTGACCCCCCTGAGTCTAAAATGTGCTTAGACGAGGTAGAACTGACTGTCGAAATTAACGGAGAAGGACAAGTTAGCTTATTGGGAAGTGGCGGTAAAATTGGGGGAAAAGGAGCAATGACCTTCAAATTTAAACGCAGAGATGGCTAGTAGGATGCGTTCTGAACGCATCCTACTAATGTCGAACACCTATGCAGACAGTTAAATCACGAAGATGGCTAAAAATTGGGCAATTTGCCTTGGCATCAACCATTACAGTTATTTAAACAATCTCAACTGTGCCAAGCAGGATGCTGAAGCTGTCAGCGTTTTTTTTGCCCAAACAGTCAACTTTGACCGCGTTTTCCTCTTTACCGACGATTCCCCCCCCATTCCTGCCGAACGACAATCCATCCCCACGCAACCCACTTACGGACATTTTCGCAACTTCCTGCGCCGACAATTTGACACCCCTTTGTTGAAACCAGGGGATAATCTTTGGTTTTTCTTTGCCGGACACGGTATTCGCCACGCTGACAGCGATTATCTCATGCTTTCAGACAGCGATCGCGGCGATGTAGAAAATACCGCCATTGCAGTCAGTTACATCATCGAACGTTTGCGGCGTTGGAACAGCGATAATGTCATGCTGTTTTTAGATGCCTGTCGCAGCGAAAGCAGTCGCGAGGGATTGGGGATTGGACTAGATCAATATCAAGGCGTGATTACCTTCTATTCCTGCCGTCCGAGGGAAAAAGCCTGGGAAATCGACGAATTAGAGCGCGGCTCCTTCACCTACGCCCTCCTAGAAGGCTTACAGCTTCAAGGAGAAAGCAATTGTGCTACTGTTGCCCGTCTGAGTCAGTATATCCGCGATCGCGTTCCCCAACTCAACCAACAATACGGCAAACCGCCGCAATTCCCCTACGTCAACATCGAACCCGAAACCAAACTGAATCTCCCTATCCTTCCCCGCTACCTCATCCCCAACCCCCAAGATTTAATCACGCTGAAAAATGAAGCTTACCGCGTTGAGATTAATAAAAACTGGGAAGAAGCTAGAATGCTATGGCTGAGGGTTAATATTGCCGCAGCAGGGACAGATTCAGAAGCGATTGACGCAATTTCCCGCATCGACCAGCGTAGGATGGGCATTGTCCATCCTAACCCCCCTCGCTCAGATCCACA
>JBGTNM010000571.1:0-9050 GCA_041743025.1 Microcystaceae cyanobacterium
GATTCAACCGTCTCACTCGGCGGTGGGAATTTAACCCACAAGACTTCAGAGTTATTGGATTTTCTAGGTTCCGAAAATCCCCTCAGCGTTCATGCTTTAAGCATTTAGGCTGAAACGGGTCGCACCTAATCTCTCTAAACGCAAGCTCCTTTTGGGACATTAACTTACTTTTCTTCCTCTTTTACCTCTCTCCTAGCTGCAACATAAAAGTTGTGTACAAAATTTTTCTTAGTTTCCCCTGATTTTCAACACCCTAGGATATGTCTGAGAAAATTGAAAAGATGACCGATGAAGAAATTGCTCAATGGCAAGAGAAACTCAACTCACTCGAACCCGATGGCTCGACAGGTAGGCTCAGTCCGCCAGAAGACCAAAAGCAAAAGATTAATGCACTGCTAGCTAGAGCTAGAGCGAGAAAACAAGGGGCAAGATGAGCGACAAAAGAAATCCTCGAATGTTGAAACTTTTGAACTACGCCTGCCTCCTTCCCGCTTCCTGAGATAAGCGATCGCCTAAGAAGAGTTGAAAATTGGATAGTCTCTACAAGCTGGTGGAGGTGGCGAAATTATGGGCTTCTTCAGCGATCGGGGCGAGGATAAGATCCCGCCACGTCAGTCGGGTTGCCGTTAGCCCCATCTTCATGGCGGGGGTAAGATGTTGATAACGTTTCGCAAATCTTACTGACCCCGCGTTGACCTCAACCCGAAGGCTTCGGTGAAATTGGCAATAGTTGTAGTTGAACAGATTAATCCACAAACAAGCGCGGAAGTTAGCACGACTTTTACAGTAGCCGAGAGTCTTACGTTGGAGATAGGAGACCTTTTGACGTAAAGTTAAGTTAAATCGCTCAATATACGAAGTATTACGAGTCTTGCCGAAGAAATCCTCGTTTTTGCCGTGAACGAGCCTTTGTTTAACCGTAACGAGTCGGCGTTTTCTTCTTTGTTTAACCACCTGAAGGTAAGCGTACCGGACTTTTCGTAGCTGTCGGGCGATCGCGTGTTCATCGGCTGCCAGTTTGTCGGTGGCAATTAACAGAAAATCACGGAACCCCCACGGCATGAGGTAAACCAGCTCCCTTAACAGACGATCAGCCGTGTGTGTGGTTCGACTCCCCACCGCGAAATTCACCCAAAACTTAGTTCGAGCCTCTAAGGTGATAAATACCCATATCTGTCGCTTCTTGGATTTTAAGTAAGACCATATTTCATCCATTTGAAGGTAAGTTAAGACCAAACCGATTAAACTACACACCGAAAGATGAAAGGTCTCGCATTTTTGTCCTAAAGCTTTTTGCCACACCAATATCGTCCTTTGATCCCGTTCGAGAACGTCTGCTATCTGTGCGGTACTCAGACCGTAGCCCGCCATCTTGGCCGTTTGCTCGTATTCTTGAAACGTCCCTTGATGCCCGAATAAGGGAGAATATTTTGTTTCCGAGAATCTATGACCTCCCGCGTGACATTTTAGCCTTTGTCTTCGGCGAGCTTCTCCTTTCACTGGATAAGTCCCTTCTTTGGTGATGTAATTCTCTGGCTCGCCGTAATAGTCACAGTCTCGACAAGGGCAATGGGGCGGGAATAGAGGATGGAGTTCTTGAGGATGGTAAGCGGGAATCGGCATCGAGAGGAACGGCTTCTGGGGTAGGTCATTAGTTAACTTGATCTACTTTATCAGCAACTTACCCCCGTGCCAACTTACCTCCACTGGTTTGTAGGGACTACCGGTTGATTAGGGAGTTTCACGACTGGTGCAAGATGTGAACTTAATAAACTCCAATTTCAACATTTTCGAGGATGCCCAGTGCATCGGGAATGAGTATAGCGGCGGAGTAGTAGGCACTCACTAAGTAAGAAATAACCGCCTTTTCGTCGATGCCTGTGAACCGAACAGATAGACTGGGTTGGTATTCATCAGGGATGCCCGTTTTGTGTAGACCGATCACTCCTTGGTTTTCTTCTCCGACACGGAGTACCAAAATCGAGCTAGTCCCCTCCTTAGTAATCGGAATTTTGTTACAAGGAAAAATTGGATAGTTACGCCAAGCCGGCACGATCTTTCCGTTGACTTCTCTGCTTGGAGTATAGACTCCACGACGGTTACACTCCCGACCAAAAGCGGCGATCGCGTAAGGGTGAGCTAGGAAAAAATGGGATTTGCGCCGCCGGGAGAGTAATTCATCGAGATCGTCTGGAGTAGGCGGGCCAGTGCGGGTAAAAATGCGTTGTTTGAGATCGGCATTGGGCAACAATCCGAAACCCGGATTATTCAGCATTTCGTATTCTTGTCGTTCCCGCAACGCTTCGATAGTCAGCCGTAATTGTTGCTCGGTCTGGTTCATCGGTTCGTTATAGAGGTCAGCAACTCGCGTATTTACCTGTAAAATGGTCTCAGCGACGCTTAATTCATACTCTCGTGGATTCAAATCGTAATCGACAAATGTTCTGGGTAATTCAGTTTCCTGACCGTGACCTGCGACCAGGACAATCTCCGCTTGATTATGCCTATCCTGGGGTTGACTCAAGATAGCTCTAAAGCGATCAACCTGAGTCTGCAAGGCTTCAGACTGGTTCATCAACTCCCGAAACGCTTGTACTGGCAAAGATAAAACGATGCAGCGCGTCATTGCTCTAAGGCTAACTTCCCAAGTATCCTGAAATAAAACGATCGCTTCACCCCCAAAACAATCGCCGTCAGCTAAGATATCTCGTAAAGCTTCCGCCTCATACTTTCCTGCCTTAAGCTTATTAACTTTACCATGGGCAATTAATAACACCTGGTCGGCGGGTTGGCCTTCCTGTACGATTACCTCACCAGGGGCAAATTCTTGTTGCACGAAGCGGTCTGACAAGGCGTTAAGGATTTCTATATCCTCAAACCCGCGCAGTAAAGGGAGTTCACGAAGTGCTTGGGGAATGACCCGCACCTGGGTTCCTGTATTGCTAAAGCTGACCCGTCCATTGCCAACATCATAGGTCAAGCGACGGTTAACCCGATAGGCCCCACCCATGACTTGCACCCAAGGCAACATCTGTAACAACCACCTGGGGGTAATGCCCTGCATCTGGGGCGGAGTTTTCGTGGTTTTGGCTAAATTACGCGCCCCTTTCGTGCTTAAGCTCATCTGGGTTCGGCCGTTTAAATCTGGCCCGATCAAAGAATCTGTCATAACGTTAACGTTTCATGCGACTAAAATAATATTCCTGAAAAAAGAGCATCGGGGTGTAGGGGCGAACAGCCGTTCGTCCCTACAGTAAAAAGATGTCCGACTACTTAGAGACCAATTTCTACATCTTCAAGAATGCCTAGTGCGTCAGGAACGAGAACGGCTGTAGAGTAGTAAGCACTAACCAAGTAGGAAATAACGGCCTTTTCGTTAATCCCCATGAAGCGAACAGACAAACTAGGCTGATACTCATCAGGAATGCCAGTTTTATGAAGGCCAATCACTCCTTGGTTGGTTGCTCCCACACGCATTAACATGATGGAGCTAGTACGCTCTTTGGTAACGGGAATTTTATTACAAGGATAAATGGGAATACCGCGCCAAGCCGGAATGGCACTGTTCCCCATAGGGATAGGGTGGGGATAAAGTCCGAGGTGGTTGCATTGCCGACCAAACGCGGCAATAGTACGAGGATGAGCGAGGAAAAAGCTCGGTTCTTTCCAAACAATGGAGATCAATTCATCGAGATCGTCGGGAGTTGGGGGGCCGCTAATGGTAAAGATACGTTGTTTGAGATCGGCATTGTGTAACAGTCCGAAGTTACGATTGTTCAGCATTTCGTGTTCTTGGCGTTCCCGTAATGCTTCGATAGTCAGCCGTAATTGTTCCTCCGTCTGGTTCATGGGTTCGTTGTAAAGGTCAGCAACCCGTGTGTTGATCTGCAAAATCGTTTCAGCGACGCTTAACTCATATTCCCGTGGATTGATTTCATAATCGGCAAAAGTCCCAGGTAATTCTGCTTCTGCTAAATGGCCTGCAGAAAGATCGATCGAGGCTTCCCCGTCTTGATTGGTGGGTTGGCGCAATTTTTCTCTGAATCGATCCACTTGCGCTTGCAGGGCCTCAGACTGGTTAACCAAGTTTTGAAAGGCTGCTTGAGGCAAAGATAAGATCGTACAACGGGTAAGGGCGGTGAGGGTAACATCCCAAGCATCCTGGGATTCGACTAAAGCGTAATCGCCAAAATGGTCTCCATCAGCTAATACATCCCAAACAACTTGCTCGTCATATTTACCTGGGCCAATTTTGTTGACTTTACCATGAGCGATCAGCAATATTCGATCGGCCGCTTGACCTTCTTGGATGATGACATCTCCCGCAGCAAATTCTTGTTGTAGGAATTGACTCGCTAAGGTGTTTAACACCTCGACATCTTCAAATCCCCGCAACAAAGGTAACTCAGTGAGTTCTTGAGGAATGACCTGTATCAGGGACCCTGTGTTGGTAAAGCTGACCCGTCCATCTCCAACCGCATAAGTTAAGCGACGGTTGACTCGAAAGCTACCACCGACCGCTTCTACCCAAGGCAGCAGTTTTAAGAGCCACCGTGAGGTAATTCCCTGCATCTGGGGTTGGGTTTTAGTGGTAGTTGCTAAATTACGTGCCGCTTCCGTCTGCAAACTCATGGGCTGTTGCTCGATTAGATTTTCTAGAGGAGTATTGGCTGTATTAGTCATGAATCATCTCCATAGGTAATGTTTGTTGACAAGTTTTTGGATTGACCGCCATAAGGACTTAGAGTGAGCTAATCTTTCCTTTCTAACAGCGAGGCGATTTGGATAGCTGAAGTCCCTAACCCTGTCGGGCCACTCGGTAAGTTCTGCACCACTGGCCCAACATGGGTTTGAGTTTTTTCCTGACCGACACTTGGTTTAATAGGGGTCGCAGCAGTGCCTAACCCTGTGGGGCGTTGGAGTAACCGCTTTTGGGTCGAGTGATTCCGCAATTCAAATTCCTTATAGCGGTCTACCGCCCGATGCCACTTGAGTACGCCGCACATCCACTGTTCCAGTTTCTTGACGTATCCGTACAGTTTCTCACGGGCACTGGTATCCAGGTCGAAATCGTCGCACAAGATAGGGAGTTCAGTCGCAACGATATGTTCAAACTGAAGGGCACGAGAGGTCATCAGGTCGTTAACAATTGCGACGGCGTGGGGGATATCGCAGTTAAGGAAATTTTGAACCGCCAGCACACCGTTATTAATCTCGCCCTCAAATTCGATTTCTTTCTGGTAAGAGAAAATATCGTTCGTCAAACAGGCGAAATCGGCGGCTGAATTCTCAATTCCCTGCATGGTTCGGGTGCGGAAGATCTCTGATGGTATCTCATCTCCTTGGGAAAGTCGAGACAGGCTCATGGTTAGGTCAGAACCAAAAGTCTTACGGCGCATTTCCACATAATCTATCGGGTCTGGAATGCGATTTTGGATCTGGTTCGCCAGTTCCCATAGCCAACTTTCGGTCATATCCTCGATCGCCTGACGAAACTGGCGACGAGCATTAGCTGTCATCGGCCCAGCCGTCCGCGCCCAAATATCCGCTAAACCCCGTTCTACTGGATTGGTTGCTTCGGGAATGGGATCTACATCAAGGGGCATAAACGCCGATAGCCGAGCGTTGAAAATTTTTGCTCCTGCCATGTTGCGGCTATAACCATACAGTGCCGGGAAGTAGTCATCGGCATAGGTTCCCCAAACCAGCCAGCAGGCTGTGATATTCAACTCAGAACTAGATCCATTGGGATGAATATACGCACCGCATAACGCCACGTCGGCCACATCGAATTTGTGGTCATCCCAGATGTAAATACCTGGCATCCCTGGCAATACGTCCAGCATCCCCATTTGACGCGTCCATTCCTTAGAATGCTTCCGCGCGGCATCCAGATGGGGATTCAAACTGGTGGAAAAGGGCATATAAAACTGCGGCAGGGTTACTGGCCCTACAGGCTGATAGGGGAGATGGGTGAAGCTTTTGAACCGTTTCAGTCCCAAACTATCGTATAAGGCTCCTAGACGGGCTGCCGATGTGCCTAGCCCAGTGGGACCGCCTAGAAGCCAGCTGAAGGCCGAAGATTTGTCTGCTGCCTTGTTCATGTAGCGGCTTGACCTCATATGCCACTCATGACCCCCCGACTGCCAGTCTTGAAGTCCTTTGGCATATAGGATGACTTTCAGACGCTCATCGGGAGTCAGACTGTATTCCTCAAACAAGGAAAGAAGCTCGGTGACAAAGGTGTTCTCGAACTGTTGCACCCGCGATGTTAATAAGTCATTAGTCAGGTTGGCCGCTTCCTGGGTACTCGCATCGAGGAATCGTTCTAAAACCAAAATACAGTTAGCATTTTCCCCTTCTTCCTCCACTTCTCTCTGGTAGGAAAAGATGTCATTTCGTAGATGTACCCCGTCAGCAAAGGTGTCTTTGAGGACGCGCATGGGTCGAGTGGAAGCGATCCGGGCCGGAATTTCTGCCCCAACCGCGTGTTCCACTAGGTTGGCTGACCAAGGTGCGCCCCCCACCTTACGGCGCATTTCAATGTACTCAATGGGGTTAGCGACTCGATTTTGGCTGATATTAGCGAGTTCCCACTGAGATTCTTTGAGCAGGTTGATGGTACTCTCCGAAAACCGGATTACCCAGTCTTGGGCAGCATTAGGAATGGTGCGATTCCAGAGGTTTACTAAACCCCTTTCTACAGCATTAGTGGGTTCTGGTGGCGTTTCTTTGGGCTGCACAGGCATGAACTCTGGTAGCCTATTCAGATACTTCTTGGCCCCGGCCATATCTTGGGTACGCTTGTAAAGCTCCAGGAAGTGATCGTCGAAGAAGAATACCCAGACATACCAGTCAGTCACCAGATTGAGCATGGGTTCATCCGCATCAGGATGGGTATAGGAACACAGTAAGGCATAGTCATGGGCATCAAACTTGCGCTCATCCCAAATACCATACTCTTCTGAGTCCTCTGCCCCACCCAAAATCCCCATTTCATAAGCCCAGGCTTTAGAATGTACCCGCGCCGCTTCTAAATTGGGATTTAGCCTCGCTGGCCAAGGCACATAAAAACTGGGCAACTCAAAAGGTTGCTTGCTAGAAGTCATTATTCATTTAAACCTCTCTCTGGGAGTTTATCGTCTCGATCAAAGTCGCCTTAATTTGGCATTCGCTTGATATTTTTAACTTAGCAACTTGCGCTACAACTTTATCCTTCCAAAATTTACCTCATAAAAAAAATAAGTCAAGTCGTTTATAATAATTAATTACAAATCTTAAAATTATTAAAATTAATTAATAAAAAATAAAATTTTTAGTTATATTCAACAATCTCTTAACTGTCTTAACTGTCTGGTTCTGTCGCAAAAAATCTGAGCTGCCATGCAGCATAGTAAATAGGACCAGCCCTTTCAAGGTGTTCACTTTATCAGGGTAAACGCATCTAAATTAAGTTGACAAAAATCTATGTTTGTGTTTTGCCGATAATAGTAATCTAGCTATTATATATCCTTAAAAATTTCCACGTTCATTAATTTCTGAAGTTTTTTTCAGAGTTGAAAATGATTATATTAGATTTACTTTTACTTAAGAATTGACAATAAATAGCTATTTATTGATGGGTAGATGCTAAAATCTTGGTTAAATAATCATTGTCCATTGCTGCTCGATAACGTTTCATTTTTAAACTTCCTTTAAAGGTCGTTTCTTGCTTGAGTAAATTTAAGGCTAAACGACGTAATAGAGCAAAATTTTTGGGAGAATTATCTCGACGAATTCGACTATTATCTTCAGCAAGTATCACATCTAATGTCCAGTGTAAGCTATTTTCAATCCCCCAATGACTCCGAATAACTTTAGCAATTTTTTCAGCATCATTTGACAAACTGCTCAAATAGAAGCGAGTTTCAATCGTCGTTTTATTCCATAAACGCCGTTCACTTACTACTATCACAATTGTGTTCAATTCTGTCCAGTGTGATTGATTATAAAGCTCAGGCAAACTAGATACTGGAACAGCCCATACTTCTCTTTTTTCAATTCGATGATGTCCACTTTCTACTTCTTGATAATAACTGTATTCTTTTCCCATAAAATCTTCTTTCTTCGCTAACTTAAACCAACTTTCTACTCCTTCATACAGACGTTTTTGATTAGCTTTTAAAGCCAAAACATAGTCAGCTTTTTTCTTGACAATAAGTGACGTTATCTCTTTTTGACATCCCATTGCATCGATAGTGATTATGCTTCCCTCAATTTCTAGCATCTCTATTAATACAGGTATCGCTGTGATTTCATTGGATTTATCCCTAATTTTTTGTTGTCCTAATACTAATTGATGAGTTGACGACCACGCACTTACTATATGTAAGGCTTTCTGTTGGTGATTTCTATCATAGGATTGTTTGAGCGTTTTACCGTCTATTGCTATGACTTCTACTTCTAATTTCTCACTAATTGAGTTGACCCAACTTAAAAACCCTTGTTGAAACTCATGAGGATCTAGTTTGGAAAACACTCGACTAAATGTATCGTGAGATGGAATTCCATTGGGCAATTCTAGAAATTCTTTTAACCATTCATATTTTGCTTTGCCATAGGTTTCAATTCCTACCCATCCGTCCGCACCACTGATAACAGCTAAAATAGCGATCGCTATAATATCGATTAATAAATGTTCTTTGGTTCTGTCTATTCTGGGATCACTCAAGGCAGTAAAATGTTGAAAAAAACTAGTAGTCAAAAAGTTAGTTGTCCTAGCTTTAGACTCATGTTTTTGTTTGGGATTTAAAGTCGCTGTAAAACCTTTGGCCATTTGATAATACAAATCAACTCTTTTCGGGAAATAAGTCAACATTCTACTATACCATATTTGGGGCTAAACTTAAGATGCGTTTACCCTGGGTATCCAGGGCAAACGCACACGTTTCGTAACAATTAATGTGGACTAGGCAGTGACTATGTTTAAGGCACTAAGGACATCCTTAAGATAGTTGTCGTCCCAGCCAGCCTTAAGCCGTCTGGTCTTGACTCCTACTTTGCTTTTCTTG
>JBGTNM010000572.1:0-10158 GCA_041743025.1 Microcystaceae cyanobacterium
GGCTTC
The DNA here is from genome assembly GCA_041743025.1 of Microcystaceae cyanobacterium. GTDB lineage: Bacteria > Cyanobacteriota > Cyanobacteriia > Cyanobacteriales > Microcystaceae > JBGTNM01. Next base: position 7 of record JBGTNM010000572.1, read on the forward strand.
GGCTTTTTCTAAATTCTCGGTAATGGTGGCTTCTAATTGGTCACAAATTGATAAGCGGGATTCGATCTCTTGAACGATTTGAGATTGTTCTTGGAGCGAACAAATAGCAATTGGTAATTCACTAATAGGTGCTAAAAACAGATTAGCCTGAGCCGTTGCTTTTTTCTTAAAATGAATAATTTTTTGAAGTATAGGAGCTTGTAATTGATATTCTAAATATTTTGATAAGTATATATTATATTGGATTTTTATAAGAGCAACACTCCTCACCATAGTAAATTTTAGATTATTTGGCACTCTACAAATCCGACCAATTGTTCCAGAGCAAGATATTAAGATGTCCCCTTCTTCTGGGTTACATCGTTGAATTATTCTTAAATATTCACTTTCAGGAATATAATCAACTTTTTCAAAAGAGAGATAACCGTTTTGAATGTTTCTTGCTGATAAAAGATAATAACCATTTTCTGTTCTTTTTGGAGTTGAATGTTCCCCGTCAGTTATTTTTTCAGAAATCTCATTAAGTTTCACCCAACACCACCCATCAGGTAAACTCGGTAATTCGCTTAATTCTTCCTTAGTTAACGGGGGTAAATCCTTCGGTTGTTGGGGTTTAGTAGGCTTTTTGCCGTCTTTGCCGTTTGCTTCCCAATCTTTAACCGTTTTTTCCCACTCCTCTAACTGTTGCTGATAGTGTCGTTTTCTTTCGGCTTTAATCTGGGTGAGGAGGGTTTCAGCATCTTCTAGGGGATCTTGGTGTTCTTTACGCCATGCTTCGGTAAGTTTTCCCTCGAATGCCCATTTTAAGACTGCTTGACGGTATAATTTAAGTTGCTTTAGAGCTTTTTTCAGGGATTCTACCCCGTTATCGAGTTCTGAAAATAATTCTTCGATTTTATCAATGATACGGTGTTGTTCGGGTAAGGGGGGGATATTTATTTTTGTTTCAAGAATTGAAGACTTACTTAGTTCAACTTGATTAGTTGAACCTGTCTGCATATCTTCTATTTTTTTTTGAATATAGGGAGACATCACATAGTAAAAAACGTAACTAGGAACAATATATTTTGTATACAGTCGAATTATTGTGACATGACTATCTACTACAACACGAGATAAATCCTCTGTTTTTTTAAATAAACAAGCTCTTCCAATTGTGCCTGTTCCTGTAGAATTCCATAAAATATCTTGGTCTTGAATAAATCTTTCCTGTGACCATTTAGACCATTGTTCAGGATGAATATATTTCAGGTCTTCTTTAACAATTCCATGCCACCTGATAGATTTCTGATTGATAACAGGTAACTTGCTGTTTTCTATATATTTGGGAGATTTTCCTCTTTGAACATAAATAGTAATCTCTTTAAACGTTGTTGTTACCCACCCCTGCGGTAAATCTGCATTTTTCCCATTTGTTTCTGTCATACTTTTATACTTGTCATCTAATAAATTTTACCCCTATTGCTCATTAACAATCGCTTCTAACTTCTCAATTAACTCTGGTATTTTCTCCTGAGAAGTATTCCAAAGTGTAATCAACCTAACCCTTGAATATTCATGAATAATCTTATCTCGCATTCCTGCCATTTTGCGCCATTCGACTTGTTGATAAAGATTGCGGAATTCATCAGGAATATTTTTAGTGGCTTCCCCAATAATCATAAAAGCCATCATTACTGCTAAGGTTTTGGCTTCATCTTGTTCAAAATCATTAAAAGTTAAATTAGATGTTTGTTTTTGAATGATTTTGGCATATCTTAAAATATCTTCTAAATAGTCTTTTAAACTTCTTGTCATACATAAACCGTTTCACTTAAAACATTTTTACTAATCGCAGGAAGTAAAGATTCTTTTTCAATTAAATCCACAGAAATTCCAATTTTGTCACTTAATAAATCTTGAATTTCTACTAAATCAAAAAGCGTTGGTACTTCAGAAAACTCAACCAAAACATCAACATCACTATCCTCCGTTTGTTTTCCTTTAACATAAGACCCAAAAATCCCCAACTCCTTAACCTTAAACTTCTCTACTAGAAAAGATTTATAAGGGGTTAAAATTTGTTTAATTTCCTCTAAAGTTTTAATATTTTTTGTGTTCTTTTGAGAATCGGATTCTAGGTCAGACATAAGCTGGTCGATTAAACGCTTTTTATCCATCGGGGATAATTGTTTCGCTAACTCCATCACATCTTGTAAAGTCATACTTACTCCTTAATTCAGAGATCATTTTAAGCCGCTAAAGCGATGTTTAACTCCTCAATAATAGCCTCCATCTCATCCCCAAAAAGCTGATAGAGTTTCCCTAAGCCTCCCATACTATCAAAAGGCGCATAATCTAAATCTTCCCTTTCTAAGGCAAAAGAACTGATAATATGTTCCTTCATCGCCCGTAGCCACTGCATCTGTTCTTCATTAAATTTTACTGATGCACCCGCCTGTTTTTGAAACACCCACGTTTGAAAACTGCGATTAATACGAGTTTCATGGGGCGTTAAAGTTTCATCTAAACCAATTACCCGCCGAATTAAAGCAACAAGGGCAGTTAACTCATTGATGGGCTGGCTGTTGACCTGTTCTACCTGTTCATAAGCTTGCCAAACTCCTAACGGTGCAAGGTGGGGGCGTTGTTGCTTAAGGATATCTAACACTTCCTTGACCATTCGATAGGTAACGGGACGCTGTTGATAGGGTAGGTTATAGAAGATACGCAGGGCGGTAATTTCATCCTTATTGGCTTCAATAAAGGCTTTAAAGTCCATTATCAGGGTTTCGTTTTGCGCCTGTTGTTCCTGAATCCATCCCGCATAGATGACCCTATCTAAGTTGAGGGTGTCGATATACTGTTCATGAACTTGGCGAACATTATCCAAGTATTCGATGAGTTGTCCTGTAAATAAGCCAGAAACCTGATGGGTTAGGCTTTCTTGTGTTGCTTCTAGTTGTTCAGGAGTGGGATTATCGGTTTGATAGTCTTGTTTTGCCCTATCAGCTATCATATCAGGGTCACAGGCATTTAATAACGCTTTGGCTATGTCTCCTAGTTTTTCCCCTTGGGTCAATTCTTGCACTTTTTGGGCTTCTTCTGGGGTTATTTGCCGTTCTAAACGGGCTAATCGTCCTGCGAGAGAGGTATAGGCATCGGAGTCAGTTGCCCCCATCATTACACCTTGCATCAGGTCTTTAAGGGGAACACTGCGCTTTGTCTCTAAGGGGCGACTGTCAGTTTTAACGGATTTTTCTACACCCACCGCATCAATAATTACAAAGTGAGTTTTAGCAGATGGGGCAGAACCAGAGACTTTTTTTAACTCGTCGTGGTTAAGGGTACGTGTTCCTCGTCCTTTCATCTGTTCGTAGTAGTTTCGAGATTTCACATCCCTCATGAAAACGAGACATTCAAGAGGTCTGACATCGGTTCCTGTGGCAATCATATCAATAGTGACGGCGATACGGGGATTGTAACCATTGCGGAACTGAGCTAACACCGATTTAGGGTTTTCTTTGGCTTTATAGGTCACTTTTTTACAAAAATCATTCCCCTCATTAAATTCTTCCCGTACCATGTTGATAATATCATCAGCGTGGCTATCATCTTTAGCAAAGATAAGGGTTTTGGGGACTTCTTGACGATGGGGAAATATTTTAGGTAGTTTATCCCGAAAAGTGCGAATAATCTGACGAATTTGACTGGGATTAACGATATCACGGTCTAATTGTTTTCCGGTATAGATAATCTCATCATCAAGTTGTGTCCAGCGTTTCTCGCGGGTCAGTTTTTCCCGTTTTTCAATGAATTCTTGTGCAATTAAGCAGCTACCGTTTTTAGTGATTTCGGTTTCGATAGTATAGACCTCATACCCCACATTTACACCATCCATTACCGCTTGTTCGTGGGTGTATTCGCTGACTACGTTTTCATTAAAAAAGCCAAAGGTGCGCTTATCAGGAGTAGCGGTTAAACCAATGAGAAACCCATCGAAATAATCTAAAACCTGTTGCCAAATATTGTAAATAGAGCGATGACATTCATCAATAACAATAAAATCAAAGAATTCAATAGGAATTCTCGGATTATAAACAACGGGAATAGGTTGTCTCGGTTGTACCATCTCATTCGGGTTCGTTTCTTCGGCTGCCTCGTCTAAAGGTTCACCTTTAAGGATGGAGTAAAGGCGTTGAATAGTGGAGATACATACTTGAGCGTCTTTGGCGATGTAACTGGATGAAAGACGCTGAACATTGTAAAGTTCGGTAAATTTTCGATTATCATCATTGGGAACAAAGCTCATAAACTCCTGTTCAGCTTGTTCTCCCAGATTTCTCGTATCGACGAGAAATAACACCCGCTTGGCATCGGCAAACTTTAATAGGCGGTAAATGGCAGTGATAGCGGTAAACGTTTTTCCGCTTCCTGTCGCCATTTGGACTAAAGCACGAGGTAAATTTCGCTTAAACGACCGTTCTAAGTTGTTAATCGCTATAATTTGACAATTTCTTAACCCAGTTGGGTCAAGAGTCGGAATATCGAGAAGTCTATCCCGTAGGCTTTTGGGTTGAGTCAGCCATTCTTGGAATGTTTCGGGACGATGGAAGGAAAAAACTGGACGGGAACGAGGTTTGGGGTCACGGCGGTCAGTAAAGCGAGTAAGTTTGCCTGTGCTTTCATAAATGAAGGGTAAAGGCTGATTATTGATGTGTTTTAATTTGCTATCAGCATATTCTCTCGATTGTTCTTCAACAACAGTGAGGCGATGTCCTTCTTCATCTCGTTTGGCTTCAATGATACCCACTGGCTTTCTATCGACGAAAAGCGCATAGTCAGCAAATCCTGCATCGGCTTGGTATCCTCGAATGGCTATTCCTAAGCTGGCATTAAAATCGATGGCTTTTTTGTCTTGAACGCTCCATCCCGCTTGGCGTAGCTTGTGGTCAATGAGGTCACGGGCTTGATTTTCTGGGGTTTGGTTCGCCGAGGACATTTTTAGCTAATGAATGAAAAGTTGAGCTTATTACTTAGATTGCCCAATTTAGGAAACGAAATTAACAACACTAAAAAGATGTGTTTAATATTTGGAGATTTAACCATACGGATTTATGCTACAACCTACTTCAATATATTCTGAGAAATATAGCATCTAAACCTTTATAAACTCGTTGTAGTATAAATCCCACAATCAGACTTATACTACATTTCTAAAACCCCAATTCTAGACCAAAATTCTTAAATAGAATCTCTCCTAATTCCTTAAAATTAGTCAAAAACAACTGCAAAACACTAATCTTCGCTTTCTCACATACCGGAATAATCAGCTTCACCAAATGATAAGGCTTATTTTGATGCTGTTTTGCAGTTATCCTCAACTGTTCCATAATTCCCTCTAAATCTCCCAATAACTTCAAATCTTTTCCAATTGCTTGCTCAAACACCAATAAAATTAACTGTAACTTGCGGGTTAACTCTATGGGGATGGGTTTATATCCTATTTTGGGTGTAATAGCAATTAATTCCCCAATACCTTGTTGAATATTAACTCGATATTTCTCTATATCTTCTCCTCCTTTCATTTTTAGCCCTAACCACCCCTGACAACGAGAACAAAATCCAGGAGGCGATAACCTTGCACAAACAAGTAAATGAGAACCACAATGAGGACATTCCTCAATTAATTGCTGTTTATGGCTCAAACAAACTTCTACATCCTTAAATGACCATAATAACGGTTCATAGAGGGTTTTCTTCTCCTGCTTCCACTCCTCCAAACAACAGGGACACCATGCACGATTATTCCGCAATATACCCCGGTCATAAATCATCCCTTTCCAACTTAAAAGCGTTAAAAAGCGTAAATCTTGACGCATAGTTAACTGTTCCAAGACGTTTATTAATTTTCCCGTCATCTCCCGCATTCCGTTAATGGCGGGTTTAGCATCGCTATTTCCTAATAAGTGACTGATACTCTTTTGTAGTAACTCCGATTTATCCTCATTTTTCAGAATAAGTGTTGCGATTTCCCCCATTATGAGCTTCTGAGAAGTTAAACAATGCTCCTGCGCCAAACGATTGAGATAACTGCTGAGACTTTCTGTATTGGGAGTTCCCACTCCCACAGGTTTAAGACAAAATAAGCGACTTCGTTGAGGGATTTCTAGAGGTTTTGGACTCCAAAGTTCCTCATCAATATCAATACTCATCCTCTTGATTAACTCCTACTAAGTCTCTCCCTACCTTACGCTCCCCAACCTTTCTAACTTTCTTCGTCGGTTGAGAATTAGTATATTCAGGCTTTATGGCTTTTTCTTCGTTATATAGATAGGCTAAACGGCTTTCTCCTGCTTCTAACTCTTTTTGGATTGTTTTTCGTCTTCCTGCTGATAATTCCCTCGCTTTAAAATCTTTCATCCTCACCGTTTTCGCTCCATCATCTAACGCATTTTTAAGAGCGCGATACCACCAATTTTTGAGAATTCCTACACATCCAATCGAATATTCCATAAAATATTCCCAACGTTCCTCTAATTGCGGCTCATCTTCAACTGGAAAATACTGTTGTAATGTCTTAATTATTTTAATAAATTCTTGTCGATCTTCCAATGTATTCAAATAGTAGGGAGGTAGATAATAATCTTCACTTCTTCTTCCTACTTGTCCATTAACTTCTTGACATTTTAAAAGTTCATACGTTCCAAACAAAATATGAACCGTTTGAGTTTTATTAGCAAGTGATTTAAGCCAGTTCATTTGAACATTTATTTGTCTTCCTCCTGCAACATCAAATAAGTGTTGTGCTTCATCTAAAGTATAAGCTTTTAACTCACGGTGTAAAAAAACTTTTTGCATCGTTCGACGTAAAGCTTTAGCGTTTTTTCCTTCATGATCTCCTATTAAATTATCTAAGTTATTATCCTCTGAATCAACTCCATAACTTTCCTTGTAATCAATTAAAACTTCCTTCAAAGATTCCAAAACTTGAATATAATAATCAGAATAGTTAAACTTTCCTCCTTCAGCACCATCTACCTCGATTCCCCCTACTACTAAACTTCCTGGGCTAGAAACAATTTCATTTTCAAAATGTTTAAGCAATCGTTTTTCCAATTCTGCTTTTAAGCGTGATTTTCCAACTCCAGTTACCCCAAACACCAGATAAACTAAGGCATCATCTGGTTCTATGGCATTTTTAAGTAGCTGATCTAAAATCAACCGAATATTACGATGAGGAACAATCACATCTTTAAAATACCTTAGTTTTTGATCTTTCAATTCTTGTAGTAGTTCTGGGGGAAACAGACGCTTCTTAGCCATTACCATAACTCCTCATCATCAAAAGGTTGAATGTCATCTAAATTAATTTTCCCAGATAGACTCGGTTGTAAAAATTCCTCTTTTAAATCGAAAATATCTTCATCAACCTCTCTATTATGTCGAGATGAAGGATGCTCAATTCCTGCTGAATTTAAGACTGCACTACTGAGGTTTCCTTCTATTAAATTGTAGACCAATTTAGCCGATTGGTCTTGACGAATTTGTAAGATTAATTCTTCATGTTGTTCTGCATTACTTAGCAGGTCAACAATCTCTTTAGCCCCTACATATTGACTTTGATTGTAACGTTGTCGTTTTTGTCGGCAAATTGTGGTAGCTATCCCGACAGCTTTCTCTGAATAGCCTTGAAACTTCATATAGTAATTGGATACACACTTTACCCAATGATTATTGATATACGCATAAGCAACTCCGTAATCAAGAGGGTCATAACGGACAGGAACAGATTGCTCTTCCACACTATAAAATTCATCTGTCCAATAATCTTGATAATTAATTCTTATCCCTTTACCGGGAATGACTTTCGCTGTTCCTTTACTATTAGTTGGCAAGGTTAAAATCTTGAACTGTTCATCATATTTAATATATTGATGAGGTCGATGTCCCGTTTTTGCTAATCCTAATTCAAAAGCTTCTTGAGGGGACATTCCTTCTAACGCTGGATGTTCTGCTTTATCATAAACCCCATAAGCATAGCCAAACGCTAAATAATCATATAATTCGTCTAAATACCAGACAGCTAAATTCTTCGGATTATTTTCTTTTTTGACAAGGCGGACGTGCTTCATAATTTGGGTATTCCCCCTTAAGTTATTGATAAATTCCGTATTCTGTGACCCAAACCAGCGTTCAATAATGGAACTAAATTTCGGGACATCTTTGGGACGATGCTTTTTACTGGCTTCAAAACGTGCTAATAATGTCTCAAAATAAGTAGAACTGAACTCTTTTCCGTTATCCACTACAATCCATTCAGGAAATCGACCAAACCTTTGCACACAGATGCGGATAGCCATCATACAAGAACGATAACTCGGATTATCAAAAGTTATATATAACGCTAAAATACGACGACTGTAGGCATCAATCATACTTGTTACCCAAGGTCTGCCTAAGTTCTTATTACTGTAAGGACAGACACATTGAACATCAAGTTGTGTATGGTCAATATGTACAATTTCAAGAGGACGATCTCCATGACGAGGGGTGGTGGGTTTAATTAACCAAGGACCTAAAAGATTATTTGCTGCACGAGATCCCATCCGTTTTTTGGTTTGTTGATAACTGTTTCGTTTTTTCACTCTCTCGTAATAGAAGGTATGACTCGGAATTGGAGAAATGCGTCCTGATTCCTGCCATTTATTCTTTAAAATTTCATAAGTCTGCCAAACATTTTTTTGTTTAAAGGTTTCATACTGTTCTTCAATGACTCTATCTATAAATTCTAAGTCTTCATCTGAATAGCGGGGGGTGGGGTTTCCTTTTTGTTGAGGAATTAAGCCAATAAACCCACATCCGTATTCTTGTTGCGCTTTTCGATATTTGACTTTCCAGTAGCGGAGGGTTCTTTCTGATATATCACAGTTTTGAGACTCATAAGACTCTCCATCTAAAAGTGGTTTAATGGCTGAATATCGCTGATTAGCAGTTTCTAAGGCTTTAGGACTGGCTTCTATAAAGTATTGCCATCCCTCCTCATCTAAAGTAGCGTGTTCTTCTGTCTGAAGACTACTAATTTCCCCCAATTTGATTAACTGCTGAAATTCTGCATGAGTCCAACGAATAATCCCTTGTTCTCCTCTGAGAAGGATTTTAGTGTCACCAATGTGGTCAATGGTGAGGTTTTTTCCATCTAACAAGAAGGATGACCCTACTTTAAGATTCAGTACCTGCACACTGCTAGTGATAGGTTCACTATAATCATGGGTGGCGGTAATGTATGCTTCGGCGGTCGCTTGGTCACGGAATAAGTGTACTCTCTCTTGTTCAACTAAGGCAACTGCGCTTAAATCTGTATAAACTTTTTCGAGAGCAATTAAGGTATTAATATCATCAATAGTGGCATTTTTTGCCTTCTCAAGCAGATTTATAAGGTTAATACCAGGATTATTAATGATAATTTCTTGAAGATGGGATTCTAGCTGTTCATTAAGGACGTATTGTTTTTCTAAATACCCTTGATTATATGGTTGTAAATATTTCTGATTGCGATATTTGACCCAATCAATTTCATTGTCTGAACGAAGACGATAATAATAATATCCTAAGTTTTCCACATATTCTTGAAAAATAACATCTAACCATTGTCCTTCTTGCTTTTGGTAACGATAAGGCTGTTTCTCACTAAGTTTCTCAAGTCTTTTCTCTGTCTTCCACTCTTCAAAACCACAGCGATTTTTTCTAATGACAAGGAAATCGGGATAATGACTGATAGTAGTGGTTTGTTTCCCTTGAGATGAGCATTTGATAGTGAATTGAGTCGGTTGATCCCAGTATTCTAAAACTGAGTCATCATATTCATAAAATTGAACAATCGCAGGTAATTCAACGGTATGGGACTCAAATTGAATCGTTCTACCCATCTTTTTACTAGCGTAGGGTCCATGAACATTTCTTCCACTCCCTTTGACTTTGCGGATGGGTGGAGAAGTCCGAATTTGGTTGATAAGCTCTCTTTGTTGTTGGGCAGGGCTATTTCATTCTACATGGTAGAATGGCTGTGGTAACATAGAAACAAACTAAATAGATGTCTGAAATAGCAATTGTTCAAGTCTTTGAGGGAATACCAGATTATCGTCGCAAGCAGGGAAAAAGACACTCATTACC
>JBGTNM010000573.1:0-32613 GCA_041743025.1 Microcystaceae cyanobacterium
CTGAGAAAAAACATGACAAAATCAGAAAAAAAACTATGGTATGATTACTTAAGAAGTTTTTTATTTCGAGTTCATCGACAAAGACCAATAGATAACTTTATTGTTGACTTTTATTGTCCAAATTTAAAACTCGTTATAGAAGTTGATGGAGAAACTCATAATACAGATTTAGCCCAAAGTTATGATTTAGAAAGAACTAAAATATTAGAAGGATATGGATTAAAAATTATTCGCTTTACCAATCAAGAAGTGTTAAGCAATTTTGAAGGTGTGTGTCAGAAAATTGAAGAATTAATCCCCTCAACTTAGAAAGGATTGATCCCCCCAACCCCCCTTAGAAAGGGGGGCTAAGCAGCAAATCAGTACATTAAGACTAATGATCAGCTATACTTAAAAAGGTTACAAATGTAAAATTATGACTAGAGCTACAGTAGAATTGAGGCGCAGAACAGAAGCATTGTCTCAACAAGCATTAATAATCTATCTACAAACATTAAGTAATCAACACACTAGTACCCAAAACGCTTTGCTTACAGTAAAAAAAATTACGCCCGCAAATCCTTTTGCATTGCAATACAAAAACATTGTTTAGCATTCTACAAGCACTTGCACAGCAAGCAGAAGTACCAGCGTTTAATACAAAAGTAGCGTTAACAATGCTAGAAGCATTAGAGAGCAATCTTGTGTTATTGTTTTATGTACGAGAGGTATTGCAGGAAAATACATAAAGATTGTATTACTTCTTTAAAAGTAAAAAGCCCCCATTTTTAAGGGGGGTTGGGGGTATCAAACTAAAAGAGGGCTAAGCAGAAACATTGTAGGATAAAATACAAACATTGTTTTTAAAGGCAGAACGACTATGCCATCCCAAGATACTACCCGCCGCCTCACTCCTAGCATCCTTCAACAAGACATCGACTCTTACAACGGACTCAATACCATCTCCATTTACACCACCACTCGCACTGAAGCCACCCCAGAAGCCCTCAAACAAGCTTATACTGACCTCCTCGCCAAACAACGGGAAGAAACCGAAAAACAAGCCCTATTTAAAGCTGCTGCCGACGCTGCTAGACAAGCAGAGTGGAACTTTCATAACGCTATTCTTGCCATGAAAGAAGTCGTCAAAGGACAATTTGGATCTGATAGTAATGAAGCACAATCCGTTGGTTTCAAAAAAAAATCAGATCGCAAACGTCCTAGTAAAAAGAAAACTGAGGAATCTAAAAACTAAAACGATGCTTGCTACGCAGCACACTCCTCTATTGCTTCAAATTAAGCTTGCCGCGCCAGTAAGGTGGGCATTGCCCACCTTACCTCTATAGATAGTGTTTGTCACTTCCGAATTGCGTAATACCAATTCTCTAAATGTCTACTACAAATCTGGGGGAAAGGGCGCACGCAATGCGCCCCTACGGATATGTGGGTGATTTACCCGGATTTGATATTATTAGCGTGCTAACGCAAAACTTCTTCGAGTTGATGTTGTTGCCACATGGATTGATACAATCCGGGTTGATTGAGTAATTCGGCATGGGTACCGATTTGGACAATTTGACCGCGATTGATGACAAAAATGCGATCGCACTGTGCCGCCGCCGATAGTTGATGCGTAATAAAAATAACCGTTTTATGGCGATCGCTTGAGAGACTATTGAGAATCTGAGTCGCTGTTTTGTTGTCTACACTAGAGAGGGCATCATCGAGGATTAATACGGGTGCGTCTATCAATAACGCTCTGGCTAAAGCCGTTCGCTGACGTTGACCCCCTGAAAGCGTAATGCCTCGTTCTCCGACTAACGTTTCGTATTGCTGCGGAAAATTGAGAATCTCTGGATGAATCTGCGCTTTTTTAGCCGCATACTCTATCTCTGGTGACTCATTGAGAGGATCGCCATAGCGGATGTTATTTTTGATGGTGGTACTAAACAGGAAACTATCTTGAGGCACGTAGGCGATCGCATGGCGCAAATCGGCTAATTTAAGTTGTTTTACATCAATTCCATCTAAAAATAACTGAGATGATTCAATTTCTAATAATCTCGGCAGTATGTTTGCGAGGGTAGACTTTCCCGACCCAATCGGGCCGACGACTGCTACCATTTCTCCTGGCATAATGGTAAAATTAACACTGTTTAAAGCGGCGACTTTTGCACCTGGATAGGTATAGCTCAGATGACGGGCTGTAATTTCACCCCGAACTTGCGACGAATCGAGCGAAATTGCGCTGGGAGAATCTTCAATTTTGGGTTTTGCCTGAAAAATCGCTTCAATGCGATCGATGCTGACTTCTCCTCGTTGGTAAGCAGTAATCGTAAACCCTAGGAGTGCCGTCGGAAACACCAACCGCTCGACCAAAATAATCAGTCCGACAAAATCCCCAATCGTAATCGACCCCGCCGCGATCGCTCTGGTTCCCATAGCCAGCAACACCAGTAAGCTACAGCGAGCAATACTTTCGACGAGCGGAAACAAGATGTTGCGCGTGCGAGCTAACTTGAGATTAGCCCCTAATAATTGTCGGTTTTTTTGGCCAAAAGCGCGACGTTCGTTTTCTTCTTGGGCATAGATTTTAATCAACGCCATGCCACTCATGTCTTCTTGAATTAATTCGCTGAGATCGGAGAGTCTTTCCTGGACGGTGAGTTGGCGATCGCGCAATTGGCTGCTAAATAGCTGGACGGCGGCTAACATCAAAGGATAGAGAGAAACTGCCGCCAAACTCAGTGGAATGTGAATGGCCAGCATGGCAGGCAGGGTCAAAGCATAGGCGAAAATCGTATTGATTAAACTCAAGAGGGCAAACCCGACCAGACGGCGGATATTGTCTACATCACTCGTGGCGCGATTGATCAGATCGCCAGATGTATGCGTGGCAAAATAGGAAGGTTCGAGGGTAAGGAGATGTTGAAAAATTTTCTGTTTCAAGTCAACTTCGACTTGGCGACCTATCCCAAAAATTGAGAGGCGCGACAGCATACGAACGGCCCACATTAATGAGGCAAGAACGACCATTAACAGCACGTAGCGCAAAATTTTGTCAAAACTAAAGGGTGATTGCAAATCGTCTATCACGTCCCGAATCAACAAGGGAATAGATACACCTATCGCGTTGGCCACGAATAAGGCCCCCATTCCCCACACCACTTGCCGCCAGTGAGGGCGCAAGTATCTCCCTAAATATCGCAGTCTGGAATTGTTCATGCAGTTCCCTAAATGCCTATTTCAGGGTATCAAAAACTCAGACCAGAAAAATCGATAAGCGGAATGAACTTTAGCGAAACTGAGTGACTTTAATAAATTCAGAGGCGGTAATTTTGCTCTCGCCATCCACATTTGCGACCGTATAAGACCTAAGTTCTCGTTGGATAGAACCGTCAGGATAGACGTAAGTATTTTGTCCTTCAAACTCTATCGCAGAAGGACTACGAGAGACAACTTGTAAATTTTCAACGGTCACGCTTTCAAATTGCTCAAAAAATTGTGGATCGAATTGGGAAGCTAGTTCAGGCGAGAACAGTTGAATCGCTCGGTCATATTGACGAGTAGAAAGCAAAGTGTAAAGATTTTCAATCGTCGATATGGCTTGAGATTCAATTAAAGTTTCATCTTCGGTAAATTGGGGCGATCCCTTCGGGGACGGCTTCGCAGCACTCTCTGGCACAGACTGTTTATTTTCTGCTGGAATATCGTCTAATTTTTGGGCGGGATGCTGAGCAACTAAAGTAGGTTCTCCTACCTCTCCACTGCCCAGTTTATCTTGCAAAAATTCACTAAACTCTTGTGCTTTCTCTAACCTGGTAAAAGAAGCAACCTGTATGGCTTGTTCTCCCGTATCTTTTCTGATTTTGGCGAGAGCATCTTGACAAAAATTACTTTGAATGCTTTGTAAATTCTCCTCACTAAATTGACTAAAAACTGGAAAAAAGTTAAGAGGATATGAACTTGCCGAAGTTGGCGGAGGATCGCCGCAAGTAGGCTGAGGAAATTGGGCTAAATTAAATTGATTTTGCTCTTTTTCGGACTCCGTTATTTCATCATTTTTGGGAGAATCTTCTGGTTCTATTGGATCTAAATTTACTTTTTTTGCTTCTTGATTTAGTCCATAATAAAACCATAAAGCTAGAGCTAATACTACAATTCCACCACCGATTACCCAATTGGGAGGGCGGCTAGTGACCGATGGAGAAATGACCATTGTCTGGATTGTCGTCGGTTGACTTGAAGGAGCAATAGGGATGGTTGAGGAATCTGTATTTTGGAGGGCTTCTAGCATGGCTTTTGCCGTCAGAAAACGAGCTTGATAATGAGATTTAATCGCTCTTTCTAAAACTTTTGCCAAAGTAGACTTAACATTAGGCGCGTAGGGTTGCCAAATAATTTCCCCCGATTGAGGATCTGTTTCTAATTCAGTCGGTATTTTACCAGTTAATAAATAAATTGCTGTCAGTCCCAGTGCATATAAATCGGTAGCATAAACAGGCCGTCCAATACTCTGTTCAGAAGACATAAAACCAGGCGTGCCAATCACAATAGAACTTTTGGGTGTTCCCGTTGAAGTAATTACCGTTCCCATTGTTTCTTTAACAGCACCGAAATCAATTAAAACTGGCGCACAATCTGAACGACGCAAAATAATATTGTCTGGTTTGATATCTCGATGGACAATACGATGATTGTGAACGTACTCTAAAACAGGTAAGAGTTTAAGGAGTATTTGCCTAACTGCATCCTCCGCCATTATTCCCCTGTTTTGAACGATCTGTGACAGTGTTTCTCCGTCTATGTATTCTTGAACGAGGTAAAATTGCCCTTGGTCTTCGCAGTAGGCATAAAGTTGCGGAATTTGAGGATGTTGTCCTAATTCCTCTAAAATAGCGGCTTCTCGCTTAAATCGCTCTTGAATGATTTGATAGACGGAAGGGTTGCGATCGCGGGGTTGGAGTTGCTTAACCACACAGCGACGGCGGGAAGGCATTTGCGTATCTTCTGCTAGATAAGTTGTGCCAAATCCTCCCTCTCCTAGCTTTTCAAGAATTTGATAGCGATGATTGAGTAGCTGATTTTCCATCGACCTTTGAGAAATTAGGCTGAATTTATCGTTTTTGGAGTTGTTTAGCTTTGTAAAAGGTTTCTAAGCTGTGGCGATCGCCGGCAAACCGCCAGTGCCAGGGTTCGTAATTAATGCCTTGCGGGTTATTCGGTGGAAATGACATCTCAAAGCTAAATTTAGCAGCATTGGCTTGCAACCAAGCAAAAGCAGCCGTTTTTTCAAAGCTGGCACTAAGATTAGCCGCAGGTACTTTGCCATCACCCATATCAATCGCGTATCCGGTATGGTGTTCGCTGTATCCCGGCGGCGCACTGACTTCGGCTCGTTCGCGAGCTTCCTGATTCCGTTGCTGCTTAACCTCAAAAAAAAGGTGATTTTGTTCCTCAATCGTGCGAAATCCAGAAATGGGAACCAAACTCACTCCACTAGCCCTAGCGGCTGCCTGCATCTGCAAAAAACTAGCTGCCGCCGCTTGACGTAGGCGAATGCGTCCGTCGGTCGTAATCGATTGCAACGCCGAAGCAGAAGCTTGTTCGTATTCGAGGTGTCCTAAAACGTTATCGAGTTCAGGCGTTGAAGGCGTGGGCGTTGCAATAGGAACTGTAGCGGTCTGAGGAAGTTGGAAGCGCACCATCGCTAAGACTGCCAGTCCCAAAATAGCCCCAACACTCAACACGCCAGCGAAAATTAACGCTCTGGGCCGTCGAGAAACGGTTTTAGATTTGGGCTTGCTCAAAGCCAGTTTTCGCCGTGCCTCTGGAATATCATCCATCATCATTGGTCATTGATTATTGTTCATTGAAAAGCTACTCCATCTTGACGGGCAGCGTGTTGGACAGCACCGGCGACGGCGGTAGCCACGCGAGGATCGAAGACAGAAGGAATGATGTGGTCGCGCTCTAGGTGACTGGCCGTGATTAAAGACGCGATCGCCTTAGCCGCTTCTAAATACATATTATCGGTAATTTCCTTGGCACGGCAGTCTAAGGCCCCGCGAAATACCCCTGGAAAAGCCAGAACGTTGTTAATTTGATTAGGATAATCGCTGCGTCCGGTGGCCATGACGGCGACATCATTGGCGATTAGTTCGGGTTGAATTTCGGGAATCGGGTTGGCCATGGCAAAAACAATCGCCTCGGTGGCCATCGAACGCACCATCTCCGGCGTGACAACGCCCGGAACGCTCACCCCTAAAAAGACATCAGCCCCTTGCATGGCATCGGCTAGCATTCCACCAGCACTGACGGCGAAGGCTTGTTTCTGAGAAGTCAGATCGCTGCGGGTTGTACAGAGGATACCTTTAGTGTCGCACAGCCAAATCGTCGTCGCACCTGCACTGCGGAGGAGAGAGGCGATCGCCAATCCTGCGGCCCCGGCTCCATTGATGACGATGCGAACCGTTTCTAATGACTTGCGTACCACTTTTAGCGCGTTGATCAAAGCAGCAAGGGTGACAATAGCTGTGCCGTGTTGGTCGTCGTGAAACACCGGGATATCGAGTTCTTGACGCAGGCGACGCTCGATTTCAAAGCAGCGAGGCGCGGCAATGTCTTCGAGGTTGATGCCACCGAAAACGGGAGCGATATTCTTAACGGTTTCAATAATGGCTTCAGTATCTTGGGTAGCCAGACAAATCGGGAAAGCATCAATACCAGCAAACTCTTTAAACAGCATGGCCTTGCCTTCCATCACAGGTAAAGCCGCTTCCGGCCCCAAATTGCCCAATCCTAATACGGCACTGCCATCGGTGATGACGGCTACGGTGTTGCTTTTGATAGTCAGGTTGAAAACCTGAGATGGGTCGCGAGCAATGGCTTTACAAATACGCCCCACGCCAGGAGTATAAGCCATCGCTAAATCCGCTTGGGAAGTCAAGGGGATGCGGCTTTCGATGGTAATTTTGCCTTGACGGTGCAAGTCGAAGGTACGGTCAGAAACTTTGAGGATTTTGATTTCAGGAATTTCTCGCACGGCAGCGACAATTTTTTCGGCGTGTTCTTCGCTAAAGGCATCGACAGTAAGTTCGCGTCGCGTAATTTTGAGATTGCGCTCAATGAGGGAAATTTGTCCTAGATTACCACCCACTTGAGCGATCGCTTGAGTCACGGCGGCTAATTTTCCGGCGTGATTGGGCAATTCAATCCGCAGAGACAGGCTATAACTCGACGTTGGCGTTAGATTGACCATCGCAATGACTTTCAAGGTGATACATCCAGAGGTAAGTCTTGATTATCGATGATACTTGAGCTATTGTATGCATCTAATTTTCATCAATTGCTGACGCTGTTGCCATGCCTTTCTATAAAAACTATAATTTCTATAGAAACTATGATTTTTTCTTCAAGAGGTTTATGGCTGGAAAAACAGTATCTGCCTATACAGATCCAGAAACCGCCAGCCGAGTGGCGTACATTGCGAAACTGGAACACCGACCACCGTCTCAAATTGCAGGGATGGCCTTAAAGTTATTCGTTGGCTTACCAACAGAAGCGAGAACAGCCCTGCGGCAAATTGAAGCACTAGGAAATGAGGCGGATTTAGAAGAAGTCATGCACGAGATTACCCGAACTCTAGTTCATGTTCAATATAAAGTCGCCCATCGACAGGTGCTAGAGCAAATGAAAGTTGATAACCTAGGTCAACTAGAAACTGAAGACGAAATTCTCTCGGCGGCTGTGACTTTAATCGGCAATGGCTGAGAACTTGCGGCTGTGTTTGGATCTCAATATTTGGTGTGCTGCACTCTTAGCTGATTTCAAGGGAAGACAGGATACATCCTGTCAATATCTGGTCAGAATTGTTCGAGAAGGCACTTGTGATCTTGGGACTGTGCAACTGATCATTTCTTGGGGGATGTTAAATCGTCTCCGACTAGTATTAGAGAAGAATTTAGGGATAACTCCAACGGTGGCGGACTTGTATATCGATGCTATTCGCGGCTACGCAAGTTTAGAGGCGGTGGGTGTCTTTCCTCAACTCACATTAGGAGGGACTGGGATAATAGCATTGCGAGATCAAGAAGATGCCCATGTTCTGGAAACGGCTTTAGCGGGTCGTGCTAATCTTTTAGTAACAGCTAATTTTAGGGATTTTCGTGCGAAAGATACCAGAATTCTGATTCCAGAGCGTCATGGAATTTATGTTGCGCCGTCTCATAGGTTTGAGATTGTTCATCCTTATCTGATGATGGAGTGGTTGAAGTCGGGTCAGATTCCTCTAATCAATCATTAAGAAAATCTTTGTAGTATCACGGACTTCTAGTCTGTGACAAGCATTTTGCTTATCCTACGTGAGTCGTTTAAATGCGCCGCTCCTTAGTTCGTAGTTGGACTTGAGCTTTAATCGCCCTAAAATAGTGGGATGACATCCTTCTTCCCTAAGAAAAATGCAGATATTCCTCGCTCATGCCAGTGAAGACAAGCCGCAAGTAATGACATTATACGACAAGCTCAAAAGTGCCGGATATCAGCCTTGGTTAGACAAAAAGAATCTAATTCCTGGACAAAACTGGCGTAACGAAATTCCCAAAGCGATTAGAAACAGTGACATTTTCCTTGCCTGTCTGTCATCGCGTTCAGTCAGCAAGCGAGGATACATCCAAAAAGAATTCAAACTCGCCCTCGATGTCTACGCCGAAATGCCATCAGAAGCTATATTTATCATCCCCTTGCGCTTTGACGACTGCGACATCCCTGACTTGCAATCAGAATATGGGGGAAAACTGCGAGACATACACTGGTTAGATTATTGGGAAAGCGATGGGTTTGAGCTATTGGTGATGGCGGTAGAGTATGCCAAGCAACTTGGAGGGGGAGAAGATAACCCCTCCAATCCTTCTCCGGTTAAGGAGGGTGCAAGAGAGACGGATAACTTAGTTGAAATGATAGAGGAGAAAGCAGCATCTAATGAGCAAACTCAGAGCAACCTAAAGGCATTTTCCTTTGAAATCGTCACCGTTAACCGAAAAGGAGAAATAAACAACCGAGAAAACCGCCAAGCACAATATTTCATTCAAGACATCAACGGCGTTTCCTTAGAGATGGTATACGTACCAGGGGGAACCTTCCTCATGGGAACTGAAGACGAAGAAATCGAAAGACTCTGTAAAAAATATGAGGTTGAGTATTTCAGATGGGAAAAACCGCAACATCAAGTCACCGTTCCTCCCTTCTTTATGGGAAAATACCCCATCACACAGCAGCAGTGGAAAGCGGTTGCTAGTTTATCCCAAGTAGAGCGAGAACTTGAGTTAGAACCATCTCGTTTTAAAGATTCCCCCAGTTTACCCGTAGAAAGGGTTAGCTGGTACGATGCAGTGGAATTTTGTCAGCGACTGTCTAAATTAGCGCAAAAAGATTATAGACTTCCTAGTGAAGCGGAATGGGAATATGGCTGTCGTGCCTGTAGGGGCGAACGGCCGTTCGCCCCTACACCGTTTTATTTTGGGGAGACGATTACTAGCAAGCTAGCCAATTATAATGGCAACTACACCTATGCTGAAGAACTCAAAGGAGAATATCGAGAGAAAACAACACCAGTGGGGCAATTTCCGCCAAATGCGTTTGGATTATACGATATGCACGGGAATGTCTGGGAATGGTGCGCGGATACCTGGCATGATAATTATGAGGGTGCTACAACAGATGGCAGTGCTTGGCTAAATAATGATAATCATTCTCGGCTGCTGCGCGGGGGTTCTTGGTACTACGATCCTTGGTACTGTCGCTGTGCCTCTCGTATTAGGTTCGAGCCGGACTACAGGAACGAAGACATCGGTTTTCGAGTTGTTTGTGTTGCGAGGACTTAATAATTCTTTACCCTTTAATCCTTTAACACTTTACCCTTTATTTTTTATTCTTTATATTAGTGAGCGAAGCGAACTTAAATTTTTTTTTTAATTTCATGAATGACCTTTCTATTATACAAAAACTCTACGATCTGATTAAATGGTACGTACCAATCATTAACAGACTGCCGCGAGATCAAAAACTGCTGCTAGGCAACCGTATGATAACCGAGATGTATAATATTCTCGATAGTTTAATTATAGCTCAATATTCCAAAAAAAAACTAGAGTCTCTAGAACCACTCAATAGCCGATTGCAAATTCTACGTTATCAAACGAGGTTACTTTTCGATTTTAATTTCATTAAAGAACAACGTTATGAATATGCCAATAAGCTAATTAATGAAGTGGGGCAAGAATTAGGAGGATGGATAAAAAAGCAAAAACAAAAAGGAGAATAACATGAAAAGATACGGTAATCTCTATCATCAAATTACAGATTTTTCTAATTTACTAAAAGCTGCCAAGCAAGCACAAAGAGGTAAGCGTTTTAGAGAAAGTGTGTTAAAATTTAATTATAATCTCGAACAGGAATTAGAAGCCTTAAAGCAAAGTTTAGAAAATCAAACTTACCGACCCGGAAAATATAAAACCTTTGAGATTCGAGAACCCAAACTCCGCATGATTTCGGCGGCTCCCTATCGAGATAGGATAGTTCACCACGCGCTTTGTAATGTGATTACCCCTATTTTTGAAAAGACATTCATTCACAATTCTTATGCTAATCGAGTTGGGTTTGGCACTCATAAAGCGTTGAAAAAATTTACTCAGTTTGCTCGTTCTAGTCAATATGTTCTCCAGTGTGATATTAAGAAATATTTTGCTAGCATTGACCACGAAATTTTAAAACAGCAAATCCGACGAAAAATCAAATGTAAAAGAACCTTGTGGTTAATTGATACCATTATTGACAATAGTAACGAACAAGGAGCCGCTATTGAGTTTTTTCCAGGCGATGATTTAATCATTCCTTTACAGCGAAGGCGTGGCCTACCCATCGGTAATTTAACCAGCCAATTTTTTGCCAATATTTATTTAAACCAATTCGACCATTTTATCAAAGAAGTTCTCAAAGTAAATAAATATATTCGTTATGTTGATGATTTTGCAATGTTCTCAAGTGATCGTATTTTTTTATCAAAGGTTAGACTGGCAATAGAAGACTATTTAGCAACGCTCAGGCTCAAAATTCATCCGATTAAAAGCCAATTGTTTGAAACGCGACAGGGAGCGAATTTTCTAGGATTTCGTATCTTTTTAGACCGCATAAGAGTGAGAACAGAAAACTTAAAACGCGCCAGAAGACGACTGAAAAGATTGCAACAAGACTATTATGATGATAGGATAGGGATTAGTAATATTGCCCGATCCCTTCAAAGTTGGGAAGCCCATTTAAAGTCCGGCGATACATGGTATCTCAGACAAAAGATATTCAATTCCCTCATTTTCGTGAGGCATTGAAGAAGGGACAGGCACTTCCGGCTGCTGCGCGGGGGTTCTTGGAACAACAATCCTAGGAACTGTCGCTGTGCCAATCGTAATAGGAACGAGCCGGACAACAGGAACAAAAACATCGGTTTTCGAGTTGTTTGTGTTGCGAGAGCTTTTCTGTGCCAGAACTATTGGGTGGGAATTCAGTAGGCGTGCCAAAGAAAAGTCCCGTCCTGTTCCTGCGATGTTAGTAATAACCTCCAAAAATCAACCTTAGTCGGGGAGTTTGGTAGGAAATTCCGAAGAATTCCTCGACTTATTCAGATCGCCCCCCTCTATCCTTCGATACCCATAATATTGTAGGATTACGAAGGTAAAAATATAAACATATTTTAGACTAGACTAAATAGTGTAGTAGATAAAATAAAGCGAACATCAATGTCTGACCTCGAACAATTAATTAAAGCATACGCAAATCTCACCCCAGAAGAACAACAACAGTTTAGGAAACAAGCACTCATGCCTAAAGAAGCTAAATTGAACGATTTAAAGTTTATAGCTGAGTCAGATTTTTCAGATTATTTATCAAATTTGACAGACTATGAGGAGCGACTCGCTCGTGGCGAGATTCAGTGGTAGCATTGTCCGAGGCAATATCGTTTTGTGTGACCTCAATCCTGTTATCGGTACAGAGCAGTCAGGAATCCGACCCGTCGTAGTTGTCCAAATTAATCGAGCAAATGTTGCTAGTCCTCATACGATTAATTGCTCCATTGACAACGAGAATTCGACAAAAACTGCTACCTTCTCATGTTTTTATTCCAGCAGGTATTGGGGGTTTAAGTCAAGATTCAGTAATATTATGCGAACAAATTCGAGTCATTGATAAATCAAGGATTATTCGAGTTTTGGGGCATTTAGATGAGTCTTATTTAGCAGAGATGGCAATAGCATTAAAAACCATTCTAGGCTTGTAGTGATTTTTGAGCGATCGCTTCAGTTAAAACGGAATTAACAACCCTACGCCGACGGCTGTTCTATCTTGGTCACGAACGCGCATTTGTAGCCAAGGCGAGAACCCAACGCGATTCGTAACATATAGATTAACCCAAGGACGCGACTGCTGATTGTCTGAGTCAATCCCCAATAAAGATGAAGGATTCCAGCGCACGGCAAACGTCCAAGGAATAGCATTGCTCAGGCTATCCCCTAGAAAAACATTGCCTCTATCGCTAAAATTCGCGCCAATTTCTCCGGTTAAGCTCCAATCTTGAGCAATCGGAATCGTACCTCCTGCATTAATCCCAACAATTTGCGTTCCCAATGACTGCACATATCCCCACACCGGAGTCAGCCATATAGCCGCTCCTGTGTCAAACTGGTAACTAATAGGCAGTGAAAGTGTGACAATTTTCAACTTTCCTTGACTGGCATTGTCAGTGGTTAAAACAAAGGGAATCGATTTCGACAATCCTCGTTGTTTGTATTCATCGCGATTATCTTCAAAAAAATTGATAAAAGGTTCATTCGTCTGACTGAGTGTCGCTCCCAAACTCAAGGTAATCGGAAATCCTTCTGCTTGATTGAGCAGTCGAATTCTGCCACTCAATCCCTGTTCTGATTCGTCTACTACTCCATTAGCATAATCTAAATAAATGCCAGCTTCTAAATCTTTAACTAAACCATAGCTAAGAGCGGTAAAAATGCCGTTACTGCCGCCTTGCAAGCTAAAAAAGAACTGTCCGCTATTGAGCGTCTGCCGCTCAAATAAGCCCAATCCATAACTGTCTACAGGTGTTGAGATGTCTGCGAACTCACGGTTAAAGCGATCGCCATAACGACGGTTAGCTGCGATAAAATCGGGCATAAAGGTTACGCCAGCCCCAAGTGCCATCAATTCCCGGTCTGCCGTCAGCGCAAGCGGGCCTCGACTTCCTAAGCTATTAGACGCAAAAATATCCAAGGCGACGCGAGGATTAACTAAATAGCGAAATCCAGCATTATAAACCAAGGTTTGCACAGGTTTACCTGAATCGCGACTGATACTGTTATTGCCCGTCACCGGAACGAAGCCATCCGCCCACAACAGCCAACGAGGGCTTATTTCGTAGCTAATTGAACCACTAAAGCCGAAAGTCGTGCCAAACGAACCAGGATTGTCCATTGGGGTACGAAACAAAAATAAGGCATTGTCTTCGTTAAAAAAAGCTACCGTTGGCGACAGCGTTATCTGCCACCGTTCACTCAGTTGTGCGGTAAAAGGCAAGGCAATCGCCGGAATGAGACTCGAATCGGTCTTACTGGCAATGAACGAGCCATCTGGCAGCGTAAAACGAGCGCCGCGATCACCCAAAGATAGCGACAAAACACCACTTAAAGCGAGGTTTTGCTCAGAAGTTTGCCAAAATCGCTGCTTAGCTTCTAATGTGACTTCACTGCGAGCCGCGTTTTCATCTGGCAGGCGATTAGTCTGAAACTCGCCTTGACGGTAGGGATTGCCACTATCGACAAATTGACCTTCTAACGTGAGTTCTAACCCATCCGTCACCCCCCAGCTAACGCCTACATTGGGATAAGCGCCAGTGGCATTGTTAGCCAATGAATCAGGGATGAAATAAAGACGATTGTAAACATTGAAAACGACATCTCCCTGCTGCAAGTGGTTCGCCGTTGGCAGCGAGGCAGGAAAATGGATTAAAGGACTCTCTAAATTAGCGACTGCTTGAGGACTTGTCTCGCTCGGTTGCTCGTTGGTTTGAGCAAAGTTCCAATCCATCTTGGTTGGAGTCTGGGAACCTGTAAAGGTCAAACTATCAACCTGACTGTTCTCCTGACGTTGAGGCTGGTCAAGTGGCAAAGATAGGGGAGCAAATATAAGTTGTTTTTCGGTTAAACTCAGAGGATTTTGTTCTATTTCGGGTTTAGGTAAAGCGATCGCAACTGAATTCAGGATTCCCCAAGCGAGAATCAATGACGGATATAAGATGGAAAGTCGAGCCAACATCGACCAGACACCCTCTAAAAAGATTTTTCGCACTGATTTTTCCTAAAATTAGCAAAAAAATTTGGATTGACTTATTATAGGGATAAGCTTTGAAGAGTGTTTAATAAAATTTTCTTAAATTTGTGGCTCAAGGGTTGGCGCATCTCAAAGGGAATGAATTAGAACAATTCTGATGCTAAAAACTCCTGAACTGTCATGATCGGGATATCCCAAAATGGATTTAATACCAACAAATCAGCGTCTCCACTGACAATACAGGTTGCATTGCCACTTACAGCCAACTCCAGATACTTGTCATCTTTTGGATCTCGGCAAACCTCAATCTTTTCTCTGACTTCCACAAATTTTACTGTTTTCACGAAACCTGCTAAGAACAACTTCCGCTCTCCTGCGGTTACATACTTGTCGAATTTGGGTCTAGCAAGAACTTCTTCCAACTCCGACAGGACAGGCATTGAGGTCAAAACTATGCCAGTTGCCTGAGCTTTATCCAAGGCTTGCCGCGCTCTGCCTTCCTTGACGAGAGCCGCACTGACAATGATATTGGTATCAAGAACAAATGACCGTTCAAGGCTCATTGAGAATAGACTCCAGCATTTCCGGTGTTAAGCCTCTGGCTCTAGCTCTGTCGCTGATTTCGTCCATCAGTTCTCGAAGAAAAGCCACATCTTTATCTATTTGTTTTTGGAGCAGTATACTGACTATGGCTTGAATCTTCTGGCGTTCTTGAGGAGATGCGGACTGGTAAGCCTCTGCCACCTCCGTGCTAACTTCGATTGTAATCTCTTGCATGGTTTCCATAAGCGAGAAATAAATTTGTTAGAGACTAACTTATGATCGTATCGCAGATGCGGTACACAGAAAGGCGATTGCGAACGAGTAAGTTCGGTTCTACACCTGTCAAAATTCCCCTTTTTGCCTTTACTATCGTAGACAGGAGGTAATTTACTGGCAGTAAAAGTAAAATCAATGACTGTGTGCGATCGTCTCTTGCTCAAACTAAGTGATGTTATCAATAACTACGAGTCAGCAGGAATTGACGCTGAGGTGTCTTTGCCAGAAACATCACACTCCCCTGAAGACGTAACAACTGCCGAAATAATAGCACGAGCTAGCTTAAAAGCTCAGGCTGAATGGTTTAGCGCGATCGCTGCTATCGAAGAATTGTTAGTGGGCCAAATTCGCTCCCAGCAAGCGCAAACCTCTTGGTGTCAGGGATTAGTCTTTTCTTCTCCTAGCTCTATTTTCAGCCACGCTGAGGTGATTGCCAGCGTGCAAACGGGGATTTTTACCCCCAAAGCTTGCCAAAATTTGTCTTTCAAGCGCTGCCAACTGCCTGCTGCCGCCTCACCAGACGATAAACATTGGGGGAAAATGGTGGAATTACCGCTTTTCCCGAAAGATCCCCTCGCTAGCGAACAGTTTTGTCTTGTTTTTACATCAAAATTCGGACTGCTGATGACGCTGGGAGAAAATCGCTTAGGCGTTGGTGCTTTTGCCTTTTCTTTCGAGCCAGAAGTGTTACAACACGCCTGGCTGACGCTGCGATCGCGTTTGTTTTTGACTGTAAATCCTCAGTTGCCGCAGTTTGACGCTTTAGTTGAGCAATTTAAGCCGACAATCCCTGACTATCGACTCGTCACGCAGTTTAGTCGGTGCTTGCTACATCATTTATCAGCAACCCTGTCCACACCAGAGCGCAAGACTCGTTTAGTGCAAGCGTTTGAGGCTCACAGTGCCTCTGAAGTTGCCACAGAACAACCTTTAGCGAGTGAATCGCCGGATGTTGAGCTATTACAAGCACTCACCCATGAAATTCGCACACCTTTGACGACGATTCGGACGATGGTGAGACTGTTGATGCGCCGCCAAGATTTAACCCCAGAAATCGCTAAACCGTTAGAAATAATTGACTCTGAATGTAGCGAACAAATTGATCGCATGGAGTTAATTTTCCGAGCAACCGAACTCAAAACAACTCCCCTTCAGCCGAAAACAAGTCAATTAGGGCCAATTTCTCTAGAACAGGTCTTCCAACGGAGTATCCCTCGCTGGAAAAAACAGGCACAACGGCGCAACGTCAATTTGGAGGTGGTAGTACCCCAAAAACTGCCGACAGTAGTGAGTGATTCTGCCATGCTTGATCGCGTTTTGTCAGGACTCATTGAAAATTTTATTCGCAGTTTGCCCAGTGGCGGCAAGATTCGCATAAGAGTTGAAACGGCAGGACATCAACTTAAATTGCAATTTTTGACGGAATCTGCTGGTCAAGCTAATCCCTTAAAAGCGTTAGGTCAATTGTTGATGTTTCAACCCGCCACCGGAATTTTGAGCCTCAATTTAGACGCGACGAAACACTTGTTTAATGCTTTAGGCGGTAAGTTAATTGTGCGCCAGCGATCGCAACAAAAAGAAGTGTTTACTATCTTCTTACCTTTAGGAACTTCCGCCGGAAAAAGCAAACCATTTTAAGAGAGTATTTAATGTATTAAAGTTCATCCCTTTTTAAATTTCTGTCGAATCCGAGCAAGTAACATATCGACTTCTGGTAAATTTAATTGCATGGCAAGCAACAGAAAAATAGCGCAGGCTACACCCATCCCTAAACTCAGTTGAATTAACTGTAACCCTAAATTACCACTGCCAAAAAGTTTATCCCATCCCCAACTTATTCCCCAACTGCCCAAGCCAGCGATCGCGCTAATTCCCGTTAAACTCAACAAAGACATTCCCCATTCTTTGAGCGGTAATCCATGTAAGCGGCGATTTAGAATCCATAAAAAGATGGCCATTGACGTAATATTAACGACGACCGTTGCCAGAACAATTCCTGGCGTGGCAAACGGTTTGTATAATAAAAAATCTAATAAACCATTGAGAAAAATATTAATAATACTGACGCGAAAAGGCGTTTCGCCATCTCCCAACGCATAAAAAACTCTTACTAAAACATCTCTGCCTAAATAGAAAAACATTCCCATACCGTAGGCAATTAAAACGGGAACGACCATTTGCGAATCAGCCGCGCTAAAGGCTCCCCGTTGATAAATAACTCTAATAATAGGAGAGGCTAACGCAATAAAAATTGCCGTTAACGGTAACATGGTTAAGGCAGTTAGGAACAGACCTTGCCGAATTCTCTCTTTTAATTCTGGCCAGTTTTCTGGTGCAGCTAAGCGCGAAAAAACAGGCATAAATGGCACTAAAATCATGTTAGAAATAATGCCTAAAGGAGTCAGTACAACAAAGTTTCCATAGCGCATGGCAGCCGCAGCATGGGGAATAAATGAAGCAAAAAATAAGTTTGTCGCAACGTTGATATATAACATACCTGAAGACAACGTTGCCGGAGCCATCACTTTCATGACATCCATCACCCCAGGAATGCGCCAATTAAAGCGCAGGCGCAACTGTCCCATGCCTGCCTTCGCCTGAGCAAAAACTTGGGCCAGCCATTGCAAAATACCGCCTGAGAGCGTCCCTCCTGCCAGCACGATGCCTCCCAGTTGCATAAATTGGGGTGCGTTAACTTGCTCTCCTAGTTGCCAAGCTAGCACCGCCACCCCGATAATGACCGTCAGGCTAGAAAAAAGCGGACTAATGCTCGGCAGCCAATACTGATCGGCAGCATTGAGCGTTCCAAAGCCAATGCCAATCAATCCCGCTAGGAGCGCGAGGGGAGCCATAATCTGTAATTGTTGGATGGCGATCGCTCTAGCTTGCTCGTCCAACCCTGGTGCTAACAAGTCGATAAAGGTTCCGGCAAAGACCATTTGCACCACCGTTATTAACAGCAAAATGCCACTGACGAGCGTTGTGACCGTTTCTACCAAAGGTGCGGCTTCTTTGGAGTCGAGTTTGGCGAGAACACTCACCAAAGCACTGTGAAACGGCCCGTTAATGCCACCGAGGAGAATCAGCAAAAATCCTGGAATGACGTAGGCATAAGCATAGGCATCGACGACTGGGCCGATACCAAAAGCCGCCGCGATCGCTTGCTCTCGCACCAGTCCAAAGACTTTACTGATGAGGGTAGCCACCGCCACGATACCAGCAATTCCGGCTAGGGAACGAGAGGCTTTTTTAGGGATGGACACGCGCTTTTTCAAATCACAGAGGTTTTATCTAGATTAAAGCATCACTGAGGCTGTTGCCTCTTGCAAGAGTGCCTTTTATAGCAACTCCACTGTTGCCGTCTCCTCCGTTTGTACCCAAGCTAGACCTTTAATCCGACGTGCGCGGGCGTAATCTCGAATATCCTGCCTGTTGCATCCTCCTAAATCTACTTCTACCCGCAGCGAAGGGTCAGTCTTTCTCAGGATTTGGGCGTAACGGAAAGCGGCGGCTTGGGCTTGGGGGGTTTGAGCGACAACCAACCAATTGATCGGCGGTGGGGTTTGGGGCAGTACGTTAGTTGTTAACAAACAGGCGTGTAAATCTTCGATGTTGAGAGAAAAGCCAATGCCGGGGGCAGATTGCTGCTGGGGATGGTAGACACCGAGCAGGCGATCATAGCGTCCCCCCTGACCTAGAATTCGCCATTGATTTTGGGCGATCGCAACGGCTTTAAAGACAATTCCCGTATAGTAGTCGAAGGTTTGCAGTAAACTCAGATCCAAAGTGAGCGGGAAAGCTGCTTGACGGCTATCTTCGAGCAGATCGACTAAGGATTTGAGATTTTTCACGCTTTGTCGGGCGGTTTCGTCAATGTCTAGAGAGATCACCGCTTGCAACACGTTCCCAGGGTTGCCCCGCAGATCGAACAAGGACAAAGCACGCTGGCGCAAGGATTGGCTAGGATAGTTTAACGCTTTTAAAGCGACGTGATCGAGGTGGGCGATACAGTGGCAGACCTGCGCTCGTAAAGGTTCAGGAAACGGCGACAATAGCGATCGCGTTAGTCCCGCATCGCCCAGAATCACTTGCCACTGGGGAACGCCCAATTGTTCGAGACATTCTGCCAGCAATATAAGGATTTCCGTATCGGCCAAAACACCGCCCACACAGAGCAATTCAACGCCAGCTTGGTAAAACTCCAGTTGTCGTCCGTGATAGCCTGCTGGGGGTTGGCGAAAGACATTGGCTCGATAGCAGAGACGTTGCGGGTGGGTGCTGTCTGCTAGACGAGTGACGGCGGTACGCGCAATGGAGGCAGTCAATTCTGGACGCAGCCCCAACTGCCCGCGCTCCGTTTCTTGCAGTTGAATGACGGTTGAGCGATCAATTGCCCCCCCAGCGATTAAGGTGTCGAGCCATTCAATCGTGGAGGTGACGAGCCGTTGGTAGCCCCATTGTTGAAAGACAGTTTGCAGGCGATCGTTGATCCAAGCTTTTTGCGTGACTTCTAGCGGCAGTAAATCTCTCGCTCCGGCTGGCGGTTGATGAACCATAAAAATCGATGAGTATTTATTAATAAAGGTAGACTATCATCCCTAGAGACTGTTGATAAAGTCAATCGGCTATGCGATCGCCTGTTACCGATCAAGAGAGCGTCTAAAAGAAGAAAGTAAACTCCACAAGTAGTGTGCTTTAAGGATAGATCTATAGATATAATGGTTCAAGTATACTGCTGCTTTAACCAAGAAGTTCAAATACTGAATCAAAGTATGAGTAGTAATCTTTCTGGATACGATTCAGTTCTTCAAGAGGCATGGACTACTCTTCACATGGCTAATCACATGGCTGTGGCGTATCGTCACCGAGCGACCCAACTTACTAAGTGGAAAAGGCTAAGAGATTTTATCAGTTTGGGAGTTGCACCTGGGCTTTTATGCGCTACATTTGTCTGGGAGTCTGTTGATCGTCTGGAAGCTATTTCAAGCGAGTCAGTTAGCAACTATCAGCAACTTCTGCTAACTAAATATCGGCAACAGGGTCTAGAGCTATGATTCTTTGCGATGCGGGGGTCTTGCTCTGTCTGGTTGATCGTATTGGAAATCGGCAGACTTTTGATGTTATTCAAGTTTAATGATTAAGCGATTAAATGTCCGAATGGAAACGCGGCATAACAACTCGATGTTAAGGTTTCTTTTTGCCACCAAAAAGATTGCCAAACAGTCCGCTCTCTGACTTATCCGCTTGCTTGGATTTGTCTAAGTCGGGTAAAAGTTGGTCGAGAGCTTGCTTGGCGTTGATGACAACGGGATCGTAGGGATTGACAGTCCAGGCTTTGTTGATGTGAACCTTCGCCATCGTCAATTGATTTTGGTGAATGTAAGCTAAGCCTATCAGTCCGTGACAGGTACTATTGTTGGGGTCTTTTTTGAGTGCCTCTCGCAGTTCGATCACTGCCTGGGAGAAATTTTTGCGATCAAAGCATCCTTGCGCTCGTCGAATGGCATTGGCGACGGGAGAAAGAGGAGCCGATTCTGATTCCGGCTGGCTAGGAACTGAAGTAGAACTAGTTGCTTTAGTTTTGGGTTGTATGCCTTGACCCTGCTTGAGCATTAAATAGACCAAGTTCAATTCACTTATTTGAGCGGTTTTTTCTAATACTTTATCCAATTCGTTGTATTGCTCTGCCACTAAGGGTAGCAGGAGACGATGGTAAACGAGTTCGAGGTTATTGGCACTCGCTTGGAGCAGTTTTTGAGCGGATTCGGTGGCTAATGTGATTGTTTTCAAATCACTTGACAAGCTTTTCCCCATCTGAGTGAGGACAAGTCGATATTCATTGCGAGACTGGTCTTTGGAAAGGGTTTCGTAGGCTGGATTGACTAATTTGGACAGGAGCTTGTTTGCTCGCCGTTTTTCGCTTTCTGTGGCAGACTTACAAGTGTCGGGATGGAGAACATAGGCGATTTTGAGATACCGTTGGCGAATTTGCTGGCCAACTGCATCGAGAGAAACACCTAAAACAGCATAATGGTCGGTTAAATCGTACTTAAAAAGTCCTTGTTGAATCGGAAACGCCATATCATTTAATACTACGTCCAACAGAGCACACCCTTTTTCTAGTATCTCTTAGATTTGGACTGAGTGCCTCAGTGCTAAGCTGTAGAACATTTAAATTACTGGTTAAGATTATGAGAAAATCCCTGCCACCAAGTAGCGGCTTCGCCTAATGACTGACTCAAGCTTTGATGGATGCATCCGTTGGTAGCTAGAATGCGTCCCGATTCTAAATCGAAGGGACTCCCCTCATAGGCGCTCACTTGTCCGCCTGCTTCTTGGACAATGACGATACCTGCTGCCACATCCCAAGGACGAATGCCGCGTTCCCAATAGCCATCCAAACGAGCGCAAGCAACGTCGGTTAAGTCGAGGGATGCCGAACCACTACGACGCACGCCTTGGGTTTGGTGAGTAAGATAGCAAAACTCAGGATAGTTGGTATCTCGTGTTTGACGGCGATCATAGGCAAATCCGCTCACCAACAAGCTTTGACTGAGTTGGGTGGTGGCAGAAACTCGAATGGGACGGCGATTGAGCGTTGCCCCCAACCCGCTAGCGGCACGAAACAATTCCTGACGAAACGGGTTAAAGACGACACCGACTTGGGGAGTGCCTGAGACTAACAGTCCGACTGAGACAGCACAGATGGGATAGCCGTGAGCGTAGTTGGTGGTTCCGTCGAGCGGGTCAATCGCCCACAGATAGTCTGTTTGGGATTTTCCTATTTGACCGGATTCTTCAGCGAGAATGGAGTGGTCGGGAACGTGACGGCGCAGCACTTCAATGATCGCAATTTCGGCTTTTTTATCCGCTTCGGTTACTAAATCGCCGGAGTCGCCTTTTTCTTCGACTTGCTCCAATTTCCCCCAAAGATCTTGTAAAATCGCCCCAGCCGCCATTGCTGCTTCTGTGGCAATATCAAGGAAGATTAGTAATGGGTCATGGGACATGGGTAAAGGGGTAAAGGGTAAGGGGTAAGGGAAAAAATTTATTCTTCGTCAAGTGGTAGTCCGAATTTTACTTTTCCTCTGGCAAAATAGCGGCCAAATTGTAGTTGATAGACTTCATCTTCCTCTTGGGTTTCAACTTCTAAATCTGATCGTGCATAACTGACGCACAACAGGGCATACCCTCGCTCTCGCAGTTCAGTAGAGAGGCCCATTGCTTCTGGTTGGTAAATTTCTCCTGAGAGAATTTTCACCGCACAGGTAGTACAGGCCCCATTGCGACAGGCAAAAGGCAGGTTGCATC
The DNA here is from genome assembly GCA_041743025.1 of Microcystaceae cyanobacterium. GTDB lineage: Bacteria > Cyanobacteriota > Cyanobacteriia > Cyanobacteriales > Microcystaceae > JBGTNM01. Next base: position 22,480 of record JBGTNM010000573.1, read on the forward strand.
CTTGGTCTTCTGCACTGTGAAGGATGTAGCGATCGCTCGGTACTTCTAAAATATACTCTCGGTTAGCCTGACGGTGGTGAATCCGAATTTGATGGTAACAGGTCATAACAATAAACAATAAACAATTAATTCGCGCCTTTTAACTCAAAAATCTGCTCAATCACGTCTTCAACGGCTTTATCGGGGGTAGAAGCGCCAGAAGTGACTCCCACAACAATCGGGCCATCAGGTAACCAGTTTTCGCTGACCATTAAATCCTGACCTAAAGGTTTGTGCTGAATGCGGTTGCCAGGGCCAATGCGCTCGGCACTGTCGATATGATAGGAAGGAAGGTTTTGCGCGATCGAAATCTCTTGTAGGTGGGTCGTATTAGAGGAGTTAAACCCGCCAATAACGACCATTAAATCTAAATCTTCCTCAACCAGGTTTAACATCGCATCTTGACGCTCTTGCGTTGCGTCGCAGATAGTATTGAAGCTCATAAAATGGTCGTTGAGGTGGGTGGGTCCGTATTTTTTGAGCATAGTATGCTCGAACAGTTTGCCAATTTGCTCGGTTTCACTTTTGAGCATGGTGGTTTGATTGGCAATACCGACACAAACTAGGTCTTCATCAGGGTCAAAGCCAACCGAATGAGATTTTTGGAATTTTTCCAGAAATTCGGCTTGATTGCCACCATTAAGGATGTAATCGCAAACGTATTGCGCCTGTTCTAAATTCAAAACGACGAGGTAGATTCCGGCAAAAGAACTAGTAGCGATCGTTTCTTCGTGGTTGTATTTGCCGTGAATAATCGAAGTATACTGACGTTTTTTATGTTTTTCAACAGAATTCCAGACTTTAGAAACCCAAGGACAAGTGGTATCGACGATGGTACAGCCTTTGTCGTTGAGCAGTTGCATTTCGGTCACGCTAGCACCAAAGGCAGGTAAAATAACCACATCTCCAGACTCGACACGAGAAAAGTCTTTATGGGCGTTGTGCGTCTCAATAAAGTCAACGTTCATTTCCCGTAGGCGTTGGTTAACTCCTGGATTGTGAATGATTTCATTGGTAATCCAAATGCGCTCTTGGGGAAAGTGTTGGCGAGTTTCGTAAGCCATCGCCACTGCTCGTTCGACTCCCCAACAAAAGCCAAAGGCTTGCGCGAGGCGAATCGTCACGTTTCCTCGCTGGAGTTGGTAGTGATTTTGACGAATTTGCTGAATCAGGGAGCTTTGATACTCAGCGTTCATCGCCCCTTTGACTTCAACTTCGTAGCCGAATCCTTTGCGGTGGTAGTTGTCGGATTGTTGCAGTGAGCGTTTAAAGGCTTTGGTATCCATCGTCTCTTATCGAGTTACTAAGGCTTATTATAGCTGTTTGTGCCTTTTGCACTCGTTGAGAAATCATTCTGAATCCATTATTTGGTTTTTTCCCGCCGTTTGCGCGACGGTTTTACAGAGGTAAGCGCATTTGGGGTGTTTTTGTGTTTTTTACTGGGTGTAACCTCCTCCAATACCGGAATCGTAAAGTGAACCTGGCTGCCTCTATCTTTGCCTTCGGATTGGGCCCAAATTTGTCCGCCCCACCCCTTGACAATTTGACGGCAAATGGCCAACCCTAACCCCGTACCGCCAGTGCTGCGACGCAAGGCTCCTTCTTCTTGATAGAATCGGTCAAAAACCGTTTCTAAGCGATTGGGTTCGATTCCTCGTCCTGTATCAGCAACAGTGACTTCCAGGGTATCTAGGCTGTAGCTGTTGACGCTGATTGTGACTTTTCCGGCTGCATTGGTAAATTTACAGGCATTGTCGAGCAATTTGGCTAGCACTTCTACCAGCCACTCGCCATCAGCTTGAACTAAAGGAATATCGGGCGCAACTAGGTTGTCGATTTTGGGAAAATGGCTATCGCGATCGCGTGCCCGAATGTGGCTGAGGGCTAATTCGACGCATTCGTGGAGGTTGAGGGGTTCGGGGTGCCATTTTATCCGACCGCTTTCGAGTTGGGAAAGGGTGAGGAAGTCCTGAACCAACTTACGCATCCGTTCGGCATCGGTTAGGGCGGTGTCGAGCATTATTTGACGCAGTTCTGGCGACATATCCGGTTCGCTGGCTAAGCTTTCTAAGCAAACTTGAATAGTGGATAGCGGGGTTCGCAGTTCATGTCCGGTAATGGCGACCAGGTTAGAACGGGTACGGTCGAGGGCTTCGAGTTGTTCGTTGAGGTCATGCAGGTTGGCGTAAGCTTCTGCTTGAATCAAGGCAACGCCGATTTGAGTTGCGATCGCGTTGACGAGGGCGACATCTTCGCCTTTCCAGTCGGCAGGAGTTAGCCCGCAGTGGTGCAGTTCTACCATGCCTAACAGCCGTCCCCGATAGAGGATAGGAACCAGTAACCAAGAACGAATCGAACAACTTGCTGCGATCACTTGGAGGGAATGTCCGTCTGTGTCGGGGTCTGCCGCTTCCATCAGGCGGGGGTCATTGCTGACATTGTCGATTTTGAGGGCATCGCGCAAGACGACGGCTTCCTGAAATAGCGGGTTGTTGCGGAGGGGCCAGGCTTGTCCTTTAATGGAATTGATGCCATTGTTGAGAAATTCATGCTCGATGGTGGCGGTGGCATCGGTTTCTTCACAGCGATAGACGATGCAGCGACAGACTCCCAATCCTTCCCCCAGTTTTTCCACAGCAACTTGTAAGATTTCGTGGGGGTCAAGAGAGCGGCGAATGGCACTGGTGACGGAATTAATCAACCTTTCTATGTGTTCTTTGGCAGCGAGAGAACGGTTGGCTTTCATCAGCTTGTACTGCCCAGCTTGCAGATAGGTGACGAGCCGTTGCACGAAGGGATCGGGATTATTACTCGCTGCGTCTGAATTGACGTTGGCCCTGCGATCGCGTTGAGTGGCGTTGAGGTTGCTTAAATACTGCTGTTGCGCTTGCTTGATTTTGCTCTTTAATTCGGGTCGGTAATCTAAAATTCGCTGGAGGAGAATTTGCGCGACGTATTGAGTGACTTGGCGATCAAATGTCCAAATTCCTTCAAAGCGGCGGCTATTGTCCATCGCAGAACCCGTATGGTTTCCGGCAACAGGAACCGTGCGTTCCTGGCAAATCAGACAACTACAATAAGTGTTGCCTAGCACGATTAAGTGCCACTCTTGCGCTAGGCTGTCTGTTGGCTCGAAGGCGACGGTTTCATAGAGATCCCAGCCATGTTTAAAATCCGTTTCGGGTGCGGCTAAAACGTAGACTTGAGGAGATTTCTGGGCAATTCGCCGATATCGATGGGCTTCTTGGCGGTAAAATCGCTCTCTCTGAAAGCTGGCAATCACTAGCGGCTGTTCTGTTCCTGCCAGAACTTGATCTTCCATCGCATGGGAGAGGGCGGTTAAAGAACCTTTAAAATACATTTGCGGCCGCCACTGAGGAAATCTCTGTAACAGTTGGGCTAGGATAGGGGATTTGCTGATCATCGATCTGTTTTTGGAAGATCTCTGGCAAAATCGACGTTTTCCAGTGTCAGGCTAGGATTTTTGCAACCTTAGTTGGGTTTTGTCAGTTTTATCGATCGCGCCTAATTTAAGGGGTTTATTTCTGCTAAAACTTATCCTACAAGATAAAGGGAACAGGAAGCGGGGAACGGAGAAAAGAACGTTCATTAAGATCAACTCTTAATATCGCACTGGAGAACATATTGACTAGAGCGAGGAATATCTGCATTTTTCTTAGGTAAGAAGGGTGTCATCCCACCATTTTAGGTAGAAAAGAGGGCGATCGCTCAGTCTTGTATTGTATGATTTATGTCAAAATTGAGGAAACAAAGATTTATCCATCCAAATCATTGTCCCCCCTGATGGAAACTGGAGATTTATTGGCTAACTATAAGAAACAATGTTTCCATCGCTCAGAATAGTGCCGATTAAAATCGCGCCTTCTAAGTCTGCACCGTCTAAAATCGCATCACATAAATTCGCCTCCGTCAGATAAGCACCTCTTAAATTTGCCCCGCTTAAATTCGCTCCTCTCAAGTCGGCGTTCGCCAAATTAGCTGCTTGTAAATTAGCTTTAATTAAGCTAGCTTGATAGAGAATCGCTCCCCGTAGATAGGCTCTTTGTAGGATAGCGCGATCGCCGTTAGCTCCTGTTAAATCGGTTTTTAGCAAGTTGGCTCGATACAAAAGAGCTTGACTGAGATTGGTTTGACTTAGATTGCCTTGGCTGCAATTGGCTTGCGTCAGGTTACTTCCCTGCAAGCTAGCACGTTGCAGCAGACTTTGAGCGAGATTGGCTTGCGTTAAATTGGCACCTGTCAGATTCGCTAAACTGAGATTGGCTCTTTGTAAGTTGGCGCCTGTGAGCAAGGCATCGCTGAGATTGATGCCTCGTAAGTTGGCTCCTGTTAGTGTGGTTCCGGTAAGATTGATTTGGCTAAAGTCTCTTTCTCCACTGGCATAGCGTGCTAACAATTTATTAACCTCCATTGTCAAACGCGATCGCTGCCTTGTACAGGCAGTTTTTTCGATTGGTTTGTTAACTTGTTTTTATAAACCTTAATTAATCTTAACTGAGTACAAATACTTGGTCAAGACGATGACTGATGGCAATTGATGAAAATTTGCTAAGTTTGAGATAAAAAACACTTAATCGTTAAAATAATATTAATTTTGCTAAGTTAATAATATAATTGTGTTAATCAACCTCAATTTTTTAGATCGTTTAAATGCACTAACTATTAAAAGCAATGAGGAATCTTTCCTGGCAACCCTCTGCTTACTCGTGTAGTGAGACAGATGCCAACACTTGTCTAGAGCGCGATTCCAAACAATTAGTCAACGCGATCGCCTTGCGTATCCTTCAGTCTCACGATTTAGAAACCATTCTCAAGCGCACAGTTGAGGAAGTCAGGCAATATTTGCACTGCGATCGCGTCGTGATTTACCGCTTTGAGCCAGACTGGAGTGGGGTGATGGTAGTCGAGTCGGTTATTGCGCCTTGGAAGGCAGTTTTAGGGCAAAAAATCAAAGATCCCTGCTTTAGCGAACAGTTAATTGAACGCTACCAAGAAGGACGCATTCAAGCGATCGCCGATATCCGTACTGCTGGCTTAAGTCCTTGTCACTTCGATTTGTTGGCAGGATTAGAAGTTAGAGCTAATTTAGTCGTACCCATCATAGCAGAGCAAGCACTTTGGGGGCTGCTGATCGCCCAACAGTGCAGCCGAGAGCGTCAGTGGCAAAGCGCAGAAATTGACTTGCTCAAAGGACTCGCGACTCAAGTGGGTATTGCGATCGCGCAAGCCGAACTCCACCAACAGATACAATGTTTGAATGCTTATTTAGAGTTGCGGGTTAAAGAACGCACGGCGCAGTTACAGCAATCTCTTACCTTTGAAACGTTAATTCGGGAAATTACGGAAAAAGTACGCGATAGCCTCGATGAAAGTCAAATTTTGCAAACTGTCACCCAGAAATTAGGCGAAGTCCTTCACTGCAATCGCTGCAAAATCGAACTTTACAACGCTGACCACACTCAAGCAACGATTGTCTACGAATATACAGAGAATCTTCCAACTTGTCAGGGAACAGCGCGAGCTATTGCCGAGTTTCCCGAAATTTACCAGCCTCTTTTGCAAAAACAATCTGTGCAATTTGTTGAGCGAGAGCCTTATTTAAGTACGAAACAACCTCAAGCCACAAGGTTAGCTTGTCCCATTTTCGACGGTGAGGGTATTTTAGGTAATCTTTGGCTATTTCGTCCAGTCGGGCAGATTTTTGCGGATTTTGAAGTATGCCTCATCCAACAGGTAGCGGCACAGTGCGCGATCGCCATTCGTCAAGCTCGCCTGTACCAAGCTTCTCAAGTGCAAGTTCGGGAATTAGAAAAACTCAACGCGCTGAAAGACAATTTTCTCAAAACTATTTCCCACGAGCTACGAACTCCCATGAGCAGCATTCTCCTCGGCGCACAAACGCTAGAGCAATTGCTGCAAAAAGTCCAAATTCCGGCAAAAACATCTTCCACCTTGGCCAAAGTCTTTCAAATTTTTTATCAAGCCTGCCAGCAACAGAATAAATCCGTCGATGACTTGCTCACTTTTTGCTACATTGATGCTGAGCGTGCCATGCTTATTCCTGAATGGTTCGACCTCAACGAATGGATTGAAAGAACCGTTCAACCGTTTAGAGAACGCACCGCTCAACAAAACCAATGCTTAACTGTCGAGGTTGATAGCGATATTCCACTTATAAAATGCGATATAGCGACTTTAGAGCGTATTTTTTCGGAATTACTCAACAATGCTTGCAAATATACCCCCTCTGGTGAGACGATAGCCATCTCTGCCAAACTTGCTCAGGGAAAAGTCCTACTCGGCGTGACCAATTCAGGAACAGAGATCGCTACCGAAGAAATTCCGCGAATTTTTGAGAAATTCTATCGAATTCCCAACAATGACCCCTGGAAATGCGGCGGAACGGGGTTGGGTTTAGCTTTAGTACAAAAACTGGCAGAATTGATCGGTGCATCGGTTGAGGTAGAGAGTCAACACGCTCAAACGACGTTTACCGTTGTTTTGCCGATGGAGTAGGTTTAGGGGGGAAGAAAAGATTGACTTCGCTCGCTGAAAAAGATACGAAGAGAATCTAGACGCAATCAGAGGAATATGTTACTATTTATACCAAGTTTAGCATTTACTGAATAAATCCCATTTTAAAGTTTATTACCTATATTAGCTCCCATCTACCTATATTTCTTGTTCATATATATCAGTTCAGATCTCAATTTACAGAAAGTACATCTCAGGAATTTTGTGTGGTTTCATGTTGGGTTTCTCGGTGTCATTGGAGCTTTTATTCTTTACCTTCTGACAGAATCTGCTTTTAGAGATTGGATAAATCAGAGTTTTACCATTTTAGGGTTTTATAGTTCATACTTTCCCAGTAAACGTAAAATTTTATTTAATTTTTTACGAGGATTATTAATGGGAACTAAACAAAAGTTCCCCACACTACAAGAGCCAAGAATAATATTGTACTCACTCATCTTTTATAATACTATAGTAATTTGGGGAATCGTTTTTCTCAAGGGACTCAAAAATCAAGTCAGTGAGAGAGAAAAGTTATTCTTTTTGTATAGTTCCACTGTTCTTTTTGGCTATCTTCAGGTGCTTCATGCCTATGAGATATTTCGACTACAAAGTTCTTCCTCTCTTGGCATTGGCTTACTAATTTTCTCACTTGACAATCTCTCAACGAAGTTTAAGCAATGGAAAGTTGTCGTTTTCTATGTCCCTATTATCTGCTTAGTTATCTATTTAAGTAATACATTAGTATTTGCTCGTACCTCTGGTGTAAGGAATCCCTGGAATAAAGATTTAGTTTTTGGTAATCAACTCAAAGAACCAGAAAATATCGAAGTATTACGGGGTAAATTTTATGATGACAGAACGAGGAATTATTATCAAACTCTTGCCAAGACAATAAACGCTTATAGCTGTCAGTTTGAGTATCTAGTTAATTTCACGTACAACAGCGATGTTCCCTTATTATCAGAAACCTTTAAAACGGTACAGAGATGTCCTTTTTATGATGAAAAGTTATCGAATGCCATTTTTCGGGATGAACAGGATAAAATTGCTCAATTACTAGCGAAGGAAAAAGCGATTTTAGTTGCTCACAATACGGCGCAAATCCCCCAAAATTATCAAATTATTCGCGAACTTACCGTGCCTCCAAATATTTGGTTCATACATTCAATAACCTACGTTGCGGTTCCAAGTAGGCTTTCTTCGCGTTGCCAATTTTGAATTAGGGTGAGGGCAGATAATTATAGTTTGACAGCTAAACTATAGAGACGCTGCTAACAACGTCTCTACAGCTTAAACTTAAGGGAAGATCAATCAGCATTAACTCGCGTTAGCCCAAGCTAGCCGGAGTAATACTAGCAACTTTACCACCTGCGCGGTTAATCCGTTGCAGTGTTGCCGATAGTTCCTCATAAGGAACGAAAATGGCTTTGCTGCTGCGGCGAACGCTGGGATAGCCTGGTTTGAGTAAGGCGGCAATTTCCACCCGGTAGAGCTTGCGGGATTCGCCATAGGGGACGGTTCCGCCGAGGGCTTTGGTGGGGGTGAAGCCGACTTTTTGTCCAGTCGCTCTGGACTGCTGATAAGCCCAGCCGCCAGAACCATTGGAAGGCGCGACGACGGCAGAAGCCGAGTTACGGGCGAGTTCGCCAGCGAGGCGAGGGAAGTTTTTGCCTAGTTGAGCATTATCGCTGTTAGCATAACCGCGATAGAGTTGGAACAGACGGGTAAAACCGACGGTTTTCTGCCCTGATTGCGTGTTAAAACCGCGATAGTAGGGGACGGTATTTTCGCCAAAGTTCTCTTGATACTCTGTCGAGTCAATATAGGAGTCAATATCAGCTTCATATCCCTGATTTTCATAGAGATCGAGGTGATAAACGATTTCTGACTCGTCATAAGGAGCGCGACCGAGCAGATGCTTGTAATTGAGTTCAATGACGCGGCTTTGAAAATTGTTATAGAAGAACTTGTTTTTATACAGTTCAGATTTGGCGACGGCGCGGACAAATTCGCGTACCGAAGTTGCGCCGCTAGTCAAAAGCGATTCAGCACTTTTGAGGCGTTCCGATGCCATAATGTAGTCGTTGCCCAATACTTGGCGATAAACGGCCTTAATGACGGCTTTTGCGTCACTTTGCGTCCAGTCGGGGCGCAGTTCGACGGGGGAAGTACTGTCAAAAGCAGATGTGCCTAAACGAGAGGCTGCGGTGGTAATTGCCACAAGTAATTCTCCTTGAATTGAGTTAAGCTGGGGTGATTTTGGTGACTTTTCCGCCTTGAGCGTTGATCTGTTGCAACTTGCGCGACAACAGCTCGTAGGGAACGAGATATTCTTGGTTGCTTTGGCGTATGCGAGTAGCTCGTCCCAGTTTGGGGGCTTGAATGACGCGCACCCGGTAAAATTGACCGCGACTGCCGCCAGAGATACCCGCGAGTGCTTCTCCTGTTGAACCAATGTAGACAGATGAGGCAGTATTTTGCATCACTTCTCGGCTCAGTTGAGACTGTTTGCCACCGTTAGTTTGTGCTTTGTCGCTATTGGCGTGACCCCGATACAGTTGAAAGAGGCGGGTAAAGCCCACCATTCTCTGAAGCCCTGCGGTTGAGAAACCCCGATAGTAGGGAACGAGGTTTTCTCCAAAGGCGTTTTGATACTCGTCGCTATCGAGGTAGGAATCGATTTCCCCCTCAAAGCCTTGGGTATCTAAAATGGCACTGTGGGCAGCCGTTTCCTCATAGCTTTCAGGAGCGCGACCGAGGAGGTGTTTAAAATTTAATTCAATGGCGCGATAGCGGGGGCAATTTTCAAAAAATCGAGAGCGGTACAATGCCGATTTTGCTACCTGCCGCACAAATTCACGGGTGCTAATATTGCCTTGCTTAAATTGAGACTCGGCTACTGTCAGCCGTTCGCTCTCCATCACGTAAGCATTTCCTAAAACTTGTCGATAAACGGCCCGAATGATGACATCTTTATCGGCTGCGGTAGCATTAGTCAACATCGCTACTGCTGGGGCATTAGAATACGGTTCTATCCCTAAACGTTGCGCTGCTGTCAAACTGGTCATTTTTGCCTCCTGGCACTTGTTTAATACAATCAGACCTGGAGAAACAGATGATTGAATGACGCACTTGCCAACAACCTCCTGCCTTTCCAGGTCTAAGCTAAGGACGCTTGGATGTGTTCCTCAAGTCGCGATGACTAGCTCAGCGCATTGATGGCATAGTCGAGGTAGGAATTGGCTTCCACGGCGGGGTCGCCCGACAGCCCATGATTGGCTTTGATGTACTTGAGTGCTTCGACATACCAACTCGGCGACAATTCAAACGTCTGGTTGATTTCGTCGATGCCCGCAATTAGGTACTCGTCAAGCGGCCCGGTTCCGCCGGCGATTAAACAGTAGGTTACCATCCGCAGGTAGTAGCCAATGTCGCGCACGCACTTGTCTTTGCCGCGTTGGTCGGAGGCGTAGTTGTTCCCTTGCATTTGCGTGGTGTAGGGGAACTTGCTGTAGACCGCTTGGGCGGCTCCTTGGGCTAGTCCGGTGGCGTTTTGGC
>JBGTNM010000574.1:0-31919 GCA_041743025.1 Microcystaceae cyanobacterium
GTAGAGTTTGCAGTTGATGATATAAGCGGGAGGTTCGCATGGTTTATCTGTTAAGTGTGGTAACTTTTACAGTAAACTGAAAACGCTCTTCTACCAAGGGTTGAGCCTCCCTTCTCCTCTACTTTTGTCAGTCAATCAGGGATCGAGCGTTACTTTTAATTCTCTACCGTCCAATCTTCAACTTTCAATCCAGGAACTTTTTTAAAATCTCGTTGATTGCGGGTTACAAGAGTTCCCTTAACAGCAAGAGCGATCGCAGCAATTCTTAAATCTCTTGTTCCAATCCGAATTTTCTGGCGAATTAAATCATCATAAATGGGAGAAACTTCTGGAATAAAATCAAGAATATTTAGGGTTTCGAGATCGTCTAATAATTCTTTCAAACGTCGGTAAGCCAAAATAAGATCTTGGGTGAAACTTGCTCGCCTAATAATACTTAGCCTTCCCCTAATTTGTTCTTCGGCTGAAATAATTGTTATAGCGATTTCCTGTGCTTTAACTTTACTAATACGTTGGCGGATACCTAAATGTCCTCGTTGCAAAAGCGAAAAATGATCGGTATCGAGAATCCACAAACTCACTGAATTTCCTTCTGAGTATCAAGTTCTTGTCGTTCAGCTTCTATGTAAGCTAGCATTTCATCAAATTGGGTATCGTCTTTGTATTTTCCAGCCAATTTTAGCCAAGGGTTTTCCTGATCCATTAATTCGTTTTGGAGTACCTCGAATATAGCTTGCTTTCCCTCTAAAGGTAATTGCTTTACTAACGCGATTACTTGCTCAACCGTCACGTCTAATAATATGGGCATACTGATAGCTTGAGCAAACTCATTTAATTCTTATTATATCTATACTCTGGTCGCATTAGTCTAACCGGATTTGATGTCATTGCAGACATTCAGCATTTTAGCGATTAAAGTAGAGGTTAGACAGGTTGCTCTAGCAGGAGAACTTATGACAGAAAATCGTAATATTAATACAGGTGGCGGTCGATATATTGAAAATAAGGGAATTTACTACGAAAACCACCAACAAGCTCAAACTCTCGCCGAAGCAGCCGCAGAAATTCAAAAACTTCTCGAACAGCTAGACAAGATCTATTCTACAGATACCACGATGGGGAAAATGGCGATCGCGTCTGAAGCCATCCAGCTTATTAATAGCAACCCCACCCTAGCACAACGGATACTCAGCGCCTTGCAAGCAGGTAGCGTTTCTGCTTTAGAATCGTTTCTCAATCATCCGGCGGCGAGTTTTGTCATTGCCGCGTTACAGGATTGGCAACAAAATCAGCCAAGTCAGGAGATAAGATGATTGAAAATCGAGGTATTGGGACAGAAGGCGGTCGATACACTGAAAATAAAGACGGAGGAATCAATATAGAAAATGCTAAAATTGTTAACCTTCATTCGGCAAAAACAGAGCAACCAGAGCAAGATAGGCTTGAGCTTAATCGTGAACTCTCTATAAAGCAAGTGATAAAACTTTTAGAAGCTTTTGAGGATGATTTAGAGAAAAGGTATCAAGTTGATATCAAAATCATTGGGATTGACAAAGGTAGTATCAAGCTGACTTTAGACGGCTCTCAAGAAGATATTGAGCGACTAGATACACTCTTTAAAGCAGGAGAGTTAAAGGAAGTCTTGGGCATTCCGGTTGAGGATGTTCGTATTGTAACTGAGTCTGATAACAGGCAATTAGTGTTTACTGTTGCAGGCGATATTGATTCGGAAGTTTTAGCCCAATTAAAAGCAGAAATTGCTGAAAAACGTCTTGTCGAGAAAATTCGGATGGCTTGGGTAGTAGGACAAAATTTAAGTGGGACTGATCTGAGTGGGGTTAACCTGAGTGGAGTTATCCTGAGCGGAGCTATCCTGAGCAGAGCTAACCTAAGTCGGGCTAACCTGAGAGGGACTGACCTGCGTTGGGCTTATTTGAGTAAGGCTGATCTGAGTAAGGCTGACCTAAGTGGGTCTAACCTGAGTGAGACTGACCTGAGTGAGGCTAACCTGAGTGAGACTAACCTAACTGAGGCTAACCTGAGTAAGGCTGATCTGATTGGGGCTAACCTGAAAAGGGCTGATCTGATTAGTGCTGACCTAAGTGAAGCTATCCTGATTTGGGCTGACCTGAGTGGGGCTAAACTGATTGGGGCAAATGTAAAAAAAGCTCGCTTTAGAGATAATGCAGGAATTTCCGAATCAATGAAAGCGGATTTGATGGAAAGGGGGGCAATTTTTGATGATAGTTTGGGGGATTCTTCGAGGATTTTAGAACCGAGTCGGCGTTAGGCTAATTCAACTTTAAATAATGTTATTTTATTCGTCAATATTGCTAGAAGCAAAGTTCTGTCTTCTTTAAAAGATCTCTCGACAGATGATGTAACAGAGGAGACAATACAGGAAATAGGCGAAGATTTAGGGAATTTATTAGGTCAAGTCATAGAAGCTAAAATAGCTATCGAAAGTATTATTCTCAACTTGGAGTTATTCTAATGAAGCAACTACCGAATGAAAAAAGGCAAACAGAAATCATCAAAGAAATTGAAATAGCAGAACAAAAAGCGAGAAATATGGTTGAATTTGCTAAAAAAATAGCTACAAAATGGAAAATTCGTTTGTCTCAAACCCAACAAGACAAGCAAATTCACGAATAAATTGTCAGCTTTGGCTTAATTTCAGTCACCAAGAAAAGGAATATCTTCTATAAAAATTCTCCCTTCCTCTTGCTGGCTTTGACGCGATTTTTCAATAATGCTAATGAATTTAGGATTCAGGCTCAAGCTAAGCGTTTCCAAGTCGTTGTCTTCAATGGGAAACAAAGCTGCAACAGGCTCACCGTTGCGAGTCAAAATGATAGGCTGAGCAGTTTTGTCGTATTTTTCTAACAATGAGGCAATTTCGCTGATTTCAATTGTTTTCATAATTCAACTATTTCTCCACCAATGCGAACTTTGTTTCCTTCTTTAACTCTAACAGCACGGATATCCACGATTGCCTCCCCCTCATTGATATCGTAGTATGCCCGAAAATCCTCTATCCGCAATTCCCAAATTGCTGTGAGGTTTGGGCGCATTTCTTTACGATTTCTGATCGGCACATTTGGTTCATGACTCAACTGTTCAATCATGGCATCCCTGATGATCCTTTGTTCTCTCGCTGTAAATATTTGCAGGTGAGCAAGGCTGTTACTGGAAAAGGCGATACGATAAGGCAAAATTGCAAACTCCAATTCCCGTTTGTTAAACAAAATTGTCTGTTATCCTTTTCCTTGGGCAGAATGTCGATCAATTTTGTTTAAATCCTGTTCTAAAGTAGCGTATTCATCAGCATTCGTATTCAGGACGGAACGCACGCCTTCTAAAGTTGCTACAATATTGCGCGGATCGATAAACATGACTTTACTGCTGTCGCTGTTGCCGATCGCTGTCCCCATGTCTAGGTAATTTTGAGCGAGAAGAAATTGTAGGGCTTCACGGGCGTGGGGATCGTTGCTCAGTTTTTGTGAGAGAATCGTTAAGGCTTGGGCAGTTGCCTCCGCTTTGAGAATCTGTTGTTGGCGTTGTGCTTCTGCTTGCAGGATAGCGGCTGTTTTCATAGCTTCTGCTTCTAAAATTCTGGCCTGTGCTTGTCCTTGAGCGGAATTAATGGCAGAATCGCGATCGCCTTCTGAGGTTAAAATCGATGCCCGTTTTTTGCGTTCGGCAGTCATTTGCAATTCCATTGATTCTTGAACCGCTTTGGAAGGCATAATATCGCGCAATTCTATGCGAGTGACTTTGACTCCCCAAGGATCAGTGGCAATATCCAATTCTCTAAGCAAAATTTCGTTAATTTCGGTTCTAGCGGTAAAAGTTTCATCGAGTTCGAGTTGGCCAATTTCGGCACGAATTTGAGTCAGAACTAAATTAACCATCGCTAACTGGAGATTTTCGACTTTGTAGTAGGCTTTTTCCATGTCTACGATGCGCCAGTAGACGACGGCATCAACTGTGATCGAAACGTTGTCTTTGGTGATGCAGGATTGAGGGGGAATGTCGATGACTTTTTCGCGAGTCGTGCCTTTATAGACAACGCGATCGGCGATGGGTAAAATGAAATTGAGTCCAGGTGTCAGCTTTTGGTTGTAACTGCCCAATCGTTCGACGAGGTATTCATTTTTTTCATTGACGATTTTGACAGTTCCTGCGGCAACTGAACCGCCAAAAAACAGCACGATAAACCAGAAAATAGGATTCATTTGCAAACTTCCTAAGATCAATTAATGTTTGAGATCTGGCAAGACAATTAGGGTATTGCCTCGGCGTTCGACAATATAGACTTTTTGTTGAGGTGCGATCGCTAAGCTGTCATCGGCACAGATGGCTCGCCAAGAATTGCCTTCATAGCGTATCCGCCCCGCTTGTCCTGGTAGAATTTCAGTGAGGGTTTCGCCTTCGTGAGCATCGGCGATCAGCGATTGGCGGGATTTTTTCAGGGGCATAAAGCGACTAGACGCTAAAATTGAGGCGGTAGAAAGTAACAACCAAGCAATCACTTGTAGGCTGAAGTGGGGAAGAACTAAAGCGATCGCTGCTACCACTATCGCACTGACACCCATCAAAAAGGCCACAAAGGCGGTGGGAAAAATGACTTCGAGCAAACATAGCGTTGCCCCAGCGATTAACCAGAGGAGAGAAGAATTGAGCATAGAGCCTAAGAGAGGAGAAGGATAAAATTCTTTCTTCAATCAACCTCAAAAGGTTTTCCTTCTGTCTCTATTTTAGCTTTGCCGACAAAAGCAAGGAGAACGATATTTTGTTGAAGGCTCGCTGCTCCCTGTTCCCTTGTTTTCGGCGTTAACTTGCATTTTTAACCACTAGAGGCCGATTCAGGCGGCAACTGTTGTCTTGAGAGAGATTTCAAACGCGACTCGATCCTCAAATATTTCAAAGACGCGATCAAGTTGCGTCAGTTCAAAAATAATTCGTACCGAAGGAGCTAAAGAACACAAGCTAAACTGCTTGCCAAGACTTTGAGCAAGGCGGAAAGCCGCCACCAGTGTCATCAATCCTGCACTATCGAGAAATTCCACTCGATGCATATCTATGAGAAAAATGGTATTTTTTCTAGCCGTCACCAATTGTGTTAGGGTTTCTTGAAAGGTTGAGACATTCGCAGCCGTTATATAGCCATGAGGCTCATAAATAGCGATTTGGGAACTGGCTACAGAATTTTTTACTGGACTCTTCATCATGGTTTTACCCTCTTTACAAATAGTTTTTAGCGTGGAGTGACATATATTTGTCTTAGTGCGTCGTTAGCATAACAGTAAGCTCTTTATGGAAAGTTAACCGTTAATTAACTTTTGTAAAGTTTTGTTCAGTTCCCTAATCCTACAAAAAAAGTTCAATTTAGGCAAGTCAGTCGTCATAAAAACCTTTCTTAAGAGAGAGAACACTGCTCTCGTCATGAGGGATGAAATAGCAAACAGACTAAGATCGTAGCAAGTTTTTTGTAAAAAAATGTAAACAAGGTTACAAAGAGAGGAAATTTAGGGTAATACCTGAAAAATCAATGAGTTCTGGCATTGACCAGCGTTATTATGCGGTTAAGGGTTTGCAACTTAAGGAACTAGAGTGATCGCGATGTATCCTACTTTAATGAAAAATCGCCTGATGTCAAGAGCCAATTGGCGCGCGCGCAACCTCAATCTTAAACAATTTTTACCAAACTAATGCAACTTCAACATTTCGTCCAACTCATTCAACACAAGTCTATAACAACAACGGGCATCGTCCTAGCTTTAGGAGGAATTTTGTTCGGAACAGCCGAGAAAATCGAGGCGGCTCAAGTTTCACTGGTTGCTGATATTAAACCAGGCAGAGAAGGCGCTTTTGAAAATATCAATGGCCCCGATAGATTCATCGAGTTCAATAACGAACTTTATTTCAGTGCCGACGACGGAATTCATGGTATTGAGCTATGGAAATATGATGGTAGCGATGCGAGTCTAGTTGCTGATATCAGACCAGGAAAACGTAGTTCATTAGATCACATAACTGTGCCTCAAAATAATAACTTTACGATTTTTAATGAGACACTTTACTTCAGTGCCGTTTTACCAGGTCGTGGTCGAGAACTACTCAGGTTTGATGGCAATACAGTGAGTTTAGCTGCTGATATTTTTCGGGGGAGGCAAGCGTCACTTCCCGATGATTTAATTGTTTTTGATGACACACTTTATTTTTCCGCTAATATTCCCCTTGGTGGCAGAGGACTTTGGCGGTTTGATGGCAATACTGCAACGCAGATAATAGATAGTAATCATCAACTCTACGATCCAAGTGGTTTAACCCTTTTTAATGACGAGTTATATTTTCAAAGTTCTGTGGGAAATAATACAGAATTATGGAAATTTGACGGTACACAATTTAGCCAAGTTGCTACGATTGCAGAGAACGCCTTTTTTTATCCAGGCGAGAAATCTACCGTTTTTAACAACGAACTTTACTTTAATCTATCTGATGGTCTTTGGAAGTTCGACGGTACACAGCTAGAGCAAGTGACTGATTCGCTAGCTTTTAATTTAGTTGTTTTCAAGAATTCTCTTTACTTTAACTTAAATGATGAACCTTTGTGGCGATACGATGGTTCTAGTCTCAGTCAAGTTAACTTGCCTTCAGTTCCGCGATATATCAGCAATTCTCTTGTTTTCAAGAACGAACTATATTTTTCAGGTTACGATCCAACTCATGGCGAAGAACTGTGGAAATACGATGGCAGAAATTTTAGCCTAGTTGCCGATCTTTTTCTGGGCACGACTACTTTTTCATCGGGTGTCTCTCCTAACAGTTCTAGTCCCTCTGACTTGATTGTTTTGGGCGACGAACTCTTTTTTACCGCAATTGATGAAAGTCATGGCAGAGAATTGTGGAAACTAACACCGACTCAGGCGATTCCCGAACCCCTGACGCTGCTTGGCGCGGGGACAGCCGTAGGATTCGGGATTTTCTTTAAAAGAAAGATCGCTCAAAAAAAGCATTGAAAAAAAACTAAAGGCTTCGGCAATTTAAATAGACGAGAGCTTAGTGCTTTTTTCTGCCTACAATAGGGGTAATCGGGTCGGGTGTCCCAACCCGTCAGGGACTTCGCAATTGAGTACTCTACTGTAATCATGAAAAATAATTCCTTTTGCCTCTTGCCTCTTGCCTCTTGCCTGACTTCTGCAAGAAGTCTATTGTTTGAATGCGACTGACGGATACTCTATTGCTCGATTACAAGCGATGCTCGCGCCGAGCCTTTTTGAATGTCTACGGAAACCCTCAAGAACGGGATATAGATCGGGATTTTTTGTTAAAATTGCGTCAAGAAAGCCAAAATCACATCGCTTCAGTGCTGGCAACTTTTTACCCCGCCTATCATCAACCCCAAGCACCGGAAAGGGACTGGGAAGCCAGGGCACGGGAAACCGAAGATCTGATGAAACAAGGCGTTGATTGCATCTATCGCGGGGTACTCCTGCAAGCAGCCCCGCCAACTTCCGAACCGTTCACTTTGATGGGATCTCCTCATCTGCTCGTCAAGCACCCTGGACAGTCAAAATTTGGCGATTGGTACTACGTTTCTCTCAGTATCCAACTAGGTCGCCGCCCCAAACCGGAATATAAGATAGTCGCCGCCTTTTATGCCCAACTTTTAGGCATCCTGCAAGATACTTTACCGCCGACTCCTCTGTTGATTTTACGTCAACAAAATTATTACGCGGTCGATTTGAGTCAGTGGCTGCCTCGCTTGCAAGTTACCCTGGCTGAGTGCAGGGAAATGTTGGTTCAAGGGCAGAAACCAGAGGTGTTTATTTCTCGCCAACGCTGTGCTTTGTGCCATTGGTACAATCATTGTTACGCGATCGCTCAATCGCAGCAACACCTGTCTTTGGTGCCAGGGGTGACTCCCAGTCGCTATGAGTTCTTGAAAGCAATGGGGGTAGCAACGGTGGAATCGCTGGCACAAGCGAGTCCAGTGAGTATGGGCGAAGTCATGGGGACGGAGGTAGCAACTTCCCTGCAACAGCAAGCTCAATCGATCGTGCAAAATCGAGCGTTTCGCAGGTCTTACTCCCACGTTAGCACCCGGACTATCCCCACTGCCCCGATTGAACTATATTTTGACATTGAAGCAGAACCAGAGCGCAACTTGGACTATTTGCTGGGAGTTCTCCTAGTTGATCGAGCAGGGAATCAACAACAATTTTTCCCTTTTTTAGCGCAAACGCCGGAAGATGAAGGGAAAATTTGGCAGGAATTTGTGGCGCTCATGACTCGTTATCCAACGGCTCCCATTTTTCACTTTTCGGAATACGAACGAGAAACAATTAAGCGATTGGCTCAATTGTATAGTACGCCGCGATCGCTGGTCGAATCTCTGCTCATACGCTGCGTTGACTTGCATCAATGGGTGACGGCTTCCGCCATTTTACCGGTTGAAAGTTATTCTTTAAAATCGCTGGCTAACTGGCTGGGGTTTTATTGGCGTGAACACGGCGCGGGTGGGGATCAATGCGTTTGCTGGTACGATCAGTGGATGAAGACAGGCGATCGCACGTTGCTTGATTCAATTCTGCGCTATAACGAAGATGATTGTCGGGCGACGCTTCATCTCAAAAACTGGCTGGTGGAATTTTTGGCTTAATCAACCATTGAGTTTTAATGCAAAGTTATGCAAAGATTTTTTGCGAAATCTCAGTTTAGTTACCTAGATGACTTGTGTTCAGTCGGAATAATGCTAACGTTAAAAGTAGTTGAATGCGCTTTCCTAGATTTGGTTTTATCGTTGTTGTGCCCGACCCAGCAACCCACAGGTAATCGTTATGTTGCTCTCGGCTTTCCCCGTTTTGCTTTTAGTCACCTCTATCGGGAGTGGACTTTTGTATCAGCGTACCGAAAATGATATTTTTAAAGTGTTAGCGATCGCCAGTGCTGTAGCCTGCTTGATGTGGGGATTGGTTATCGCTCATTGGTCAATTCACTTACTGGGCTTAATTTTGCTGCTAAAATTGAGAACGCCACTTTACAAAGCGATTGAAGTCAAAGTCAGCGATCGATAGTTTTTTAGGTTGAGAAGGTACATTGAAAGCTGATTGAGGCGAAACAAGTTCGCCTATTAGGTTTTATCAGCTTTCAAAGACAATCCCGTTGATCAAAGGAAACTTCAGCAGAGAAACTTAGCTTTCGCCGCCTTCACCGCCTTGGGGGGATGTAGGTTGTTCTTGGACGGGTGCTTGCTCATCTCCGTCTCCGTCTCTTTCTCCACCAGCGCAAGCGACTAGGGTGGTTGTTAACCCCAGCGAGAGGAATAAAGCAATCGCTTGTTTAGAATTCATGCTCTGATTTCTCCAAGAAAAAAGGATAGTAACTATTTTAGGCTTTCACTAGGGGGAAGCAGGCGGTTCTACGGGGGATTCTGCGGGGGATTCTGGCGAAGTAGGTGTCTCTCCGCCTTGTTGTCCACCACACGCGCCTAAGATGGCGACTATTCCGAGAGAGAGCAATAAAGCGATCGCTTTTTTGGAATTCATAGTTAGAGACTCCTCTAAAAAAGGGTTCAAAGGTCTTATTGTAAGGATAAGTGGCTTGAAGTTGCTAGAGTAACTTTATCATAAAAATAGCCAGAAATAGCAGTAGATAGGCTTGTAAACCGTATATCCTCCTATGATACTGACAATTGATCACGCGATCGCCTCAGATGAACTGGCTTTTATGCTTGACAAACTCTCCCAAGCGAGTTTTATTGATGGACAGCTAACAGCAGGATGGCACGCCAAACAGGTTAAGCACAATACTCAATTAGAAAGAAATAGTAAACTCGCCCAAGAATTGCAGAAAATCGTGACGACATCTCTCTTAAAGCATCCTTTATTGAGTGCTGCCGTTCAACCCAAATTCATTCACTCGCTGTTATTTAGTCGCTACGAAATCGGTATGTCCTACGGCAACCACATTGACAATGCTTTAATGGGAGGTAGTCAGTTTTGGCGGTCTGATGTCTCTTTTACCTTGTTTCTCAGTCCTCCTGAGTGCTACGGTGGGGGAGAATTGGCGATCGAATGTGCCGATGGGGAACGTAGCTACAAACTGCAAGCGGGTTCGTTATTGATTTATCCGTCTTCCTTTTTGCATCGCGTTGAAACCGTCACCGAAGGCGTAAGACTGGTAGCAGTGGGATGGATTCAGAGTTTAGTGCGCGATCCTGCTAAGCGAGAGATTTTGTTTGACATCGATACGGTAAAGCGATCTTTGTTTGTTAAAGCGGGAAAAAGCATCGAATTTGACTTGTTGGCTAAAACTCATGCTAATTTATTGCGAAAATGGGCAGATTAATCTAGACTTACTCTATTTTGTATCGATAATTGTAAAATAGAAAGGGCTTTAACTTAAAGGCTTGAAGCTTATTATGGAAACCCTCACTCCCTCTCTTAAATTACCCCCAGAAAATCTCATTTATGATGACGGAGAACCGTTGGAAAGTAATCGCCACCGCACTGCTATGAATGTTTTGATTCGTTCAGTCAATCAGGCATTGACTCACCGTCAAGACTTTTTTGCAGGCGGTAATATGTTTGTTTACTACAGCACTACCCAAGTCATGAATCGAGATTTTAGGGGGCCAGATTTTTTTGTTACCCTTAATATTGATGGCAGTTGGACAAGACAAGCGTGGGTCGTTTGGCAAGAAAATGGGCGTTATCCTGATGTAATTGTCGAATTAATGTCTCCTACGACCGCCCAGATTGATCAAACTGAAAAGAAAACCCTTTATGAGCAAACATTCAAAACCAGAGAATATTATATTTTTGATCCCTTTGACCCCAATTCGCTACAAGGATGGCGATTAAATGAACATCAAACCTATCAAGAAATCGTCGCTAATGAGCGAGGATGGCTACTATCAGATAGTTTAGACCTCTATTTAGGCACTTGGGAAGGTGTAATTCAAAAAGAAACAGCCATCTGGTTAAGATTTTATGACAGGGAAGGACATTTAGTTCCCTTGCCAGAAGAAGCCGCCCAGCAAATCGCCGAAATAGCCAAAAAACGTGCCGAAACCGCCGAACAACTGGCTGAAACCGCCGAACAACGCGCTGAAACCGCCGAACAACGCGCCGAACTTTTAGCGACTCGTTTGCGGGAAATGGGGATTAATCCTGATGAGATTAATGAATAATATTATGCCCCTACAGCAATAGGAAATAATGGTCAGATTTTGGGCAATTTTGTGGAGTGTTGTCTTAGCTATTGTTATGGCATTCAATATAGCGATCGCAACTACACCTCAAACAGAAATTCTCTGGGATAGTTGGGGAGTCCCACACATTTATGGTAGCGACGCACAACGTCTGTTTCAAGGATTGGGTTGGGCGCAGGCTAAAAGTCACGGCAATTTAATTTTGCGTCTGTACGGACAGGCAAGGGGAAAAGCTGCCGAATATTGGGGCATTGACTATCTGACTTCCGATCAGTATGTCGCGACAATGGGGATACCCGAAAGAGCAAAACAGTGGTACGACGCGCAAAGTCCCAAAATTAAACAATATTTAGCTGCTTTTGCTCAAGGAATCAATGAATATGCAGCAAAACACCAGACAGAAATTGATGAAGCGGTGAAAGTCGTTTTACCGGTGACGGGTGCAGACGTGCTAGCGCATTACCAACGAGTTATTCACTTTCATTTTCTCACCAACCCTAAACAGATTGCTGCTTTACAAAATACATCGTTAGGAGAGGGATCGAATGGTTGGGCGATTTCTGGCACAAAATCAGCCAATGGCAAGGCAATATTACTAGCTAATCCCCATTTACCTTGGTCAGACTTCTATTTATGGTATGAAGCACATCTAAATGCGCCTGGTATGGACGTTTACGGTGCAACCTTGGTGGGAATGCCTGTATTGGCGATCGCTTTTAATCAAAATTTAGGCTGGACAGTTACCGTCAATCCCCTAGACGGTGCTGATATTTACGAACTAACCTTACAAGCGGGGGGATACGTTTGGGATCAGCAGATAAAAAGCTTTGAAAGTCAAACGAAACGCTTAAAAATTCGGCAATCAGATGGAAAATTTATCGAATTAGCTTTTAGTGTGCAACAGTCTATTCACGGGCCTATTGTAGCACAAGATAGCGATCGCGCCTACGCCCTGCGAGTTGCTGGATTAGACCGTCCGAGAGGATTTGAGCAATTCTGGCAGATGGCACAGGCAAAGAATTTAAGCGAATTTGAAACGGCACTCAAACAACTCCAGATTCCTTTATTTAATATCCTCTATAGCGATCGCCAGGGTCAAAATTTCTACATTTATAACGGTTTGGTTCCCTTGCGTTCGACGGGAGATTGGCAGTATTGGCGAGGCAAGATTCCAGGAGACACGGCGGCAACCCTCTGGCAAGACTACCTGCCTTATGACAAGTTACCTCGCTTGTTGAACCCGCCGACAGGCTGGCTACAAAATAGTAATGATCCTCCTTGGACGAGTACCTTTCCTCCCGTTCTCAAAGCAGAGGATTATCCCCCTTATCTTGCACCGCCTTCGTTAGCGTATGCCTCAGATATCCTGCGATCGCAGCGATCAATTAAATTGCTTAAAGATGCTGAAAAACTGACGTTAGAAGACGTTATCGAGAAGAAGTTTTCCTCACGCTTAGAAATGGCTGATCGTATTTTAGAGATATTAATTCCGACGGCGAAAGCGTTAGCAAATCCCATCGGTATTGAAGCGGCAGAGGTACTTGCTAAATGGGATAGGCAAACTAATACTAACAGTCGCGGCGCAGTTTTATTTTATCTTTGGGCATTAACTTTAGAATCTAAGGAAATTTTCTCAAAACCCTGGGATGCAGCTAATCCTCTGACGACTCCCTCTGGTTTAGCTGATATTAATACGGCACTCGCGGTTTTAGAAGGGGTTGCTGCTCAAGTTAACCTCCTTTATGGTACGTTGGATGTTCCTTGGGGAGAAGTTGTAAAGCTGAGCTATGGGAAGGAAACATTAGCGGCAAGTGGTGGACCAGGTAAATTAGGCAGTTTTCGAGTTCTCAATTTAGAATCTACTCCAGATGAACGTTTTAAAGCCGTTTTTGGAGATAGTTTTATCGCGGCAGTCGAATTTTCTAATCCGATTCAAGCTAAAGTTTTAACGGTTTATGGCAATGCGACACAACCGAATTCTTCTCATGTGGGGGATCAATTGTCATTGTATGCGAAAGGAGAGATGCGATCGGCTTGGTTGACTCGCGAGGAGGTAGAGCAGCATTTAGAATTAAAAGAGGTACTATAGCAGTTCTCAGTAACACAAGCTTCTAGTTTGTCACAGGCAAGAGCCTATGCTACTGTTCACGAATGATTTAATCAATTTTCCCGGATGGGAATTGGAGATTAGAAATATGACTCCCAATTTTGAAGCCATGAACCGTAAAGAGTTACGTCAGTATATTCTCGAACACCGAGATGATGAACAAGCCTTTTATGCTTATATGGATAGATTAAACCAAGAGTCTGATAAACCTGTTTTTCCAGCACCTAAATCGATTGAAGATTTGAGTAATTTTGCTCAATTACTGAAACAATATAGCGATCGCCCGCAAAAATAATATGTTTATCCCCCGTTTATAAAATTACATCTTCGGCAGCAAAATGACAGCACAAGCAGTAACGGTTTTCTTTTCCTATTCTCACAAAGATGAAACTTTTCGCGATGAACTCGCCAATCATCTCAGAATTTTAGAACGTCAGAGGGTAATTTCTGGCTGGCATGATCGCAAGATTCTTCCTGGCGAGGAATGGGATCACCAAATTGACGAAAATTTACAGACTGCCGATATCATTCTCCTGCTCATTAGTTCTGATTTCATCGCCTCTAACTATTGTTGGGATGTCGAAGTTAAAATATCGATGCAGCGCCATGAAGCAGGCAATGCCGTCGTTATTCCGATTATTCTGCGTCGGGTAGATTGGAGTGGCGCAGTCTTTGGAAAGTTGCAATTTTTACCTAAAAATGCCGATCCTGTGGATTCTTGGAAAAGTCGAGACGATGCCTATCATAATATTACTCAAGGGATTCGCGCCGTTGCCAATCAATTAATTCAAAAGCGACAGGAACAGAGAATCACCGAAAGCAAAAAAATAGCACTTCAACAATACCGTCAAAAAGTAGAAGAATTCGCTGCCGATGGTGAAATTTCCGATGTAGAAACGTTTATTTTACAGGATTTGCAGCAGCAGTTAGGATTGACTTATGAAGAAGCAGAAGTAGTAAAAAAGGCAGTATTAGAACCAATTGAGCAGTATCAGGCTAAGTTAAATCATTACCAACAGACTTTTATCAATTTGTTGCAAAAAAGCGGTAATAAGTTGCAAACAAAAGAGCGAAATGAATTAAAGAAACTACAAGACTATTTTAAGTTGCGAGATGAAGATATTATAAAAATTGAGGCAGAGGTAACAGCTAGCATTCAAGAAAACGTTCCCTCAAATATTGTTTCAGATCATGAGGAGACTAAAATTTCTCTATCTCAACCGATACAAACAAAGGAAATTGAACTCAAAAGCGAAAGAGGAGTTAACTATACAGAACTACGGGATTTACTAGCAGCAGGAAAATGGAAAGAAGCGGATAAAGAAACAGAAAAGGTGATGTTAAAAGTAGCCAATAGAGAAAAAGAGGGATGGTTAAGGAACAGTGATATTTATGACTTTCCCTGCGAGGATTTAAGGACAATTGATAAACTCTGGGTACACTACGGCAAGGGAAAATTTGGCTTTAGTGTCCAAAAAGAAATTTACCAAAGCTTAGGCGGGAAGATAAAGTATAATAAGGAAGTCTGGAATCAGTTTGGAGATGCTGTAGGATGGCGTGTGAATAACGAGTGGATAGACGACTACAGAGATGTTACTTTTAGCTTAGAGGCTCCCAAAGGACACCTCCCGGTAGCGGAAAGACTTTGGCGCGAACAGTTGCGAGCGAGATGGCCGAGACTATCTCTTCTCTCGCGTATCTAGACTTGTAGACTGTAGCATATAAAGCTTACAAAAAATTGTGAACAATTATTAAGAGGTGTTTTTCGACGAAGCCATGCGGGTTCTGGCTTAACCGAATTCTTCTCATGTAGGGGATCAATTGTCATTGTATGCGAAAGGAGAGATGCGATCGGCTTGGTTGACTCGCGAGGAAGTAGAACAGCATTTAGAATTAAAAGAAGTACTATAGCCATTCGTCATGTTTAGCTGAAAATTAGCTTACTCTGGTCGGCGCGATCAATCAGCGCGTTCGAGGGTAAACGGGGATCGAGGACTTTGCGGGCGCTTTCAATGCCTACGACAGGTAGGATATCAGCATCGGGAGGCATTTTGGGAATGAAGCGTTGGGAGTAGAATTCTTGCAGTGCGTCTTTTCCAACCCCCCCAGTTAACACGGGAATGTGGTTGACGTAGGCATCCTCAACCATCGTTGCTAGGGTGTCTTCAGTGTTGTGTGTGGCAAACTCACATTCTACGTGTTTTTCCCAGAGAAGGCATTGAGACTCTTGGGTAGCGGTGAGGTGTGTGCCTGACGCTAAGTTCTCTTGTTCGTTCATGAGTTACTCCTAAATATCGCGTTTTTCTTACCGTTTTTCCTAATAAAATCATTTATTCGCGTCTAAAGGTGCGTTTTGGCAGCCAAACGGATAAGCTGACTGATAGGTTTTGTCTCGCTTGCCAAACCATTGATAGCGGTTGTCTCGAACTTGTTCATAGGTTTTATCACCCAACCACTTAACTCCCGGCAAGCTTCGATAGGCAGCAATTAAAGCCTTTCCACTCGGCAAAAGTCGTACAATTTCTTCGGCGGCATCACTTCCTTGCCAGCGATTTTGAGGAGACTTTGCCTCAATTAAAATCATGCCCATTTCACAATCTTTGGACACGATGTCAAATTGTTGCAAAGTTGCTATATCTTGCATGGGAATGTAATCAAAAATTCGTCCGCCATCGAAGGTTGCTAACAGTTGAGTAAACGTCGAACACAAGTTACACTCACCGTCATAAATAACGTGATAATTTGCCATTAGCTCAAATAAAGTTAAAGTAATTATTTTGAGTCTAACCGACGCTGCCATTCTTGGTCGATTTTATCAGAACGCTCAATATCTTGTTCTAATAAATCTTTCTCAGTTGAATAGGTAATATCGGCATCGGTAATGACTGTTTGAGCAGCAAACTGGCGAGCGTAGTCAATTTTTTGACATAAAATATTATCGGCACTATCCAGCACTTCTGCCCTAGCCTGTTTTTGAACATTGCGAGATTCAATATTACTATTGCGCCACTGTACCCAAAAATAGCGAATAAAAGGAATGCCCAGAAATGCACTAGCATACCCCAACAACACCCAGTAAATTGAATTGACAAAGGCAACTAATCCGCCTAGCTGACTGACAATTTCAGGTTCTTTTAAAAGCGATCCCAGAACCAGAGCTAAGATAAAATTAAAGGCTCCTAAGCCAATTGCCAATAAAACTTGACCGCTACTTGCTTGACTGAACTGATAGAGCTTTTCTCGCAAAAAAGAAGCAATTGAACGCTTGGTAGATTTTTGGACAGTCACTTGTAGCTCAGGAAAATAATAGATAATTTCTCCTTGAGGCGAGACTTGAGGATAGCCATTGAACCTTGCTAACACTGGCAAGATATAATCTTCGCTTTCCTGATTGGAGCGCGTTACATTATCTAAATAGGGTGCAATTTGTTGAGCGATGACGGCTCCCCGATTGTTGCGAATAACTGTGCCAATTTCCTGCCAGCGACGTTCTTCTAAATCGTAATTGGGGTTGCCATCACCAAACAGAAATGAAAAGATGGCTTCTAGAAAATTCATCTGACTTCTAGAGCGATCGCCACGCGGGGTTTGTCGATTTGGAGATTCGTAGCGGTTGTCATCGTAATTGGGGTAAAAAATCCAAAATAAACTCGAAAAATTGGGAAAGAAAACAATACCCCCATCTCCCCCACTATCACGAGAGTCGCCGTCACCACGACTGGAACTGATGGCGATGACAATAATCGCGATCGCTACCATCATTAACAAAATTGAAGCAAATAAAATAATGCCAAAAGAAATGCGAATAAGATAAAACAAAACTTTCCAAATGCTTTCCCACCATTCCTTTAAACGCAATTGCAAGTACTTGTTGCGTAAAATGCCGCGAAAATTTTGGGGAAACAAATAAACAATTTCGCCAGAGTCAGCGACTTGTAGGTGTCCTCCTGCCTCAGATGCCAGAGCAAGCAACCCCTGCTGTGCTAAATTGATTTCTAGTCCTGCTTGCGCGGATACATCACCCACTGTAACGCGGTAGCCCAGTTGTTCCACTGATTGCATGATAGCAGGATTGAGAGTCATAAGCGTACTTTCCTTGAGATCCATCCCACTTTATATTATGACCCAAGAAATGTTTTTCAAGCCTTGGTGAAGAAACGGTAGCGAAATAACCATTACAATAATGAAATTTATAATATGCTGGAAATAGATTTTTTAAGTTGGGAAAGACTATGCATTTGCTTTTCCTGGTTCCCTTGCTGAGTGCCCTAGTTGCGGTTTACATTGCTCAAAAATCTGACGAAGACATAGCTATGCTGATGGGGACTGTCAGTATCGTCAGTTTATTGGTGAGTTTGGTGATGGCTCCTTGGGAATTTCAGGTGATCATTCTTCTGATAGGGGTGATAGCTGCTAGACTGCTTTGGTTAAAAACAAGAGCCGAATTAGAAATAATAGAGGAAATATCCTCGGTGGCAACGGCAAAAACGCCTAAAAAAGAGACGAAACGCGATCGCGCCGACACCACCAACCTCCGTATCTATCGGGGGGTGAACTATCCCCAAAGCCAACCGTTAGTCCCTTCGGAAAACGAAGAAATAAACGGTAAATATCGCGTTTCACCCTTAAAAATCCCTTCTTTTGGGCAAATCATGCCTTCAGAGAAAAAGCCGCTCAAATATCGTGGCGTTAGTATAACATCTGCTCCCGCGTCAGAGATGATAGAGCAAAAAACTGATAACTAAATGCGCTACCGATTCTACACCGCCGATGTTTTTAGCGATCGCCTTTTTGGTGGCAATCCTCTAGCCGTTTTTCCCCATGCCACCGGATTGACTCCCCAGCAAATGCAGCAAGTGGCAGCAGAGTTCAATCTATCAGAAACGGTGTTTGTGCTTCCTCCGCTAACGCCACAAGGAACGCGGCAACTACGCATCTTTACCCCAGCAACAGAACTCCCTTTCGCCGGACATCCCACCGTCGGGACAGCTTACGTTCTGAGTGCCATCGGCGAAATTCCACTTAAACAAGCAGAAATCACCCTCATTTTCGAGGAAGGTGTCGGCACTGTTCCGGTCAAAATCCGTTCCATAGCGGGAAAGCCCATGTATACTGAACTTTCGGCGGCAAAAATGCCAGAATTTAGTAGCGATGTCCCATCTATTGCCGATTTAGCGGCGATGCTAGGATTAAAGTCTGAAGATCTGTTGAGCGGAGATTACGCACCGCAAGCGGTTTCTTGTGGCGTTCCCTTTTTGTTTGTTCCTCTGGGCAACCGACAAGCTTTGGCAGACATTGAATTTAACCGCGATCGCTGGCAATCTATTTTAGCGAATGCTTGGGCATCTGCCATTTACCCGTTTTGTTTCGACCCCGAACAGGAAGGCTCAGACGTGCGTTCTCGGATGTTTGCGCCGGCGATGGGCATCCGAGAAGATCCCGCCACAGGAGCCGCCGCAACTGCTTTAGCAGGCTATTTAGGGATTCGCCATGCCTGTCAGGAGGGTACATTGCATTGGCAAGTCGAACAAGGGTTTGAAATGGGACGGCCTAGCATTTTACAAGTAGAAACCGAGAAAATTAACGGCGAATTCGCTGCCATTCGCGTTGGGGGAGCGTCGGTATTAGTGAGTGAAGGACTGATGGAAATTTCTTAAACCATTCAATCTTAACGCTATCATTGCTCTATACAAAAAAACACTTTGTAAAGCTCGATGCATGAATGCACCCCGCCTACATACCTTCACGGATGGACATGAGGCTGCCTTAATTGAGGTGAGTCAGTTTTCTGAGCTATTGCCAGCTTTGCGGCAGCTTGGACTGCCTGAGTACTGTCCGGTTTTGGTCTTGGTAGGAGGAGCCAGCCAAATCAGTCTTGAAAGTTACCATCGCCTGCAAGACATCTTCAACACGATCATTGCCCCCCTAGCCGAGCAATTGAAGCTCGTTGTCGTCGATGGGGGAACCGATGCCGGTATCATGCGGCTGATCGGTGAAGCCAGAGCAGCCATTGGGGGCACATTTCCGCTCGTCGGCGTAGCAGCAAGCGGCACGGTGAATCTAGCTCATTGGCCAAGTGCTAAAGAGGACGCTACCCCGCTTGCTCCTCACCACAGCCATTTTATTCTCGTCCCTGGTAACAATTGGGGCGATGAATCGCCCTGGCTAGCCAGAGTTTCCAGCCTGATTGCCGGGAATTACCCCTCAATAACGTTGGTGCTTAATGGCGGAGAAATTACTTGGCAGGACGTAGCCTACAGTGTTAAAGAAGGACGAAGAACGCTAATTTTGGACGGAAGCGGTCGCACGGCAGATCGCTTAGCGGCGGCAATCCTGGGAAACGTGACTGACGAACGAGCAAGCGGCTTAATTGCATCAGGTTTGTTAGCACTAGTCGATCTCAACCAACCCTCAAATCAATTGAAGGAAGCTCTAGAAACCAGCTTCAACGAACAGGGAAGCGGAAAATTGTAACCGTTGATGGGCAATTTTTCACCGATACTTTTTCCCGTCAGGCATGATGGCATCTTTGAGATTTGCCCCTTCTAAATTTGTCCCGCTAAAGTTGGCTCCTTCTAAATTAGCTCTAATAAGTCTAGTAAACTTGAATTTGGCATCTAAGAGGTTGGCATACTTGAGATTGGCATCGGCTAAGTTGGCATCATCTAGGGTGGCATCTTCGAGATTGGCGCCTTCTAAGTTGGTGCCTTCTAAATTAGCACTCACGAGCACTGCATTCTGCAAGGTCGCGTTCTCTAAGTTCGCCCCCGTCAGGTCAACGCCTTTGAGGTTGGCATGGGTGAGGTTAGCCCCGCTCAGGTTAGCCTGAGTTAAGTTAGAATCTTTTAAGTAGGCTCCTGCCAGGTTAGCACCGGCCAAATTCGCCCCAGTAAGTTGCGCTTGCGCTAGGTCGGCATTGCGAAGATTGCAGTTTTGACAGACGTTGGTTTGGAGCAGTTGTCGCATTTCTCGCCCTTGCCAATAAGTATAACCCCCTAGTCCCGCAGTGCTCATGACCGCGATCGCCCCCAAGCTACTCAGCATGGCTTTGGGTGATTTGCCCGCTCTTGAGAGCCAGTCAAAAGGCGAACCGCCAAGCACAGGCGTGGGTTGGAGTTCTTTAAGCGCAGTGAGGGCATTAGGAAAGCGATTGCTAGTGCTAGGTTCGACCATCTTCTCTAACCAGAGAACAAACTGAAAGTGGAGCGGTGGCAGGTGATGCTTGAAGTTGAGGCGGTAGGTTTTTTCATCAATTAAGCGGCTGATTTCGCTCGATTTGATATTGACTAGCAAGCAGATCAAAGTCGCCCCCAAACTGTAGAGATCGGACGCTTTGGTCAACTGACGGTTGAACATCTCCTCTGGCGGCATGAATCCGACTGTTCCCTTAACGACATTACTGAGGGCCACGTCGCCACTGCCCATGCGAGCAAAACCAAAATCGATCAGGTAAGCTTTAATCGACTCCGACTCATCAACGAGAATATTCTCTGGTTTGAGATCTCCATGAATCACGACAGGCGTTTGCTTTTGTAGGTAAGCGAGGATTTCTAAAATAGCGATGGCAATTTGCTTGACTTCTTGAGGAGTAAAGGAGCGAGCCTGTGCTAGGGAGGGGGCGCGTTTGTACTCTTGTACCAAGCAAAACCCGTTTGACGTTTCAAACGAATCGATGTAGCGGGGGATGTTGTTAGAGTAAAGCGATCGCAAGACCCGAATTTCTGAGTGATAGGCCCGATAGCCCACCCAACTTGACCCCGGTTGAGCAAATTGATATTGTTTGATGACGACTAGTTGTTGGCTCGCCAGTTGCATCGCTAGGTAGGTGACTCGTCCGCCCGTGCTGTTTCTCCCCAAGATTTTTTGAATGCAATAGCCGTGACGGGAAAAATCGGGGAAGTTGTACTCGGGAGGAGTTGAGCTTTTAGACGAGCGTTGAGGGAAGTCCATAAATCGCTACCGATGGGGAAAACTAAAGCATTTGAGTTTCCATCCTTAGCATTCCCCAAATAATCGCGAGAAATACAGGCATCCTTACATAACAATTTTCTCAAAATTTGGAGTAATTTTATGGAAAGTATCAAATTACGCTCCCATGTTGGCAAAGATGGCATCTTACATCTCGATATTCCAGTCAATCTACAGGAAGCTGATGTAGAAGTTACGGTAATGTTTCAACCTGTTCAATCTCCCCAAAATTCCTCTGATACCGAAGATTTCAATCAATTAGATTGGCAGGAATTTATCAAGAGAACGGCAGGAAGCTGTGCTGATGACCCTATCGTTCTTGATAAAGAAGGGATTGATGACCGCTTAGATGATGATTTAAGCGAAGTATTTAATCATTGTTAATGCGGTATAAACCATCTGTTATCTACTCGATACCAATGTCTGCATTCGGTTTTTAAACCAAACTTCTGAGTCAATTATTGAACGAGTAACCACTATTTCAGAAGTCGATATTGTAGTTTGTTCTGTTGTCAAAGCTGAATTATTTTATGGAGCGATGAAAAGCCAAAACCCTCAAAAAACCCTGAGCAGACAGCAAGCATTTGTCAATCGTTTCATTTCCTTCCCCTTTGATGATTCTTCAGCACTGGTTTATGGAAGATTACGCGCTACTTTAGCCAAAGCAGGTACACCAATAGGGTCAAATGATCTACAAATTGCTGCTATTGCGATCGCTAACAATTTAACCCTTGTTACGTACAATGTTTCCGAATTTTCTCGTGTGATTGGATTAAGTTGGGAAGATTGGGAAAACTAATTAAGTAGACCATTGAGGTAATTATGCTGACACTGGAGAAAGAAGAAACTTCGCTCCGTAATCCTGCTACTCCCTACGTTGATTTGAGCTTTCCGGTAATTGGTGAAACCTTACCTGCGGATCATGGATATGGACTGTACTCAGCGTTAACTTATTGGAATCAAACGATCCATGAGCTTGAAGGATTGAGTATTCAGACAATTTCAGGGATACCCGATAAGCAGGGAAAGATTTATTTAAGAGAGCGATCGCGTTTTCGGATGCGCTTACCCTTAGATCAAGTTTCCCTCGTTTATGAATTAGCAGGAAAGGCGTTAACCATTGGTCAACATAGGATTCGCTTGGGGATTCCCCAGATTTATCTGCTTCAACCTGCGTCAAAACTCAAAGCGAGAATTGTGGTAATTAAGGGTTATCAAGAACCTGAGACGTTTCTAGAAGCAGTACAACATCAGTTAAGCAAGTTTGGTATCAATGAAATAAGTATGATCCCAACCCTTAAGGGTGAAGCTGACCGAAAAACCATCAAAATAAAGCGATTTACGGTAGTAGGGTTTGGATTAGAAGTTAGCAACCTAAGTGATGAAGATTCGCTGCTACTGCAACAGGTTGGACTTGGGGGTAAACGGCGTATGGGATGTGGAGTGTTTATTCCTTGGAAGGAGGGATTATGAAGCGTTTACTGGCTAAATCTTATAATTCTAAAGAATCTTCAGAACCACCTGATTATGCACTACTCACTCAACATAGTCAAGATGTTGCTGATGCTTGTAAAGCCCTTGCAAGGATTTCGGGGTGTATCGCTTTAAGAAATGCTGAGATTGAAAGTGAGTGGAATGATTTTGATCGAACTCTACGGACTGTTGGATGGCTAGAGGATTTAGGCAAGTCAAGTAGCCATTTTCAAGAAATGCTGACTAGTCATGATGGACAGCAACTAATTCGTCATGAAACAATTTCAGGTTTACTCGCTTGCTTGGATGAGCAATTTCAGTCATGGCTGAAACCTCTGGGTAAGTTCAAAATAGTTGCTATTTGGGGAGCAATGGGGCATCATCGCAAATTTGATGCAGGAACTAAGCCAAATCAAGTGCAACCTCTTGTTTTGTATATTTCTCAATCGGACAACCTAGACTTTCAGACAATTTTAGAAGAGATGGCAGCAGATTTAGGGTTAGGAAAGCCCCCGCAGTTTGCTCGAAATCTTGTGATTGGCTATAACTCTGATGATGAATGTGATATTCCTGCACTTGAGTCTTTGAATGATTTAAAAGACGAATTTACGGAATGTGAGGAAGAAGAATTTGCCGATGAGCGATCGCGCCGATTCGTTGCCTTAGTAAAAGGTTACGGCATTGCGGCTGATGTGGCAGCTAGTGCAGTTGCGAAGAAAGAAGGTGAAGCGAATCAGAGTTATGATCTTTCGGATTTTGTCACTCAAGATTTATCAATTAAGCTAAATCCTGAAGATTTAACCAACTTGATTCATATCTGGGCATGGCGTAATAGTGATGAGTTTAAAGATAAACCGAAGGAGTGGGACTTAAACCGCTTTCCTCCTGGTTTTACACTTAGAAATTTTCAAGAACGAGTAGCCTCCTCTAATTCTTATTTGACTCTAGCCGTAGCTGGTTGCGGATCTGGCAAAAGTCTTGCGGCGTATCTTTGGGCGCGGAGATGGTGTGAAAAGCTTACAGATCGAAATTTTCGCCTTTTCTTTTGTTTGCCAACCACAGGAACAACGACAGAACATTTTAAGGATTATGCTCTAGAGTCGGACATTCCTAGCACTCTTGCTCATTCTCGATCTTCTATCGATTTACAAACAATGGCTCAAACTGCCACTCAAGAGGACGCAGAAAGCTCTGATACTGCCGAAGCCGCAAAAGAAGCTCTTAGAGCCGAACAAGACCAAATCGAATCTCTTGCTTTATGGAGTACAAGACTTACTGTTACGACTGCCGATACAGTTTTAGGACTAATGGTAAATGCTAGACGCTCTATCTATAGCCTTCCTGCGATTATGCAGTCTGCGATCGTCTTTGATGAAATTCATGCTTTTGATGATCAGATGTTCGGTCATTTGCTGGTCTTTTTGAAGAATTTCCCAAAGCTGCCTGTGTTGCTTATGACTGCTTCATTACCAGATGAAAGGTTAAAAGCGATTCAAGCGATTAGATCTGATTTGAATCGCGTTCCTGGACTCAAGGAATTTGAAATTTTGCCTAGATACGATATTCCCTATACGGTTGAACAAATTGATGAAGCAACAGTGTGGCGTGAAGTTGAAAAATGCCTAGAGAATAATGGAAAAGTTCTCTGGGTTAGAAATCAAGTTGATTGGGCTAATCAAAGATACCTAGAAGCAAAAGCTAAATTTCCTAATATTGCGGTTAACGTCTATCATTCTCGATTACGTTACAAAGATCGTAGCGATCGCCATCGTCGCGTTATTGACACTTTTAAAGAAAAAGGGAAAGCAGCACTTCTTGTTTCTACACAAGTTGCAGAAATGAGTTTGGATTTATCGGCAGATTTGCTAGTGACTGATATTGCACCTGTTCCTGCGTTGATTCAACGAATGGGAAGGCTAAACCGCCGTGCTACTCCAGATAATCCTGGCAATCCTAAACCTGCTCTCATTTGCCCATTACCCAATATCAAAGGCGATGCGTATAAACCTTATGAGGATGTGGATATTGCTACTTCTCTGGTATGGGTTCAGAAATTACTGGACTTAGATAGCTCTCTGAATCAGCGAGACTTAGCAGAGAAGTTCTTAGAAGTTAGCGATCCGAAAGAGTATGACTATGAGAAAGCTGAGGAGAGAGCCTGTTTCTTTTCGGGCGTGTGGCGAACAATACGAGGTACAACTCGTGAAGAAGGCTATACCATTTCAGTGATTTTGGAAAAGGACTATAAGAGGTGTATCAAATTCGGTCAACCTTCTACCAAGTGGATACGCAAGCATGAAGTAGCTATTCCAGCGAAGCCAGAGGCTCTGAAATGGGAAAAAGTCGCGGGAGTTCGGATTGCGCCAAAAGAGTGTGTTGCCTATGACTATGACGAAACTACAAAGGAGGGAACAGGCGCATCATGGCTGTAGAATCAATTTTTCCTTTAACTTATCGCTTGAGCGATCCGAATTATACGATCTATCACCGTGCTGCTTTAGGGGGTTTAGCTGCAACGATTAAGTCATGGGGGAAATCTCCACCAGAGGGGATTCTTCCTGAGTGGGATCACGATTTTGTAACTATTAAAAAGACAGGAGACTTTACCGATCAAGAAGCACTTAAACGAATTCTTGATGCTTCTTTTAAGCTAACAGAGGATAAGCTGATAGATTTACCAGGACAGTTTATTAGAGAGGATGCTATTGATTTACGCATCTCAATCCACGAAGGACTGTGCCTAACTTTTCTTCAGCATAATAAAATGCGTCCAGGAGAGAAAGACCCACGCAAATACTCTTTGAGATCGGCAGATAGCGAGGAAAGCCATCTTGTCACCTATAAGGCTATTAATAGCTTTGCTCATCAAAAAGCGCAGGGAACAGGCTTACTAGACGACCCAAAAAAAAGTACAAATAATGGCGAATTGCCTAAAATTGCTTCGATCCCACAGTCGATGATTCCAGGAGCTATGACAGGTAAAAAGTCTCTACAAGCCCCCGTAGATGAAGTCATATTGCTTCAATTTTTGATGGTTGGCTGTGCTACTTTTCTCTTGCGTCCTCGTACTTATAAGGAAAAAGCTCAAGCCTGTATCGTTGTTCCAGATATCATCGATCTGAAAAAATTTGCTCTTGCAATGGAGCGTATTTCTAGCACAAGTCAAAACTTTGAGCGATTTACTCATAACTATCTTGGTCGTGTTGTTGGTGGTGCGGAAGATGCAGCTTTGTCTTTTCTGCTAGATATGACTGCCCAAGATCTTGAACGTGAGCGAAGCATCAAAGGATGTCAGGCGATCGCAATGGGTAAAGTCGCTTGGGACAAGAACCAAATTAATCGCAGTATTAGTGTCAAAGTAGGAGGTGACTATGAGGAACTAGCTGTATTTCGTGCTGCCAAACAGTACCTAGGGAAAAGTAAGTTTATCAAAATGAAGGACGGCAAAAGCTTTTCTGTGCCTGACACTTCACTTCCTGAACTTATTGCTGCCAACCTTGCTGCCAATCAACATTGGTGCAGCCACTTCAAAGAATTAGTGGCAGAGAAAAAAGATTTTCGCAATCTACTATTTAGACGAGGAGGGCTACATAAAGTGGCAGAAGCAATCAAAGATAAGGATGATATTTCTATCATTCGAGCTTTTCATAAGGCTTGGGAGATAACAATGGGACAAATGGGTAAAAGAGCAACAGATAACAACCTTGATTTTAGTCGATTAGTCGAGGTTCGTCAGGAAAAAATGCGTAATGAAATCCTCAGACTCAAAACATCAGATGCTGCCGCAAATTGGTTTCTGAAATTTTGCTCAGATGCTACAAAAGGCGCATCTCTTGCACCGATTCGAGAAGATTCTGAACTTATTCGATCATTCATTTTCAATCGCAGAAACTTTGATCGCTTACAGAATCTTTTACTATTTGCTCTTGTAAGCTACGAGTCTGATAAAACCAACAAAGAACCTAACAAAAATGGAGACAACTAAGATGCCTACACATTATCTTTACGGAACAATTTTGACCAATGAAGCTGTGGCAGCGAACAATCGAGGCGACAACATCGGCAACACCACTACACTTCAGAAAGTCTTTCACCAAGATGACGTACATACAAGTGTATCAGCAGAGGCAATTCGTTTTGCCCTTCGTTATCGCTTTCAACTTGAAGCGACTGCACCTGTCAACCGCAGCTATGATTCTTCGACAGGTAAGTTGGAATATCAGGATGAAAAACGTACACAATGGAATCCCCAAGGTGATGTATTTATTGATGATGATTTGATGGGCTTTATGGATGCTCAAGCAGCAGCCAAAGAGCAAGAAGAAGAAGTGGATACGGTCGAAGAATCTGACGAACCTAAAGCTAAGAAAAAAAAAGAGAAACCACAAGGCACAACGACAAAGCGACAAAGTCCTCTAGCAATTGGCCGCGCTGTGAGTTTACGTCCCTACCGTGCAGAGCTTTCTTTTAACTGTGTTTCGGGAGAAAAGGTAAAAGGTAAACTTTCACTGTATAGCGCGGAAATGCACACAACTGAATATCAATATTCATTCGGTTTAAATCTCGGTGATGTTGTGAAGAAAAAGCATATTGCCAGTCTGATTGAAGCGATTATCGATCCACCACAAGTTGCTGGCAATCACAGCCGATTTGCCTATGATTTTTCGCCTGCTTCGCTTGTGCTGCGCGTAACCAATGCTCATTCTTCTAAAATTCAAAACTGTTTTGAGCATGATGAGGAAGAACGTACTTATACGATCGCCCGTCTAATCAATCGTATTGAATCTGGGGACATTCCCGCATCCGAAATAATTATCGGTGGCGACGTTGCCAAGACTAAAGAAGGGGAAAAATTGCAAGCATTGGGAGTGACGATATTACCTGGTGTGATCGCTGCGGCAAATGAGGCAAGAACCCGCATTACTGCCTTTGGACAGGAGTATTCAGAGGTTGCCTCTAGTTCTCGTAAAACCACGGGAGGTGTAGCTTGATTGCCCTCCATGTTGAAGTTCCTCATGCAAGTTTTCGTAAGTCCTATGCACGGTCATTTGCAGAAACCTATCCATTTCCACCCCCTGCAACCGTCTATGGAATGTTACTTTCCTATGTCGGTGAATACTTTAGAGCTTGTCATGTAGGTGTTAAGTTAGCCTTTGCTTACAAACAACAGCCCAAAATTGCCACAACACTTCGCAAACTTAGCCGATATAAATATGGCGTAGCAAGTAAGCAATTAAAATTAGGTAACGCTCCTGATTTTATTGAAACTTTATGTAATATCGAGTTTATTTGCTGGGTGGATAGCAGTAGTGAGAAAAGGCAAGTAGTGCGATCGCTTGAACAACGTCTAGTCGAAGCCATTCAATCACCTGAACAGATCACTCGCACAGGTTTAGTTTGTCTTGGCTTAAGTGACGACACAGTAAATGATGTGTCTTTGTTAAATAGCATTGAAGGGAAATGGCACTGGCTGAATCCTAGCAATACAGGACAGATTGAACTACCTATTTGGGTAGATCATGTGGGTTCGTACCATACAAGGTGGCAACGCTATGATTTTGAGGTTTCATCTTCGCTAATCGATAGTACGCCATCTTTAGAGAAGTTCATTGAGATTATTGACCCAAGATAGCGATATCTCCACCAGATAACGCTTGGACTTGGACACCTAGAGAACCAGTAACAGTATAGCGACTTCCTAACCCTCAGATGCCGTCAGGCGATTAACTCCCCAAGCTCACCCTAAAATTAAAACAGAATCCCCATTACCCACCTAGCCATGACTCATCAATTATCTCCTCCCCTAACTCCCCTCTATCAACAAGATTACTGTCTGTGGCTCGAACAGACTATTCAACAGTTACAAGCAGGGCAATTCAATCAACTTGATATTTCTGCCTTAATCGAAGAATTACAGGGAATGAGCAACACTGAAAAGAACGCGTTGGAAAGTAATCTCAGAATTTTGCTGATGCACCTGCTTAAATACCGCTATCAACCCCATAAACGCACCAATAGTTGGTTATTTACCATTAGAGAACATCGTAAACGACTGCTTAGAGCCTTTAAAAAAAGCCCCAGTTTAAAACGCTATTACGAAGAAGTTTTTGTCGAATGTTATCAAGATGGCAAAGAATTAGCGTCTGATGAAACGGGATTATCTTTACAAGCTTTTCCCAGTGAATCTCCCTTCACCCCTGAAGATACCCTGAATCCTGATTATTTACCGGATTGAATCTTTTCAAGGCGGAAGCGTTTTTGCCTGGTTGACTGGCTAGATTGGTAGCAAAGCAACACTAAAGGAAACAATCGTACTACCATGCAAGCGATCGATCTAGACACTGACATTCTGACAGAACCCATCCAAGACACTATCAGAGTTTGCGCCCTCCATGCTTTCGCTTACTGTCCTCGTCTCTTTTACCTTGAAGAAGTCGAAGAACTCTATACTCAAGATGCTGCCGTTTTTGCTGGACGAAGGCTTCATGAGGAAATTGACAAACAGGAAGACGAAGAATGGCTTGATCTTTATCTGGAAGACGAAATCTTGGGGTTACGGGGACGGGTTGACGCTTTACGCCTCCGAGATGGACAAACTATCCCCTACGAACACAAACGGGGAAAGTGCTATCGAGATGATAACAAACAACCCCAAGCCTGGGAGAGCGATAAGCTGCAAATCCTAGCTTATTGTTGTCTTCTTGAAGCAGCACTCGGAATTACGGTTCAAGAAGGGAGAATTCGCTATCATGCCGACAATGTGTTAGTTCATGTTCCCTTCGATAATGCGGGAAGACAGTGGGTAAAAGACGCAATTCAACAAGCGCGGGAGTTAAGAAAATCCCCTTACCGTCCTCCAGTAACGAATAATGAACATCTTTGCGCTCGTTGTTCCCTTTCCTCAGTTTGTCTGCCGGAAGAGGCAAGACTCGCTCACAATCAAGAATGGCATCCGGTTCGCCTCTTTCCTCAAGATGACGAACGAGAGGTGATTCATATCCTGGAACCTGGAACTAGAGTAGGACGTACTGGAGAACAACTGAAAATTAGCCGACGCAATGAACCTGATGAAAAAATATCAATTGGGCAGGTTAGTCAAGTGGTTCTCCATAGTTTTTCGCAAATTTCCACCCAAGCTGTCCATTTTCTGGCTTATAAAGAGGTTGGTATTCACTTTGTCTCAGGGGGAGGGCGTTATGTTGGCAGTATTGACACCCGTTCGGGGAGTATTCAACGGCGCATCCGTCAGTATCGAGCGTTGACTGAACCGGAATTTTGCCTAGAATTAGCGCGAAAATTGGTGCTTTGTCGAGGCGAAGGACAGCGTAAGTTCCTAATGCGCGGAAAACAAAAGATTAAGCAAGATTCTGCGGATTTAGAGCAAGCGATCGCTCAAATGAAAGCGGTTCTCAAACGAGTGCCTCAAATCCAGTCCCTTGATTCGTTATTGGGCATTGAAGGCAATTTAGCTGCTCTTTATTTTGGGGCATTACCGAATGTATTGGGTCAAGATGTGCCTGATTTACTGAAATTTTCGGGTCGTAATCGCCGTCCTCCCAAGGATCGTTTTAATGCTTTGTTGAGCTTTGGTTATTCTCTACTGATTAAGGATGTGATGAATGCCATTCTTACTGTAGGACTCGAACCCGCTTTGGGATTCTATCATCAACCTCGTACCCAAGCCCCACCCTTGGCACTGGATTTGATGGAAGTTTTCAGAGTCCCTTTAGTGGATATGCCGATTGTTACCTCTATTAACCGTCATCAGTGGGATGAGTCGGCTGATTTCGATGTCCGAGGACAGCAAGTATGGCTGAGTGACACGGGACGGCGAAAATTCATCAATATCTATGAACAGCGCAAAGCTGAGTCTTGGAAGCATCCTGTAACGAGGTATTCTTTGACTTACCGCCGTTTATTAGAGCTAGAAGTCCGATTGCTCGAAAAAGAGTGGTCAGGCGAAGGCGGGTTATTTGGTCAGTTGATTGTGCGCTGAGGTGGTGTGATGGCAGAACTGAAGAATTGGTACTTAGTTTGCTATGACATCCGTTGTCCCAAACGCTGGCGCAAAGCCTATAAACTGCTAGAAGGTTACGGAGAACGTACCCAATACTCCATTTTTCGCTGTTGGCTGAGTCTGCGAATGCGGGAAAAACTTCGCTGGGAGTTAGAGAAAATTCTGACTAAGGAGGATGATTTGCTGCTAATTCGTCTGTCTGGACAGTGTGTGAGAGACTTGCCCAAGTACAATCGTCCTAATACTTGGCTACTGGATGAGAAGGGTTTTCGGGTGATCTAAAAATGCAAGCACCTCTAAGTGTTGCCTCAAAAATACTGCTTAAAACGTCTGTAAGGCTTTTGCTGTATGGGCTAGAGTAGATTTTATCAGAGGCGGAGGTGCTTGCAAAGTCTCAAAACCTTTGCTGTATAAGGATTTTAGCCTCTGAAAAAACTTCGTTTAAAGTGAAAATCCTTAAATTTTTGTCATTGCTTGAGAGGTGCTTGTAAAATGGAATAGAAAAGCAATACAGTAAAAGCTTTCAGCGATCGCAGTGCTTCAACCTTTGATGCCGTAAGGCGTTGATCACCAAGTAACTTTTGCTAGTGGTCAATCCAAAAAATATCGTGCTTCAACCTTTGATGCCGTAAGGCGTTGATCACTCCTGCAAAATCTGAAGCCTTCTTTGAGGAATGGTCAGTGCTTCAACCTTTGATGCCGTAAGGCGTTGATCACATTCGTAATATCAAACTGTCTCTCAATTACCTTTAGTGCTTCAACCTTTGATGCCGTAAGGCGTTGATCACAGATTTAAACGCAACAGTGAGCGTGGTTTCTGACACGTGCTTCAACCTTTGATGCCGTAAGGCGTTGATCACTCAAAGTGTTATCCTGACCTACTTGTAGGCTAATACCGTGCTTCAACCTTTGATGCCGTAAGGCGTTGATCACCCGTGTACCGCCTTCTGAGTTTTTTTATTTGAATCGGGTGCTTCAACCTTTGATGCCGTAAGGCGTTGATCACTGGGGTTAAGCTCTTCTTAGGTTGGTTAATTTATGTGCTTCAACCTTTGATGCCGTAAGGCGTTGATCACTCAATTAAGGGTTGAAAAGGGGTTGTCGTTGCTGGGTGCTTCAACCTTTGATGCCGT
>JBGTNM010000575.1:0-7304 GCA_041743025.1 Microcystaceae cyanobacterium
ACAACCGCAAGAAGCCTTAAAATACTACAACCAAGCTTTACCCATTAGTCGAGAAGTAGGCGATCGCTCAGGAGAAGCTACTACTCTCAGTAATCTTGGGGCAGTCTATGACAAAATCGGACAACCGCAAGAAGCTTTAAACTATTACAATCAAGCTCTGTCCATTCGTCAGGAAGTTGATGATCGTTCAGGAGAAGCCATTACTCTCAGTAATATTGGTGCAGTCTACCGCGATACGAATCAACCCACAGAAGCGATTGAGCATTTGAAAAAAGCAATTCAAATTACTCTAGCAATGCGTGGAAGTTTGTCGCGGGAACACCGACAGGCTTTTTTACAAGCAGAAAGAGGAAATGCGATCGCTCTCGCCGATTTACTCATCCAACAAAACCAACTAGAAGAAGCTTTTGAATGGCTAAACCTCGTCACGACTGCCGATCTTGCTGACTATACCCGTCTGATTAATGCTAAAGTTACTAATCCAGAAGCACAACAAGAAATTAATCAATGGAACGAGCTAGATCAACAATTAGTCTATCTACGGAATCAACAAGATGAGAATAACCGACAGGATAAATATTCAGTTGAATTAGCTAAACGTATTAATGAGCTTCAAGAAAAAGCCAGCCAAAAAGCA
This sequence comes from Microcystaceae cyanobacterium, assembly GCA_041743025.1. GTDB lineage: Bacteria > Cyanobacteriota > Cyanobacteriia > Cyanobacteriales > Microcystaceae > JBGTNM01. The sequence goes on from JBGTNM010000575.1 coordinate 638, forward strand.
GAAAATATTGCCCTGAAATATCCTGAAGTCGCCGAACTTTTTGAAACCACACCTAATGATATCGCTCAACTCAGAAATAATATCCCGCAAGGAACTTTAGTGATTCAACCTGTTGTATTAAGGAATAAATTAGCGATTTTTCTCCTCACGACAGAACAATTAAAAGTAATTCCAATTGACGACATTAAAACTGATGATTTTAATCAACTCCTCACTCAATATTCTGAACAAATTGCAAGCCGACTTGATAGTGATTACAAAGTCACTAGCAGACAACTTTATGATATTTTGATTCGGCCAATTGAGACAGAAATAGCTGCCATTTCTCCCAAACATCTTGCTATTATTGCAACTGATAAATTTCGTTATATTCCCTTTGAAACCCTCAATGACAGAATAACTGAAAAATACCTAATTGAAAAATATCCCATTCACTATTTAACTCGTATTTCTACCCGTTCTCTCGCTGCCAAAAATTCCACTAAATCTATAAATGTCTTAGCGTTATCCAATCCTCGACCAACGAATCAAGAACTTGCGGGCGCAGAAAAAGAAGCCGACTACATCAAAGCAAACTTTCCTGGTAGTGAAATCCACAAACACCAACAAGCTACCCTTGAGACTTTTAAAGATCAAGCTTTTAAATATTCAATTTTACATTTAGGAACTCACGGTTGTTTTCAAAGTGAAGTTTGTAAAGAGATAGGAATGCAACCTAATACGATTCTTTTTGCGAATAACCAACAATATCCTATTGCTGATGCTGCTCTTTTAGGATTGACCAATACAGAATTAATTATCCTCAGTGCTTGTCAAACAGCTAAAGAGATTAATATCGAAGGACAAGGTATTCCTGGACTTGCTTTTGTCTTTGAACGCGCAGGGGCAAAAAGTGTAATGGCTAGCCTTTGGAGTGCAGAAGACACGACAAATGCAGGTATTATGATTCCATTCTATTCTAATCTTAAACAAGGCATGAGTAAAGCCGAAGCCCTACAAAAAGCAAAATTAAGTCAAACCAACAGACATCCGTATTATTGGTCGCCATTTATTTTGATTGGGGATGGGGAATAATATCAGTTATCAGTAAGGAAGCTGGTCGTGAAAGCCTGGAGGACGCGGTTTTAATAATTGACAAGGGCCGCACCAAGTCGCATCAAAATCGACTAAAATTGGTTTAATATAAGAATTATAGATAAATAGTCAATTAACTTGCTCCTCATCTTCTTCAACTCGTCCCCACAAAGCTAATCCTCCTCCCTTACCCCTAGCTGCGATCGCAGTTGTTTCAATGATAAAATAAGCAAAAAAGGCTTGTTTACTTACGTTGTCTAGATAAAAACTCTCCTCGGCTTTTTTTCCGCCTCGAATATAGCCAGAATAGAAATTAATCTGCCCCCATTTGACCGTCATTCTGGTAAAATCAAAAACAAGAAGGCTTTTTTGACTCAAAAATTTGATAGGGCCACTCAGTATTAATTGAATTGCTGCAAATTGTACGCAGTTCTCCACTTGTCCTTGGTCAGGAGATAAAGTATTTTGATCTATAAGCGCGTATCTAAGCGTAATATTTAGCCATCTGGGAAGATATTTCCCGTTGCCTAGAGTAATCCCTGGTTGATGTCGCTTTTTCTGCGTTCCCGTAACAAAATACAGTCGCCAAGTCCCAATCAATTGAGCAAAAGTATAGCAAGGTTTTGTTTTCTTCACCGTTTTTTCAGCGTCTAGTAAAGCTTGTATTACTTGTACTGGTGAGGGTTTTTGGTTAGCAGAAAGCGTTGCTGAAACGGCGGATTGAACGAGAGAGTTAAGCATCAGTTTTGTGTTCTTTGCTTTGTGCCTTTGTGGTTAATATAAAATTAATTACAATTTAGAATCACTATATCATATTGTAATCTTATTCTCTTTGTTAAAGCTCTCCAAAAAAAATCTCATGTTAAAAGTTTTTGCAGACAGAGGCGGTACATTTACTGATTTAGTAGCTGTTACTGATAATTTATCCAACGTCGAGAAACTATCTCAATACCCCGATCGCTTTATGATTGTTCCCTTCAACAATCAGCAATGGATTATTATTTATAAACTCCTGTCAGAAAACCCTGAACAGTATCAAGATGCAGTCATTCAGGGTATACGAGATATTTTAGGAATTACTAAAAATGAACCCATTCCTACCCAGGAAATCGAAGTTGTTAAAATGGGAACGACAGTAGCAACCAATTCATTGTTAGAAAGAAAAGGCGATCGCGTTGTTTTATTAATTACTAAAGGGTTCAAAGATGCTTTACGAATTGGCTACCAAAACCGACCTGATATTTTTGCTCGTCATATTATCTTACCACCCATGCTTTACGAGCAGGTTATTGAAGTTGAAGAACGATTTGATGCTAATGGCAATGAGTTAATTCCTGTTAATATTGAACAAGTGACAGAAGATTTACAACTAGCTTATAATACTGGTATTCGCAGTTGTGCTATTGTTTTGATGCACAGTTACCGCTATCCTCAACATGAGCAACAAGTCGCTAATATTGCTCAACAAATTGGGTTTTCTCAAATCTCAATATCTCATCAAGTGAGTCCCGTAATGAAACTCGTTAGTCGAGGTGATACAACGGTTGTTGATGCTTATTTAACTCCTATTCTTCGACGTTATGTCAATCGAGTTGCCAGTCAGTTACCTAATGTGAAATTACTGTTTATGAAATCGGATGGCGGGTTAGTTGATGCCAAAAAGTTTCAAGGAAAAGATAGCCTTTTATCTGGCCCTGCTGGCGGAATTGTCGGCGCAGTCCAAACGAGTTTAAGAGCAGGATTTGAAAAAATTATCACTTTTGATATGGGGGGAACGAGTACCGATGTCGCGCATTTCAAAGGGGAATACGAACGGCAAACAGAAATAGAAATTGCAGGAGTGAGAATGCGCGTTCCGGTGTTAGATATTCATACGGTTGCTGCCGGAGGCGGTTCAATTTTATTTTTTGATGGTCATATTTTTCGTGTCGGCCCCGAATCAGCAGGAGCGAATCCTGGGCCTACTTGTTATCGTAGGGAAGGGCAATTAACGGTTACTGATGCTAATGTCATGCTAGGCAAAATTCAGCCTGACTATTTTCCTCATGTTTTTGGTGTTTCCGGGGATTTACCTTTAGATAAAAAGAGTGTAATTAAGCAATTTACACAATTAACTGAGCAGATTAAAACGGCAACTAGCAACGTGCATACTTCTGAACAAATAGCGGCTGGATTTATAGCGATCGCAGTCGAAAATATGGCAAATGCGATTAAAAAGATTAGCTTACAACGAGGGTATGATATTACTCAATATGTCTTGTGTTGTTTTGGAGGAGCAGGGGGACAGGTTGCCTGTTTAATTGCCGATACTTTAGGAATTAAAACGATATTTCTTCATCCTTATGCTGGTGTTTTATCGGCTTATGGAATGGGTTTGGCAGATGTAAGCTCTATTCGAGAAAAGATAGTTGAACAACCGCTAGAACAAGCATTAATTCCTCAATTACAATCATTAATGAAACAGTTAGAAACACAAGCGAGACAAGAACTCAATACCAATGAAATAGTTAATACTGAATTAGTAGTGCAAAAAGTAAATCTAAAATATCAAGACACTGATTCGACGTTAATGATTGAGTTTACCAATGATATAGCAATTATGCGACAGGAATTTGAAGCTGAGCATCAGTCTCGCTACGGTTTTATTCAATCAGAAAAAGCTTTAATTGTTGAATCTGTATCAGTGGAAGTGATTCAAAAGATGGATATACCTGAAGAACCCTTAATCAGCCGAACCCGTTCTATCAATATACCTCCTAAATTGATTAAAACCGTACAGATTTTTACTGCTAACACTTGGCATGATACTCCTGTTTATCGGCGGGAAGATTTACAACCCCAAGATAAAATTAACGGGACTGCTATCATTGTTGAAAAAATTGGTACAATTGTTGTTGAACCTAATTGGCAAGCAATTTTGACACGGTATAATCATCTCATTTTAGAACGTATAGATTTATATTAACCACAAAGACACAAAGACACAGAGAAGCTAATTATGTTAGAATCAAAACCCGATCTCATTCGCTTAGAAATCTTTAAAAATCTCTATCAATTCATTGCTGAACAGATGGGTATCGTCCTGCAAAATACGGCAACTTCTGTCAATATTAAAGAACGGTTAGATTTTTCCTGTGCTATCTTCGATCAAGATGGCTTATTAGTAGCTAATGCGCCTCATATTCCCGTTCATTTGGGTTCAATGAGTGAAAGTGTGCAGAGTTTAATTAAAGATAGAGGCGATGTTTTAAAAGCAGGAGATGTCTATCTTTCTAACAATCCTTACAATGGAGGAACTCATTTACCCGATGTAACGGCAATTACTCCCGTTTTTGATGAACAAGGAAGTCAAATTATTTTCTATGTTGCTTCTCGCGGACATCAAGCTGATATCGGTGGTATTACTCCTGGTTCAATGCCTCCCCACAGCACGACAGTTGAAGAAGAAGGCATTTTATTAGATAATTTTCTTTTGGTTGAAGAAGGAAATTTTCGAGAGATACAAATACGAAAATTACTCTCAAATAATCTCTATCCTGCTCGTAATCTAGATCAAAATATGGCGGATTTTAAAGCACAAATCGCTGCCAACGAAAGAGGCGTTCAAGAACTCCGCAAAATGGTTGCTCAATACGGACTGGAAACCGTAGCTGCTTATATGCAGTTCGTTCAAAACAATGCGGAGGAATCGGTAAGGCGAGCGATTGAAGTTCTCAAAGATGGGGCATTTATCTATGAAATGGACAATGGCGCACACATTCAAGTCAAAGTTAGTATTAACCGTGAAACTCGTAGTGCTACTATTAATTTTACAGGGACTTCTAAACAACTTAGCAGTAATTTTAATGCGCCTAAAGCTGTTACTCAAGCTGCTGTCTTGTATGTCTTTCGTACCTTAGTTAACGATCAAATTCCTCTCAATGCAGGCTGTCTAAAACCTTTAAAAATTATTATTCCCGAAGGCTGTCTGCTCAATCCTACCTATCCTGCCGCCGTTGTAGCCGGAAATGTGGAAACATCCCAAGTAATTGTTGATGCGTTATATGGTGCTTTAGGAATGATGGCAGCTTCTCAGGGAACGATGAATAATTTCACATTTGGCAATGAAAAATATCAATATTATGAAACGATTTGTGGCGGTTCTGGCGCAGGAATAAATTTTGATGGGACTGATGCAGTCCATACTCACATGACCAATTCTCGCTTGAGTGACCCAGAAGTTTTAGAAACTCGCTATCCGGTTATGGTAGAAAGCTTTGGTATTCGTGCTGATAGTGGTGGTAATGGTCAATATTGCGGCGGAAACGGTGTCATTCGCCGAATCAAATTCAAGGAAGCCATGACAGCAAATATTCTTTCTAACCATCGTCTAGTCCCCCCTTTTGGGTTAAATGGAGGCGAACCCGGACAAGTTGGACGCAATTGGATAGAGCATCCAGATGGAACGATTGAGAACCTCGACAGTATCGCGACAGTCAAGATGAAAGTAGGGGATGTATTTGTCATAGAAACGCCTGGGGGAGGAGGCTTCATTAAGCGGTAGAATATTTATTCGCTATGATAACTCTCTTCTGCCTAGAGTGACAGAAGAGAGTTAATAGACCTCCTGCAACAATAAATTTTTTCCCATTTCTGTTTCCTGTTCCCTTTCCTAATCTAAGAAACAGAAGGAAAAGTAATATCAAATGCGAAACTTAAGCGTTCTGTTAGTGTAATTAAAGAGGTAGTGGCTAGAAAGGCTAAAAAATATCGTTTCAAAGGCAATAGCATGGTATCTGGCTTAATTCAGGGAGTTACAACTATAGAGTTCCCAATTATTGCCCGGAACTAACAGGTACAGAAAAAATTTTAAATTATTTCCGTTTTTTCTTACCTCGTCGCCGTTTTCTTGACTGTTCAATTAGATGAAACTTTACCCAAGGCGTATATACTGTCCCTTGCCAAAGTCCCTGAGATGATTCTAAGAATTCTGTATGTAATTGTTTGTCCCTACGATATGCCCGATTAATGAACTCTACTGTTTTTTTGCGGAGAGCGTTGATAGGTAAAACGAACCTCGTATGTGAGAGGATAAAGATACCTTAATGCCCAAAACCAACATCCTTTGCTATCATGTCCTCCTAAGCTTAATTTACGATTCTCTAAATTTGATGAATTATTTGAGAAACCAAATTGTTCCGCTAAATTTGATGAATTATTTGAGAAACAAAGTTTTCCCTCTAAGCAGTAAATCGCATTGTTACCAGGAGTTACTAGGAGAAAATCTGATGGCTCTAAATAAGGAGACCTATTACATCCTCCGTCTTGCTTCATAATATTTCCATCTTTATCCAAAAACTCTGGTAGCAAACCGTACACAATAAACCGATATGGCGTTGCCGAAAGATTTGTGACTCGCACCCCAAACTGCACAGTTGTCAAGGCTTCTGATTCATGAGATGGGATAATTAATGGGTGCATCTCACATTTGTAAAAACATCATCGAGATAAGACCCCATTAAGGTAGGAACAGCGCAAAAAGAGAATGCTCGGAACGTTCTCACTTTTCCACTGTGCGCCTGATATTTTTACCCTTCTGCCAATTTGTTTAATC
>JBGTNM010000576.1:0-36281 GCA_041743025.1 Microcystaceae cyanobacterium
TTTGGACGTTAATAGATGAACCCTTAGTTAATGAGTCTTTTGAGACAATTGATGAAATTGAAGAATTGTTAGTAAAACGTTGTAATATTCTGGGTGAAATGAAAGAAGACATCAAAAATTTGACTAACTATCATTGGTTAGCTTTTGTTTAAAATGTTAGTGGGGTATGTAAACCGGATTTAGTATAAGATGATTTGTACTGGTTTTTTGGGAACTCTATAAATAGATTTCCTAAAATTTCTTACCTAAAATTATTAAGCAACTCGAACACCTACTCATTCTGCTCAAAGTGGGCAAACTGCACTACAATCACTTCGATTTCTAATAAGTATCTAAACATTCAAATGTCCAGATTTAACTTATGTCTCCCTAACCCCTTGAAACTAGTAAATGACAACCCTTAAATTGCAGCTTCTTCAAAAAATTTAGACAGTTCAAATTTATTATTACTATGGCAACTAATCCTATTTCTGGGACTCCTAACTGGCTAGAAGACTTTTCCCTAAACCAGACTTTATTACTAGGACTAGAAGAGGTACGGCGATATCTCAGACAATTCGCCACTAGCTCTGAGTTTATCGACAGGATGCGCTTGGCGTTTGGGGACAGTTTTGCGCCTGAGACTGCCCTTAGTCTGGCACAGGATTGGGCAAAAGGGGATTTGACCGTACCCTCGATTGAGATTCTCCCTGCTGCGACGCTCAATAGTGCTTATGGGGGGTACGCGAGTGCGACGAATACGATTTATCTGTCTGAGGCATTTCTCCGTGAGAATACACTCTCAACGGTAACGAGCATCATCCTAGAGGAGTTTGGTCACTCTGTAGATGGACTGCTGAATGACTCAGATTCTTCAGGTGATGAAGGGCAGATTTTTGCTGCACTGGCTCAAGGGATACCTTTACCTGAATCAGAACTGCAAACTTTAAAGCAAGAGAATGATTCAGCCACGATATTTATAGATGGTCAAGTAGTTCAGATTGAGCAGGGAAGAGTGTCCGATAGTGGAGGCTTTGAAGGTAGTTATCAAGTCATTACGTTAGATACTACTGGTGGGGGAATCGCTAATTTTCGATATCAACATTTTACAATTCCAGATAACTTCATCATTCGCTATGAAGGGAGAAATATTTTAGAAACAGGATTTGCCAGAGGAAGTAGGACAGGAACCGTTCAAATTCCTAATGGCGATTCTAATCAGTTGGAAGTGATTGTAGCCACTGATGATGAAGGAACGGCATGGAATTATGATGTTGAAACGTTTGCACCAGGGCTAAACATTCAAGATGCCTATGTTGCGGTTACGGGAGGCAGCAATCAAACAGCAACTCTCAAATTCCCCGTCATTCTTTCAGAAGCTAGCGATGTCAAAACTACTGTTCGTTATTTCACCCTGGTTGGGACTGCCGTAGATGGCGTTACTGGTAACGACAGGATAGACTATCGACCTATCACAGGTACAGTAACCTTTGCCCCAGGAGAAACAAGAAAAGAAATTGAAATTACTGTATTGGGAGATACACCAGTCAATTTCGGAGGTAACGCAAATTTTGAGATTTTTGCGAGAGATGCGGCTTATCGGGATTGGACAGAAGGACGAGATATTGACTTTAACAGTAGTTTGTCTTACGGAGATTTAGGGTATCGAGTTAATAAATTTTTCGATAATGCTAACACAGGTTTTCAGGCAGCAGGATTAACTTCAGATGAAAATTTCTTTGTCTTAATTAGTGATCCAGTTAATGCAGAGATTAATAAGGATAGTGAACAAGAAAAAGAGCGCTTATTGGCAAACTTAGAAAAATTTCTTGGTCAGGGTTTTGAAAACTTACCAGCTTATGTGAAAGTATTAGAAACTCTTAACGACTTGCAAGCACAAGATGCCTCTTGGACTTTTGCCACTGGGACTATTTACGATCAAGGAAAAGCTCCCGTCTTGGCAATTCGTGGAACACAACCTGATCAATTAAAAACAGATGTCTGGGATGATGCTAACCCCGATGGCATTGGTTACGCTCAATTTACTGCCAATCGAGGAAATGTCAATCAATGGCTTGAGGAAGCTAGTCAGCCACAGGATACTAATCTCTCTTTTAAACCACATATTACAGGTCACAGTTTAGGTGGCGCATTGACTCAATGGGTAGCAGCCGATTATTCTTCTCAAGGAGCTTTAGGAGATATTGTAACGTTTAATGCTCCAGGTATTTCAGTTGCCGATGCTAATAGTTTTGCAGGTGCCGAGAAAGTTACTCACTATGTTACCTCAATAGACATAGTGAGTATGGCAGGATTTCGTTATATTCCTGGACAATATATTTTATCTAATCAATTGCTGATTTCCTCCTCATTTCCCAATCCAATTGATGCACATCTTCATCCCGTCATTATTCCAAAAGTTGAGTCGAGCGGATTAACTAAACCAGCTAATTTAAAGATAGATACAATTGGTAATACCAATGCTCTCAGTAGTTCGTTCTTTACCTACCTACCCGATCCAGATTATTTCGTCATTCAATTAATAGTAGCATCGGTGCCGTCAATATTAGGCCCAGTAGGGATAATAACGGGTGCATACTTGGCAAGCCAGTTAACTTTTCGGGGAACAACTGAAGCAAATCGACAAGCCATCGGTGAGGTCGTCTATGGTATTGATTTTACTGTCGAATTTGCCAAAGAAGCCATTCAAGCGGCTTGGAGCGCTGCCCAAGAATGGTCAGCCGCCGCCTGGGATGCCGTTAAAGAGTGGGGAGAAGCCACTTGGGATGCAGTGAGTAGTTGGACAACGGCGGCTTGGACTGCTACGACTGAGTGGGTAAATCAGGCTTGGGAAGCGACCAAACAGTGGACAAGTGATGCTTGGAATGCGACTAAAGAGTGGACAAGCGATGCTTGGAATGCGACTAAAGAGTGGACAAGTGATGCCTGGAACGCTACAACTGAGTGGACAAGTGATGCCTGGAATGCCACCACCGAGTGGACAGCCAGTGCCTGGGAAGCAACTAAAAACTGGGTTAGTGGTTTGTTCCCATTTTCATCAGATTTGCTGGCAGTGGCAGCCGTTGAAGAGACCGCAATTAATCTTCAACAGACTCAAATTAATAGTGCCTGGGAAGCAACAACCTATTGGACTCCCGAAGCGTGGCAGGCGACGACTCAATGGAGCGATACCGCTTGGGAAGCTACCACTCAATGGACGCTGGATCTGTGGCAGGCGACAACGGAATGGACTCCCGAAGCTTGGCAGGCAACCACGCGCTGGACGGACGATATTTGGCAAGCAACAACTCAGGTTGATAGTGCGGCTGGTGATGAAATACTCTTTGGGACTCCTGGCAATGACAATCTTAGTGGCGGATCTGGCAATGACATTCTCGACGGATTAGACAGTGATGACGTTCTTGATGGAGGAGACGACAATGACATCCTCCGAGGTGGCTTTGGTAATGATACTTTGACTGGCGGGGCTGGCAGTGACAGCTTTGTGTTTGGCAGTCCCACAGAAGGAATAGATACAATCGAAGATTTCGAGAGTAGCGAGGGCGATCGCCTTGTTGTCTCGGCGGCCGGTTTTGGCGGAGGATTAACACCAGATGCTGTTCTCGAAGAATCTCAGTTTGTCTTGGGAACGGCGGCGACTGATAGTGACGACCGTTTTATCTACGATCCAGCTACCGGAAATCTCTTCTTCGATCCAGATGGGACTGGCGATGCTCTCCAACAACAAGTCGCTACTCTAACAGGCGCACCAAGCTTGAGTGCTACCAATATCTTTGTTTCAGGTAGTTCAACAACTCCTACCCTTAAAGTCACCGCCCCAGCTATAAATGTCAGTGGAACAGAGGTAACTATTGAATGGAATGCTTTTGATGCCGACTCAGAAGCAACAATTAGCTTATTCTACGATACTGACAACCAAGGTTTCGATGGCGTACTCATTGCGGACGGACTAGCTGAAACCGAGGGGCAGGGAAGTTTTGTTTGGAATACGGAAAATGTGCCTCAAGAAAATTACTTCATTTACGCCAAGATTACAGATGAAAAAAGTGTTCCCATCTTCAGTTATTCCAAAGGACAAGTCCAATTAAAACCCGCAGAAGAAGCTGACTTGTCAGTCACAAAAATAACCAGTACAACTTCTGTTCGTCTGGGAGAAACTTTTACCTACACCATTCAAGTCACTAATAATGGCTCAGGGACTTCTCAGGAGGTCACTCTCATTGAAGCGCTACCAGAGCCAGTTACTTTTATTTCTGCCAGCCTCACCCCCTCTCAACAGACAGACAATACCTTTACCTTCGACCTTGGTGATTTAGCTGCTGGTGAAAGCAAGACGGTTGAGATTAGTGTTGTCGCTTCGGCTCTAGCAGGAACAATTACCTCTAGTGCGTTTGTGAGCAGCGAGACAGCCGACCCCAATACGACCAATGATGTAGCTAGCCTCTCTACCGAAGTCACTGCGCCGGAACTGCCTGACTTAGCTGTAACTCGTACCGATAGTTCTAGTGCAGTCAACATCATAGACCCCTACAGTTACACTCTAACAGTAACTAACAATGGTTCTGCGGCGGCAACAAGAGTCGTCTTTACAGAACGCTTACCTTCAGGGGTTAATGTCATCAGTGCCACGGCTACTGTTCCTGGACTACAGCGCAACCTGGTAGATATCATTAAACTTCAACTAAATGCAGGAGAGCGAGTAACCGTTGATATTGATGCGGAAACTCTTGAATCATCTCTAGATTCTGTCCTACGCCTATTTAATTCGGCTGGCACTCAATTAGTGGTTAGTGATGACAATTCCGCTCCAGGTGAACCTTCAAGCGTTGATTCTTACATCGACTTTACCGCTTCGGTTTCTGATACTTATTACGTTGGAGTAAGTGGCTATTCCAACTTTAGCTATAATCCTTTCGTTGACGGAAGCGGTGCTTCCCATTCTTCATTGGGAAATTATACTGTTGAAATCAAAGTTGGCAGTGGTGGTTCTGTCAATCAGGTCGTCCTCGGTGAACCTAATAATACGATTTCTCAAGCAGTCAATACGGGTCTAAGTTCAACCAATCCTGGGACTTTCATCGGTGCGGGCTTTATCCGATCTGATACCAATCTAATTACTATTGCCAACGGGATTGTCACCGCTAATTTAGGCAATCTCGACATCGGTGACAGTGCTATAGTCAATCTTACCCTAGCTTCAATTGCTGCTGGCAATCTCATCAGCACAACTAATGTAACGAGCAATGAGCTAGATGCTAATCCACTCGACAACTTAATTGTTGGCAGACAAGAGGTTAATTCAATTACGCCTACGGAGATCGATCTAGAACTAAATCAAATAGTTAATAATCCCAACCCTGCTATTGGAGACCAAGTTACCCTAACCCTAACTCTCACCAACAGGGGATCAGGAACAGCCACTAATATCCAAGTCAGAGATATTTTGCCCGCAGAATTAGGTTTCGTCTCTGCCTTTACTGAACAAGGAACTTACAACAGCACTACAGGCATCTGGGATGTCGGAAATATGCGGGACAATCTCAGCCGCACTCTGACGATTACTGTCAGAGTAAATGGCGGTCAATCCCTCAACAACACGGCTGAAGTAACGGCTGTTTTTGAAGCTGACATTGATTCTACTCCCAATAACAATAATCCCAATGAGGATGACCAAGCCACAGTTCTGGTAAATGTCCAGAATGTAGCTCCCCTTGCTCAGGCAAACAAAACTCTAATTGTTTTAGAAGATGCGGCTTCCACCTCCCTCAACATCTCAGATCCAATCGATGCCAACGGCGACATCTTAACTATTACAGTAGGGACAATTCCTGATGTAACGAAAGGTCAAATTCGCTTAGGAAATAGCCTTGTTCAAACTGGTGATACCCTAAACCCACAGCAGCTAAGCAGCTTGGTATTTGTTCCTGTTGCCAATGCCAACGCTGCTGCTGGAACCTTCAGTTATATTGTCAGCGACGGTCAAGGAGGAACGGCTGCTCAAACTATAACACTGGCAATCACGCCAGTAAATGACACTCCCCTAGCCCAAGATGACACGGCTACTACCGCTCAGAATACCCCTATTACTATAGCTATCCTCGCCAACGACAACGACAACGATGGCGATTCCATTTCCCTCGCTTCTTTCAACGGGACTTCTACTCAAGGCGGGACAATTATCAGGGACGAAAACGGGACTCCTGGAAACCTCACTGACGATAAACTTCTCTACACCCCAGCGACAGGGTTTAGCGGCATCGAAAGCTTTACCTACACGATTAGCGACGGCACCGATACTAGCACCGCAACGGTTAGTATTACCGTGGCCTCCACCTCCAACCAGCCTCCCCAAGCGGTCAACGATGTAGCTACTGCCACGCAAAATACGCCTCTGACTATTCCAGGGGCTACCCTACTGAGCAACGATACTGACCCCAATCAGGGCGATACTCTAATCATCACAGGCGTAAGTAATTCCAGCAACGGCAGCGTCCAACTCAATGGCACAAATGTCATCTTTACTCCTGCTCCCGGCTTCATCGGTCAAGCTGGCTTTGACTACAGTATCAGTGATGGTAAGGGGGGAACCAGCAGTGCCAGTGTTGATATTACCGTCAATCCTTTCTTAGGTACTCCAAGTCGAGATCCGATGACCGGAACGGATTTAGATGATATTATCATTGGCGGTTTGGGGGCTGATAACCTCATAGGGAAGCAAGGCAAAGACCAATTCGTCTATCAGAGCATCCGAGATGCTGGAGACATTATCAAAGATTTTGAGGTCACTCAAGATAAGATCGTTCTCACCGCTCTGCTCGATAGTCTTGGTTATGGAGGCTCTGACCCTATCGCCGATGGCTACCTCAAATTGGGAGCGCGGGGCAATGATGCGGTTATTCTGATTGATGAGGATGGTCTGGCTCTGACTAAGCGTGCCTTACCCTTCATCACCGTTGAAAAGGTAGCTCTAGCTGCCATGCAAGATTCCAACAACTTCATCTTCTAACCCTGACCTAGAGCGAAGTTGCCTAATCTCACGAAAGCACTCGCTCCTAACATCAATTGTTAATTTTCGATTGTATAGCTTTTAGAGGAATTTTATGTCCATCAAATCTCCTACCCTGACTGTTAGCATCATTTTCGGTTTAGGAACCCTTGCCCTTGCTAGACCTTCTCAAGCTGCTCTGATTAACTTCAGCAGTTGGAATCTTGCAGGGGATGTTGCTACTCCTTCACTCGGTCGAGTTGACCTCTCAACTAATGCCTTACAAAATGATGACAGTACCAATCCTGATAGTAACTTTAACTTCTCGAATATTCCGGCTATTGATAGCCCAACTTTGGAATCAACTTTAGGACTTCCCTCTCAAAGTCTAGACCCAGATTCTGCTAATTTTGTATTTGCCTTTGAAGGGTCTGGATTACAACAGCAATACACTTTTTTAGAAAACACCACCTTAAGTTTTAATTGGACTTTTTTAACTAACGATCAAACTCTCAATATCAGTGGATTCGACTTCGACGACTATGCTTTTATCGCCCTAGACGATCAGATTGTAACTTTAGCCAGTACCAATAGTTCTGTCAGTCCCTTAATTCCCTCTAGCACCAATTTTAGCCGTGAAGTTTCGGGAAATTATACCCAGACATTTAGCCCTGGAACTTACAGCATCGCCTTGGGGGTCGTCGATGTTGGTAGTTTCGATTTAACATCGGCTCTTAGAATTAACAATGCCCAATTTTTAAGTCAACAAGTTCCTGAACCCAATTCTTTGTTTTGCTTATTGGTTCCTCTTGGTTTTTTGAGTACCAGATTCTTCGCAAATACCAGAAATAAAAAAAATGCTTGATAAAAAACTTATTCTAGGATTGATAACGACACTAATGCTATTGCTGGCTGGATGTAGTTCCAAATTGATTTTGGCTCCAGGCATTACTGGCAGATTCATTGAAGATTCAACAGGTAAACCGATTGCTGGTGCTAGAGTTAGATATACTCATGTAGGAGATGGCTTGTCTAAAGAGAGTACCACCGATGCCGAGGGTCGGTTTATTTTCCAGTCGGAATTTACTCATGGCTACGCTGGTTATCCCACCTCACCCGTAAGTTTACAAGTGGATGTTGAACTACTAATAAGAGATAAGCATAATTTTTCATCTGGGTATCATTTTGTCAGAAATACTGATGTTGATAATGCCCTGATCAAGGCTGGTGATATTCGAGTCCATAAGGTATTTTTGGAGTAAAGGTAGTAAAAATGAGGTTTTCACCCCTTAAAAGACTAATTCTAGAAAAGGCTAATACACTTCTTTATAAGTATCACCTACCCCGACAATTTCTCCCTTCATGATGGCGACAATTTTGCCTGGATATTTGTCTATCAATTCGTCAAGATGTGAGGACAGCCAATCATCATGCTGTTGTAAAATTTTGGCTCCTGTTTCAAGAGCAGAGGAATTGTTACTCATCAATTTTTTCCGGTTCTTCGGTTCTTACCTTGATAACTGGCGAAATTGGTTTCTCAAGTCGCGTAGCATTCTGCTAGTTCCTTGGTCAATGGCTTTCTGCACCAGTTGAGGAATTAGTTCGGTTAAAGATAAATCAGGAAAGGTAGGACTGCTGGTAGTTTCAGCATAGCCTTCATCAGAGAGAAGGTAAATTTTTAACTGTTTGTGGCGGTAAATCCACACTTCGGGAACGCGCATGGCTTCGTAGGCATTGAGAGTTGTTTTGGAAGTAACATCAGACTCTATGGCTAAATCTGGGGGTGGATACTGTTTTAAATCCAAGTTAGTACAACCTTGCACTCGCTCAGCGTTTTGAATGTAAAAGCAGGTATCGGGTTCAATACTAGCAATTTCTGGACGCTTAAGGGTAGTTGAGCCAAAATCCTCCCAATTACGCCCCTGTATATCAAGTATCGTTGTCAGAATGTAAGCAATAATGCGGTGAGGTCGTTCGTGTAGTGCCAACGGAGACATGATTTCTAGGGTTCCTCGATAGTAAGTGACGCGGCTGCTACGCTTTTCACCCAAGTCGTCGAGAATTTGCTCAAAGTCTTGCCAAGAAAGGTTAGGGATAATAATCTGGCTGCCTGGGGTCAGTTCAATCGTTTGAATGGGAACGGTTACGCTCATGTTTGTGCCTCCGTTAACTCTTGGACTGTTTCCTCAATGCTGACACGCCACTCGCCTTTGACGGCAATTCTCGGATTTCACCATACTGTTGAATATGCTCCACCACTGTTCCAATGTGACCCCCTACCCTCTGAAGCTGCTTCACATTTCCTACCAAAATAAACAACTCTCTAGCCCGACTGACGGCGGTATAGAGTAAGTTGGGACGGCGGTTAATAAACTGAACAGGATCACTCTCTCGACACTGCCGGGTCGAGAAGATAATGACAGCTTTCTGCCCCCCTTGAAAGGTATGCACTGTTCCCACGCTATTGCGCTCAAATTCTGAGCCATACTTGGCCAGCGTCTCTTTTAACGCATCTGCCTGGGCGCGATAAGGCGAAATCACCCCTATCTCATCAAGGGTATAACCTTGCTCCAGAAGATAGGCAATCAAACGCTCAATCAACTCGACTTCTTCTGGGTTAGTCTCGTCTATAATCGTTCCCTCAACCTGATAAGCTATCAAATTCGACGAGCGATCGCATCATGAGTTCTCGTTTTAGTGAGGAACTGCCAAAGTTTTTTGAGAGAAAACCAAAGTCGCTGCCACCAATTGTTGGCTCTCCTTAATAATTGGTCAATGTCAACCGGAGGGAGAGACTTAACAGCCTTTTCTAAATGGGGCAAAATCTGTTGATAAGCTTCTAGGGGATAATCAGCATAAGGAGACGTGGCGGGAGTGGTTGGCTGTTGTTTTAAGTGGGTAATTCGGTTACTAATTGCCTGTATTTCTTGATTGAGGCGTTTTAAGGCTTGTAAATCTTGTTCCTTTTGACGAGCTTTCTCGCGGTCTTGCTGAGGTAAATTTTGCAGTTGATTGGCAATATTTACTAGCTGTTGGGCGGTTCGTTTCCCTTCTCCTTCGTTGAATTGAGTGCTTGAGAGCCAATCAATGGCCGCTTGAAGTTTAGGAATGGCCAGTTTGTGGATCGTGTCTAAACGCCCGCCTTCTAGATAAAATTGTTGAGTTCCCAGCGACTCAGCAAATAGTTCGATGACATTGCTAACAGCACGATTGTTGGTACTGGTGACGAGGGTGAGATTACTTCGGTCAATTCCGGTTGAGGCTAACTGATGAGCGCGTTTAACGACTTGTTGAGCCGGGATAGACAAAAGTAACGTCGTTTTCCCGTTGCCTGCCGGGCCGATCACAGGTGTTAGAGGATTTTCCTGGAAGTGTTTGAGGGCAGATGACTGAGAATTATTGGGGGGAGACGTAGGAAATGCCCCTAAATACAATACCTCATGGCGAGGAGATTGGGGTTGTCCAAACAGATATTCGTAAGCGGGATGGCCGGGTGTTACCCAATCCCAGTCGTTTTTTGAAAGGATTTTTTGAAGGTCTTTTTTGAGGTTGTAATTGTAGGAAACGAAATCGAAGCGGAGAAGATAGGGAGAAGATTTAGCGACTAAGGGAGAATCGGGAAGGGGCAATCGGTCTAAAAAGTCTTGTAGGGTAGCAAAGGAATATTTGAAGGTGGTTTCGAGAAAAACTTTTAACCCTTCTCGAATAACGAGTCTATCGATATTTTCTTCGTCAAGCCAACCAAAGTCGATTAAATTGGGAATGACAGGTTGAAACGTAAATTGGGTTACGTTCCATCCTTTACTGCAATATTTACCTCCAAAAAGTGAGGAAATATCAAGGGTAAAGAGGGGTCTGAATTTCCTTTCTCCTTTCTCAATGTGATAAATTTGAGGAAAAGCAACAGCTATTTAAAAATTGGGCTGATTTTCTTTTTCCTGTTGTTGTTGAGACATTTTTTTTAAGTTTCTAAAAAGGGTTTGGTCGATCAATAACTGGTCGCCTACCAGTTGAATTCCTTTTTCCCAAACCTTTTGTTTTTCGTTTTTTCCGACCTCAACTTCAGCATTACTCAATTCTTCTAAATAAATAGCATAAAGCCAAGCTTGTATCAGCTTCCGCATTTTGAAAATATTTGACATCTTCTTTTTGACTCCTCACCCGAATGCTGCCTTTGTCCCGCTTGCTCAGTGTTATATGTTCACTCTAAAACTTGATTTTATCTTGTTTTAATTATAAACTGTTGACTCAAAATAAAAGAAATGAACACCGACAAAAAAGACGGTGCTTGGCGAGTCTAAATTGTAGATATTAGGTTTGAAATTATTTCTCTAAAATTGATGAGCCTGTTTAAACTGTAGAGCATTTAAATGACTGCGATCGCGCTCTGCAAGTGAGAAGCACACTGCAACGCATGGCGTGAATAGAGAATACAATCAAGTGCGACATTCCCCCATTTTAGACTCTGCTTCCTCAATTTTCCGAGCGTATCCTAGCAATTGAAAAACTCCTGGCTCCCGAATATCCCCAATTTTCCCCCAGCGAGCAGCATCAAGATAGAAATCTGGATCGTTTGGAAGAATGGGGTATTTTTTGGCTTCTTCCTGAAAACGATAAATTGCGAAATTTCTATCCTCTTTTAGCTCAGAGCAGGGTTTTGGAAGAAAGCTACTTATCATTGCTCCAAAAACGGGCAAAAGCACTACAACCCCTAAAAATCCCCAAATTAAGGTTTCTTCAAAGCGATTTAACTTGTAGCCAAAAAACGTTTTACTCATAAATAAACTTTTTCTTTTATAATTCCCATTTTTTGAGGAAATTATAAAGTATATTTGTACTATCTTCTATGCCAAGATTTCGGAAGCGATCGCTTCTCGCTTTTCAGATTCAATGACTAAGAGGCCACGCTAAGCGTATAAAGTATGTACTCGCTTCTAGTTCAGGAAATCCTAAAGCCCACTGTCTCGGAATAAGTGGATAAGGTGAGTAGGACGTAAAACAATCTATACTCCTTGGGACACAGGGAGTCTGCCTGTGGACGCTGAGTCAGACCAAAGCTAGACTTGTCTGGTAGAGGCATCGGCGAATGAATCAGGAAGCCCTCGTAAAGGCGGCGGGGATGTCACGAGTCAGATTCTTTGAGTAAGGCTTCTAGTTTACTCAGTAATGTTTCTATTTGTTTGCGTTTATTAGGTTCTTCCCAGATTCGAGTTTTTTTGAGTTTTTCATAGGCAACTTTCAGTCGGTTGGGAATCGTTGCGACTTCGGATTGAGGTTTGGTTTGAATTGCTCTAATTTTTTCTTTAATTTGGCTGAGGGAAAGTTGATGAGCGATCGCTTCAGATAACAAAGCTGTTCGTTGGGTTTCGTCTTTGAGAAGGGCAATAGCTTTGGCTTTAGTATAGGCGATTTGTCCATTTTGCAAGGCTTCAGTAATATCTTGAGGAAGATTTAGTAGAGGCAGTCGGTTGTTGACGAAGGATTCCCAAGTCATTAACCCTAAGTCACTGAAGACAGATTCAATCACCGCTAACTGGGAGTTATCCTCATCTTGAGTCGCTTTGTCATTGTTTCCAATAACGTTATTGCCTGACTCGGTTTTGTCTTGTGTTCCTTTTCCAATAACGTTATTGTCTGGCTCCGTTTCCTCTTGTGTTTCTTTTCCAATAACGTTATTGCCTAGCTCAGTTTGATCTTGTGTTCCTTTTCCAATAACGTTATTGCCTAGCTCCATTTCGTCTTGTGTTGCCTTTCCAATAAGGTTATTGCCTAGATTCGTGGCTTGATTTTTTTGGGCTTTTTGCAATCTATGTAGTAAAGGGGGAACATCTTCAACAGGTATTTCTAGCTTGATAGCCAATAGTTGAAGGATGCCTTCAGTTTCCTCAACCGGATTGAGGTCTTCTCGTTGCAAATTTTCAATTAATGCTAATTGCCAAGCAGCTTCATCCGTCAATTCCTTAACAACGACTGGCACTTCCGTCAGCCCTACCTCAGTAGCGGCACGATAACGCCGTTCACCCGCTACCAGTTCATAGCCACCTGATTTGAGGGGACGAACGAGCAAGGGCTGAAGGATGCCGTGTTGTTTGATGGAGTCAGCTAATCCCTGTAAAGCTTGGGGGTCAAAGTAATGTCTAGGCTGCCGGGAAGGAAGGTGAATATCAGATAGCTTTAGCAAAGACTCCTTAGAAGCAGGAGTGTCAGCCTCCTCAGTCGTTAGCCAACCGGGAGGAGGAGTGGTAATTTTTCCGCCAAAGGGCTTGTTTGGTTTGCTTCGACTCATGAAAGAGATTCTAACGATTGCGCGATTTGGTCAAGCAGAGGAACGGCAGGATGTTTGGGCGCGTAGACAGCCAGAGGCGATCGCTCTTCAGACGCATCGACAAAAGCGGTAGCGCGGGGGATGGGAGGATAGACTTTGCCCCAAGAAGACAGTTGTTCAGAGATAGCTCCCAAGGCGCGAACGTCTGCCGCATTGCTTTTAGCATAGCGAGTGGGGACAAAACCAGCTATCTTTAATTGCTTGTTCGCTTTTCTGACGGCGTTAAGGGTTTGTAGCAGTTCGTCAGTCCCTTCAAAGGCTTTAAGGTGGGTTTCAATCGGAACGAGAACATGGGTAGCGGCGACCAAACTGATATAAGAAAGCAATCCTAAACTGGGAGGACAATCAATCAGAATGAAGTCGTATTCATCGCGTAGGGGTTCGATGGCTTCTTTAAGGCGGAAGTCTCGCAAAGGGGTATTGACAAGCTGCATTTCTGCCCCAGATAAAAGGCGGTTAGCGGGGGTTAAGTCCATCCCGTGAATCCCCTCATGGACAGGTAAGGGGAGTTCTTCAATAATGGCATCGGTAACGGTTTTGTTTAATTCTTTGGGAATTAGCCCCATAAATTTGGTGAGGGACGCTTGAGGGTCAATGTCAATGAGCAAGACACGGTGCTGTCGTTGGGCAAGTTGATAGCCCAAGTTTTGGGTAAGGGTAGTTTTGGCAACGCCCCCAGCTTGGTTAAAGAGGGCGATGATGCGCGTCGGTTGGGAAGTCATTGAATTTGGCTATTGGAGTGGACGAGACAACTACGTCAATCAACAAGCTCGTTCATGAGTTTTAGTATATAATCTGGCTTCCTCATCCCTCATGTTTTTTAAGTTAGTGCAGCAAGATTATTTTTTTCACAAGAAAACTCCCGCTCAATCAGGGGTGTTTACTCCTCCTCGCTAATTTCTAACGATAAGGTTTCTAACTCAGCTTCTAACTGTTCAATGGTGGGTAAACTGCCCTGTAAATGCTCCGGTAAGGCTTGTCGTAGCTGATACGTCGAAACGCCAATCGGTTTATTCAAATCTCGTAGCGCGTATTCAGCGATCGTTTGATTTTGGGTTTTACATAAAATTATGCCGATACTCGGCTGGTCTGAGGGATGTCTCAACAAATCATCCACCGCCGATACATAGAAATTCATCTTGCCGGAAAACTCAGGCTTAAACTCACCAATCTTTAAATCAATGACGACAAAACAGCGCAAACGTAGGTGATAAAACAGTAAATCGAGGTAGAAATCCTCTCCTGCTACCTCCAAATGATATTGACTGCCGACAAAGGCAAATCCTACTCCCAACTCTAGGAGAAAATCTCGGATATGTTTTAATAAAGCTTTTTCTAAATCGCGTTCCTGGGCTTCTTCCCCCAGACTGAGAAAATCAAAATTATAAGGGTCTTTCAAAATTTGTTGGGCTAAGTCTGATTGTCCAGGAGAAAGGGTCTGCTCAAAATTCGTGACCGCTTTTCCCTGTCGATGGTACAGTTGACTTTCAATCTGATGGACTAAGACATTGCGACTCCATCCTTGTTCAATTGTTTTGTGGACATACCAAAAACGTTCTTCCGATGAGGCGAGTTTTTCCATTAGAGTGATATTGTGATACCAAGTAATTTGTGCAAGCACCTCTTGCACTATTTGTTCATCGGGATAGGTTTCAGCAAACTTCCGCATATATTTAAGATTGCGCGAGGAAAAACCCTTCATGTCTGGAAAAGCGGAACGCAAATCAATCGCCAGACGGTCAATAACTTTAGCCCCCCACCCTTGCTGCTGTTGTTGGGTCAAAATTTCTCGCCCAATTTGCCAGTAAAGCAAAACCAACTCTCGATTAACCGCAAGGGCTGCTCGCACTTGGGCAGTGCGGATGCGTTCTTTCAACTCCCGCAAAAAATTGTCATACCCTTCTGCTAGCTCACGGGTCATTGTTTAACCTATCGTCGTTTGTGTTGATTGTACTTTGTAAAAGTACATAAGGTGTGATATATTTGGCAGCCCTTTTGAGGGACAATAGAGGAAGTGGTTTTTACACCGCCATTGGCGGTACATCCCGACTTAATCATGGGTATGCTTGGATACGACACAGTAGGTAGTATCAACGATTCGATTTGAACAGACAGAAGATGGACACAGACATTAATACTTCTCCGTTAGAATTAGCTTTACAGAAACGCTTAGATAAGCTTGAGCCAAAAACCGAGGCGCGAGGATTCCTTAAGTCAGTCATTGAACGCCAATCGGTGCGAATTGATGCGGCTTTAGCTCAAGGCTACAGCTATGAAGAGATTGCTCAGATTTTTGGCGAACAAGGAATTAAGTGCAAGGGAACTACGCTGAAAAAATATCACCTCCAGGCTAAGAAGAAACCAGACAATTCCTCTCCTGTTCCTGAGTTAGCGGAGGAGATGGAATCTCCTGGGACTGGAGCGAAGCCGTCATCTAAAAAGGGTCAGTCTAAATGAATAACATTAAATGGCTCGAAATGATTGATGGGATAAAAGTTCAAAGCTTGAAACATCTACGGCATCGGGAACTTCCATCGATCCAGAAATGAGTGCAGACCAAATCCCTTTCTTGGACTTGCAATAAAAATACTAGTCTTTAAAGACTATGAGGGTAAGCTAGAAAAAGAAGGACAGAACTTAAATTTATGTCAAGTCACCTCAATTGGCAAAATCTCCGTTCGTGGAACGGATCTCAACAAACTGCATTCGAGGAACTTTGCTGTCAACTGGCGGCGTATGAACAAGTCCCTCAAAATTCAACCTTTATTCGTAAGGGCGCTCCTGATGCGGGGGTGGAATGTTTTTGGAGTTTGCCCAATGGCGATGAATTAGCTTGGCAAGCTAAATTTTTTGATTCTGTCGATAAAAGCCAATGGGAACAGCTAGATAAATCCGTAAAAACAGCTTTAGAAAAACATCCTCGGCTGATTTCTTATACCATTTGTCTTCCCCTCGACAGACAAGATCCTCGAATTGATAACCAGAAATGGTTCATGGATAAATGGAACGAGCAGGTCGATAAATGGAAAGGATGGGCAAAGGAAAAGGGAAAAAATGTCAACTGGCTCTACTGGGGAGAGCATGAAATTTTTGAGCGCCTCACTCGTGAAGAACACCGAGGCCGATACCTGTTTTGGTTCAATCGTGAACTATTTAGTCAGACTTGGTTTCAGGCTCGTTTAGATGAGGCAGTCGCCAATGCAGGCGCAAGATATTCCCCTGAGCTTAACGTTGAACTGCTAATTGCTAGGTTATTTGATGGCTTGGGAAGGACAGAAGCATTTTTCTATCGCCTAAAAATTCTACAAGAGAAAATTAAGCAATTACGCTCAACAACTATTCACTCACAAGATGAAATATCAGCGAAAGCAGCATCAGAAAAACTTCAAGAACATATTAATGAACTTCTGACTATTCTTAATCAATTAGATGAAACGAGTGTTAGTCCTATTGACTTTCCTCACCTTGCTAAATTAGCGTCTGAATCGCGTAATATAGCCTATGACTATATTGATGGTTTAAAAAATATTGAAAACGAAAAAAATAAAGTAAAGGCTAATCAAAAAACTGAGCAAGCAACACTAAGTTACTCAGAGACTTATGGCTTTTTGCGGCACCAAATTTATGAATTAATACGAGAACTAACCTCACTGACAGAATTAGTAGAAAGTAGTGAAGCAAATTTAGCTAATGTTTCCGCCTTACTATTACTTGGAAAAGCTGGCACAGGAAAAACCCATTTATTATGTGACGTAACCCAAAATAGAGTTAAATTAGGCTTATCGACAGTGCTATTGTTAGGTGAACAGTTCACTAATCAAGAACCTTGGTCACAAATTATTAGTTTTCTAAAACTTTCTTGTACCGTAGAAGAATTTCTAGGTGCGCTTGAAGCCGCAGCAGAAGCGAAACAATCTAAAGCGCTAATTTTCATTGATGCACTCAATGAAGGAGAAGGGAAGAAATTTTGGAAAAAACACTTTGCAGGGATGTTAACTACTCTATCACGTTTTCCCCGTCTTGGAATTTCCGTAAGCGTTAGGACTCCTTATGAAGATGTTGTCATTCCTGAGCATCTTAAATCTGACCCATCTAAATTAATTCGAGAACATCATGAGGGATTTGCAAAACATGAATATCAAGCTACTCGAACATTTTTTACTCACTATAACATTAAACGTCCCAGTGTTCCCTTATTAAACCCAGAATTTCAGAATCCCCTATTTTTAAAGCTATTTTGTTTAGGATTGAAAAATCGAAATATGACCGAAGTGCCACCGGGTTTTTATGGGATCACTTCCGTCTTCAATTTTCTTATTGATTCTGTTAATGAAAAACTCTCCCAAGAAGAATTTCTCAACTTTGATAAACAATCAGAAATCGTTCAAAAAGCGATGAAAAAGCTGGCTGAACTAATGGCAAAGGGGAACAAACAATGGTTAACTCGTGAAGAAGCTCAGGAGGCTGTCAATGCTTTTCTTCCACGCGAAGGTTATCACAACAGCTTATTTAGACACTTGCTCGTTGAGGGATTATTAGCAGAAGATAGATTTTATCAAGGAAATGATAAATGGGCTGAGGGAATTCGTTTCTCCTATGAGCGATTTTCTGACCACTTAATTGTTAAATATTTACTTGACGAACACCTTGACATAAGCAACCCCTCTCAGTCATTTCTACTGGAACAACCACTAGGAGAACTTATTAAAGATTCATATAATTGTTGGCAGAATCGTAGTTTAATTGAAGCTTTATCTATTCAAATTCCAGAACGAATCCAGAAGGAACTTAATGAAATTGCTCCTCATTGTGCTAATTTTAGTTCAATCATTGATAGTTTTACAGAAAGTCTAATTTGGCGAGAACCGACTTCAATTACAGAAGCAACTCGTCAATATATTAATAAGTATGTTATTCAAAATGAAAACAATCGCGAGCAGCTTCTTGAGGCTTTTCTAACGCTATCAACCAAAGCAAAACATCCTTATAATGCGGATTTCCTTCATCAGCATCTCAAAAAGTTTGAAATGGCAGAACGAGACGCTTGGTGGTCTATTTTCTTACATTACCAGTATGGAGAACACGGAGCAGTAGATCGATTAGTAGAATGGGCATGGTCACAAGAAGATAAAAGTCATATTGATAATGAATCAATGCGACTTTGTGCTATTGCCTTAGCTTGGTTTTTGACAACTTCAAATCGCTTTTTACGAGATCGTGCTACTAAAGCTTTAGTTGCTCTCCTCACCTCACGTATTCACTTACTAAAACAACTTATACCCCAGTTTCTTGATGTCAATGACCTTTATGTGCTAGAGCGACTTTTTGCCGTGGCTTATGGTTGTGCCATGCGAAGTACAAACTCAGTTGCGATCGCTGAACTAGCCCAAAATGTCTATCATTGGATCTTTGAAAATGGAGAACCTATTCCCCACATTCTGCTGCGAGACTATGCGCGTGGCATTATTGAAGTTGCTTTACATCACAATGCCGATTTAGAAATTGATGTTAGTCGAATTAAACCACCTTACTCTAGCGAATGGCTTTCTTATATTCCGTCTGAAGAAGATTTAGAGAAATATACAGCACAAAGCGAAAAAGAACAAAAACGTGGACTTTATCTTATAGAACATTCCTTGTCTGGATGGGGCGATTTTGCTAGATATGTTATTGGTACTAATACTTGGTCTAGTCGTTCTACTCAATGGTCTTTTAGACGGCTGAATGAACCAGTACCACCTACTCGAAAAGAAATTTATGAAAACTTCTTAGAATCCTTAACAACGCAACAGAAAGAAGCTTTGAACAAATATCAAAATATTAGAAAAAACGTTGACTTTTATCATCAATTAAACACAGACAAAAAAAGAGAAGTTTTTGAAGAAGAATTTACAGAGCAAGAATTAGAAGAAGTTTTAAGTAAAGAAGAACATAATTTGAGGAAAAAGCTGGGCAAACAGAAAACTAAAATTTTTGAAGAATTTGTTATCCCTTATCTAAACTCTCCCCACGAAGACGAGGAGTGCTTTGATTTGAGCATAGCCCAACGCTGGATATTCTGGAAAGTGCTTGAGCTTGGCTGGACTGTTGAGCGTTTTGGGGACTTTGATTCAAGGGTTAACGATACCGATGGACGACGAGAATCAAAAAAAGCGGAAAGAATAGGAAAAAAATATCAATGGCTTGCTTATCATGAATTTTTAGCTCGTCTTTCTGATAATTTTGAATTTAAAGTAGATCGGTGGAACGAAAATGACAAAAGTTATCAAGGGACTTGGCAGCTTAGTGTTCGAGACATAGATCCATCTTGTTTATTAAAAGCCACTGAAACAAAAAACTGGAATAATCACTCTCAGTCTTGGTGGTTTCCTTTAAAATACGAAGCTTGGAATGCTACACCTAATCACATAGAATGGTTACACAATAAAACCGACCTTCCTTCTGTCGAACCACTAATTAAAGTAATTAACCCAAATAATAACTCTCAATGGCTTGTTTTAGAAAACTATGACTCATGGGATGAACCGACACCAGTAGGTGAAGATCCATATAATTTCCCACGCCGACGAATTTGGTACATGATTAAAAGCTATATTGTTAGCAAGGAAGATATAGATTGCTTATACAAATGGGCTATCCAGGAGGATTTCATAGGTCGCTGGATGCCTGAGTCTCATGAGCTTTATCAAATTTTTCTAGGAGAATTCTTTTGGTCATCAGCTTTTGAGTATTACAATATTCCCTATTTTCATCATGACGGTTGGACTCAAGGATATAATTCAAAAATTCCACGAAATATTTTAGTATCAACAGATAAATATTTAAAAGAAAGTTCTACTTTTGATTGTTCAGTTGATGATTCCTACAACATTTATCTACCTTGCCAGTGGCTAGTTGAAAACATGAACCTGCATTGGAATGGCGAGGAAAGACATTTTTTGAATGAAGAAGGAGATTTAATTGCCTTTGACCCTTCCGTGAGAGAAGCTGGGTCAAACGCTTGTTTAATACAATATGAGGCTTTATTATCTTACTTAAATAAAAATGATTATGATATTCTGTGGACTCTGTTAGGTGAAAAGATTCTTTTGAATGGCAGTCCTCGTCATGGGCGTTTAGAACTTAGTGGAGCTTTTCGCATTCAAAATGGTAATTTAATAGGTAAAATCAATGATAAACAGGTTCTTTAGGAGTAAAATTCTAATTGAATTCTTCAATAAATTTTTGACTTTTAAATTAATGTATTAAGTAGCAGAAACTTCTTTGCTAGGTTCTCCAACCTTTTACTCAGGCAAATACATCGCCGAACTATCATTGGGCCTCGCGTGTAAGTACCGTTCTGTCGTTGCCACGCTCGAATGCCCCAACGTTGCCTGTACCAGATGGAGGGGCGCACCTCGGTCTAAACTATGGGAAGCATGGGCGTGTCTGAGCCAGTGAGGACTGACATTCCCCTCAATTCCCGCTCGTTTTGCCGCCGCTTTAACAATACGATAGACCTGAGTGCGGTCTAGATGCCCTCCTCCTTGCCGAGACGGAAACACGGGGTCTTGAGGTTTGCTATCGCCCCTAAGTTGCTCTAGTTCCTGCCACACCCCAAGAGGCAACAGCACCGTCCGCGTCTTCCCGCCCTTGCCAAACACCGTCACTTGTCCTGATTGGTGGCGGGGCTTCAAATCTCGCCACTTAAGCGCACAGAGTTCGCTCACCCGCAACCCGCCAGCATATAGCAGCCGTAGAATCACTCGATCGCGCTCGTTAGTCTCTAGGGCGATCATCGTCATCACTTCGAGTTCGTTGAGAATGCGTTCGTTGAGGCTATCTTTCACTTTTGGACTCTTAAGGGCAGTGCCGACATTAACGGGCAATACGCCAATTTGATGAGCGAAGCTGAGCAAGGATTTAACGGCAGCCATCGCCGTCCCTTGACTCGACGGAGCCAGATGCGTCAAAGAAGCTCGCCAGAGTTGGAGGTCAGCTAAAGTAACTAAATGCAGGGGCTTATTGATAAATTCTAGGAAACGACGGGCGTGACGGCGGTAGGAATCAACCGTATGGGGAGAATGACCGTCTAACCACATAGCCAACAGGCGATCGCTAGCCTGCTTTGGGGTGACTTCAATGGTTGAAGTTTCGATTAGCTGCTTTGCCATTAAGAGCAGGAGAAAGACTAGAAACAGAATACAACATTGGAACGATTAATGTTGCACTCGTGTCCCAACCGTTACCTGTAAACAACTAGAATTAAATCAGTTAATAGTCTTTTTCATTCGCCCTGCATGAAGATTATCTACGATCCCCAAGTCGATGTTTTAAGCATTCTACTTTCTGAATCCCCGACCGAATCAAGCACCACTTCGAGCGGGGGCTTAGTCTTCAATCATGACAAAGATGGGAATATTGTCAAGTTAGAAATCCTTAATGCCTCTAAGCAAGTTGACAACCCCGAAACGGTTGAGTATTCCGTTAATCTGACAAAAACTGCACAAAATTCTTCAGACTCCCCACCCCTTCTCTCGTTAGAACAACGCCGTGATTTCTTGAAGCTGCCCTTAGAAGAACGCCGCCGTCTTCTCGCACAACAAGCATCTGACCTGGTAGACCATTACCAACAAAATACAGATTGGCAAGAATTTTTAGCGGGTGACATCATTGACTACTAATCCTCTCCCTCGGCGGGGTGAAATTTGGCTAGTTAACTTTGACCCAGCTGTAGGAACTGAAATTAGAAAAACGCGCCCGGCGGTTGTAGTCAGTTCTGATGCGGCAGGAAGATTGCCCATCAAACTGATTGCCCCGATTACTGATTGGAAAGACTACTTCGGTAGCAACTTCTGGCACGTCAGAATCGAACCTGATGCTAACAATGGGTTAACTAAAGTTTCTGCTATCGATACTTTACAATTGCGGGGAATGGACACTCAAAGATTCATTCGCCAACTGGGGAAAATTTCGGAAAGTAAAATGACAGAAATTACTCTGGCGATAGTAACTTTAATTGAATATCAGGAATCAGGAAATTAGAGCGTGTTTGAGGTAATTCCTAGGTTGAAGGTGAGTTCAAAGATTTGTCCAGCTTCGCAGGTCGTATTTTTCCTTTAAAGCGTCCCATCTAGCTTGTTCTGAGTCAAAGTCAGGGAGGATGGGCGGAGCATTTTCTAACAATTCTTTCAGAGATTTGACCCTAGATTTGACAATCTTTTGGGAGATTTCATCATTTGAGGCAGTAGCCCAAACAGAGGAATCTTCTCCCACAGAATTTTGCCGTAAGATGATGATTTCTACCTCACCAGGGGGCAGGTCAATCGGCTCTGTAATAATTAATTTACGGGACTGATTGATTTTTCCTTTCAGTTTGTAAGCTGGCATTTTTTTCTTCAAAATTTTCTCAAGTGGAAAAACTTTAATTTTCTTTTCATTCTAAGATAAGTAGTTGGAAAGCAGTCCTAACTGCTAGTGGCGGATGGTTCAGATATTGGCAAAGCTTCACTGACTACCCCTAGCGCGATACTAAAACGTTCAAAGTAATCAGGACAAACTTGTTTTAATTTTTCCGAACAGCTTGTTGTTCTCTGTTCAGCTTCCTTAAATAGCTCAACCAACTGTTCATTAGACGAAAACCTCCGATGAGGTGCTGGCGTAGCTTCTAAATCGGCTAAAAACTGAAGCAACCAAGAAAGATTTTCGGTGTTTTCCTCTGGGATTTCAGGCTCATTATAAAAAGCTGTTTGAGAAGATTGTTCATCAATGGGGTCTTCAGTTTTTTTGTGTTCTTTTTGATTTTTTGGAAAGGCTTCTGGCTCCTTTTTTGTCTCAACTGTCACGGGTGACACATCAGGCACGGATGACAGTTCAAAAGCTTGTGTTGTCTGGGGTTGCGCTTCTGTCACTTCTGTCACCAGACAAGATGAATTCCCATTATTATCTTGATGTTCTGTACGGTAATGTAGGGGATTCCTATTGACAACTAATTCTGTGTCTAAAGATGTTTCTATTGAGCTAGACTGAGAAGTTTCTTGATGACTATTAGTTGGTCTTGATTGAGATTCGTTTCCGGTGGGCGAAGTGAGCGATGATTGATTGATGATAAGATTAGGAAGTTCGGGCGGATTAATCACCGCAAAAAAGCGATAAAAACGCCCTTCCTTTTGAATTTTTCCCTTGCCCATTTCTACCATTTTTGACAACAGTTCGAGGGTGTAAGCTCCCACTTGCCGCCCCAGTTCGCTGGCCCGACGAGCGATCGCTTTAATGCCCCGATAAATGTCTCTTGGAGTTACCCCATCGGGTTGCGTCGTTGCCATGTCCCAAATTTTGAGCAAAATAGAACTGATGCTGTCAGAATTAGCCGCCTTTTCTTGCACGACTTGGAAAGCACTGCGATAGTAACGGCAAACCGATAAAGCTCTTTCTAACGTATCTTTTTGCAGTTCCCAGAAATTTCGCTGGCGCTCTGAGTAACATTCGACCAGGTGCAGGGCTAGAGCAATTCTGAGCAACTGAGTGGGCAGTTTCCGCATCCATGCACGAATCGCTGGGGTAAGTTCTCGTTCAGCTTGTTCTCCCATCTGCTCGACTAAGTAAGTGTAGTAACGATCCGCGTCACGGGATAATTTAACCGTTCCCGTCGGGCATTGGTCTAACCAGCTATAAAGGGCAGGAAGAAAGTCACTAAGCTGACAGTAGCCTTTTACCCGTTTGGCTTTGTAGACTTTGGGAACGGCATAGAGAAACCGTGCTTGCAGTCCTTGTGGGTCGTTGGGGTCTTTAAAGGCTTGGCGGAATGCCCCTGGTTGAATGCCTCCGGCGATATTTAAACGGGTTTCGGCAATCGCGTAGGAATCTTCTTCAGCATCCATGCGGTCAACAAATGACCCATCCCCATCCCACATTTTGAGCAGGCATTCTAGCCCCTCAGAATCGCCTTTAAGGGCATTGAATTGGCCAAGAGACTTAAATAGTCCAGCTATCTCATCTCGCGCCCATATAGAGCCATTTAGCCCCTGCTCAGATAATCTCCGCATGACGGCTTGAATGGTGGCCACTTCAAAGAGATATTTGCGTTCGGGAAAGGGGGGTTCAGGGGAGGGGGAATCTTTGCTGGAATTTTTCAAAAGTTGTTTGTATTCTTTGATTTCCTGCGTCCAGCGTTGCTTTTCTTGATGCTGTTTCTCTTTGAGGGGAGCGAGGATGACGGCTTCGGCGCGGGTTTTTCCAGTTCCTGATTCGCTAACGAGGCACGTCCAGGCGATCGCCGGAATTCGATGAGATTCTACGTCCAAATTGACCCGCTTGCCTGCCAGGGAAAGGACGGCGGGGAGGAAGTATTGCCAGAGGCTAACCGGGTCGATATTGAGAACTTGGGCATCGTGGAGGAAAGCCGTTGTCAAGGGGTGGGGCAGAATTTTGTCAAAGTCAAGGGTGGCGTTGTGCCAGTCGATGAGTTGATTGAGTCTGTTGGTGTCAGAGGGTTGAATTTCATCGAGGGAGCAGCGCAGGGCTTTGACCAGTTCCCAGAAGGCGGCAAGGCTTAGGGTTGAACGCTGTTGGAGGGCATCGAGTTCGGCCCGTTCTTCGTAGTCTTTGAGTCCGTTTTGCAAAAGGGTGGTGACAGTGGTGACAGTGGCGGTAAGGCTTAACTGTTCAGGGGTTGATCTGTCACTGGTTGCAGGACTGTCACCCGTGACAGTTGAATGAGGATGCTGAGAACTTCTGGCGACCTGAGCGTTGGCTGAATTGTTTTGAGTTTGGCGCGAATGAGGAAAAATGCGACGATTTCTCTGGTTTTGAGAGAAGGGAAATTGCCAGCCGTCAAGTTTGGCCATGTGTGCTAAGGTTCCAAGGGTCACGCCGCCGTTATTTGAGAAAGATTTCCATTTTTTCTCGCACTCACCGGATTTGTATTTGGCGGATTGTTGGCTCCATTTGTCCCATTCGCTTAATAGGGAATCGTCAACGCTGTGGAGTGCCATACCAACGGCCAGCCATTCGTCATAGTCATCGGCCCGGTAGGAAGATAGGGCGTTGAGGTAGGAAAGGGCAAAATCAATGTCTGTCCATTGCTGGTAAGAGCCATTGTGACGAGATGGGGCTGGGGAAATGCTGTTGAGTAAAGGGGTGGCGGCGGGTGTCGGGTCAATGAGCATTTGCTCGATGATCCAGTTGGGGGCGATCGCTAGCTCGATTTCATCGATGGCACACCCAGAAACCCAGTGATATTGTCCGGTTGTGGGATGGACGGATGGGGGTAAGACCGATTGCAGGTTTGTCCAGCGAAATTCGACTTGTTCGGGTTTGCGATCGTCGCCGATGACTCCGGTTTTGACTTTCTTGGTGCGGATAGCGTCTTTGTATTGTTCTGGGACTAGGAACAGGTATTGGCAGCGTCCAGGGCGACCTGAAGAAAAGGCGACGGTTTTAGGTAAAGGCTGACCGCCGGAGAGTTCTTGGATTTTGTCAGCCGCACTTGCGCCGTCTTGGTCGAGTGCCATGAGGTAGTAGGTGACACTGTTTAGGGTGATGGGACGACCAGTAAGCAGTCCAAAGCCTTGAAGTTGGATTTTCTTAGTCTTTCCTTGAATGGGGACAGTTACCCCGCCGTTTTCAATGGCGCTCACCAGTTGGGACGCTTTCAGGGGGCGATGCTGCCAGCCGTCGCCTAGTGGCTGTTTGTTGTCGTTTAGGGGAACGAGGGGAAGGTCAAGCCCAGTCGCCTGAAGGCGGCTCAGTCCGTTGATCAGTCGGGTGCTAATAGGGGTTAGATGGCTTAATTGGGTCATCGTCGCAAGTGTTGAATGCAGTACGGCGACTCTTATATTGACAGACCCCTTTTTGGTGTTTTGGGCGGCCGTTCAAACTACTCAAACTACTTAAACTATTCAGGCGATGTTCAGCGTCTGAAACCCTTACAGGATAAGGGTTTTAAATTTGAAACGTTTCCGAATAACCCCAAAACGTTTCCGAATAACCCCGAAGTGTTTAGGAGCTACAATCCTTATTCAATGAGGCTTACAGTTGTTTTGTAAATTTTTGTGTCCGTTTTGCTGTTTTCTAAACACCTAAACGAAAACACCCGCTTTTCAACGGGTGTTTTGGCCAGGGTTTTGAGAATAGGTTGGAATTGTTATTCTTCTAAGCCAACATAAGCCAATATCTCAGCTTCCAAGCTCGGTTGCAGCTTATGAGGATAGCGGTCATTCTCAATCTGAGAGAGGCGAGACGGTGAAATGTTAAGCTCTTTAGCCATTGATCTTAAGCTTTCTCCTTTAGAGAGTCGAGCTTCCCTCACCCGTTGACCAAAGGGTTTAGAAGGGGATGGCTTAACGTTTGACTTAACGGATTTGGATTTTTTGTTAGGTTTAGGTTGTGGTTGTTTAGCTTCGACGGGTGTTTGGGCAGGGGTTTCCGTTGTTGAAGGCTCTGGCTTCCGTTTGGGCAGGACTTCGGGTTGAGCTAAAGTTCCGTGAAGCTGAAGCCAAATTTCCAACCAGCCTTGAGGCTTTTTGGTGGGACTGTCTGGGTTTACCCATTCGGGAACGTCGGGGTCGTAGTCAAATTTGTAGGGATATTGAAAGCTTCCTAGCGTTTTGGTGGCTCGGTCAAAGCTACGCTTTAAATTTGAAGCAGCAATTCGGTCTGTTTTAGCTTCTTCTATCTCTTGCTCGTACCCGATACGCTTTAGTAACGTCACTATTTGATATCGGCCACTCTTGTGCTGTTGCAAGGCAAATAGGGCAAAATAGGCTAGTCTGAGGGCCATTTTTTCGCGGTAGGGGTCTAGCTTTAATGCCTCGCTGGTCAGATAGCCAAACTCCCGTAGATAGTCGTTACCTGCAAATTTCTCAAACCACAAGCCAGGACGAAAAGTAATCTCGATGTCAATTAGAGTATCGTTGCCATAAAGATCCTTTTGAATGACTTCAGTAATGCCAAAAATGTCCCAAAGATGAGACCGTTCAACGGTAAATATGCCTTTACTGCGGACTCGCCATTCCCGTACCCAGACCTCTAAGCGTTTGAGCAAATAGCAGTGATGGGCAATTTGCCTTAGCTTTTCTTCTTTCGGAAGGTATCGGGTTAGCTTTTCCCCTTCATTTCGGTCGTTTTGGGAGATGTACTGTCTTTTTTTGCTATCTTCGCCAAAATCAGCTAAAAGTTTGGAAACTGAGACTTTAATCTTCTGATTCCAGGCTTCCGGTTGGCGAAAGGCGATCGCTGCTAGTGCATAATGTAGTTTAAGGGTTTGTTCTCCAAACTGAGTCGCAATAACCTCTTTAGCTTGATAGGTGATTTCGGCAAAGTCTGTCAGGTCAAACCGATCTCGAATTTGCAGTTCAACTCGACCCGCCGAGAAATCTTTGCCCCCAGTCATGCTGGTGTCGTCGGCTATCCAAAAATCCCTGCCTGTGACCCCTGCTGTGAAAACTGCGTCGGTTATGGCACTGCTGGGACATTCTTCGTAAAACTTGTCCTGACACAATCGAGATTCCGTCGAAGACTTTCCGGGTTTTCGTTTGTATTCTATCCCCAAATTATTACTAGACGCTTGAGGGGGAGGCAAATTGTTCGCGTCGTCTTCTTGATTATTAATTTTAGTCCTTGGATGTGCCATTGTTAGTCTTAGGTTGCGATGGCGTTGAGTTAGATTAGACGAGAAGGTGAACTTTTTTTATTGAATTAATTATCTCCTAAAATAATAGTGTTATTACTGCCAATAATTTGATAACTTTTTTCATTGTTTTAGCTGGTTTACCACCCTATGAACAGATCAAGTCTGAGCCATACATCTAGACTAGAAGTGGGTGCTGCTGCATCTGAAGCTTCTTTAAGTTTATAAGCGTGTAAGTAGATTGAAGATAAAGCTTCGATTCATCGAAGTCAATTGACCCAGGCAAACTATCAAAAATTGCAAGAGAAAGGACTCTATATTTTATTTTTACCCAGTTATTCATCTGAATTATCTTCCAATTCTTCAGAAGCGTCTGAGTAATTAAACATGAAGACAAATTTATTTTTAGGTAGAATCAACGTTGGAAGATAAAGCGGTTGATTATCCCACTTCTTTTCCTTTTCGCCTTTTTCGTACATAATAACTAGCGTCGGAACATCGGGGTATTTTTGTCTAGGTTTACTTATCCATCCGCTTTGTGCAAAACCAGAACCCTGCCAAGGTCTAGGTCTATTTGTCAATTCAAATCCGTTACCTTCTTTTCCTCGGCGAACATTCAGCATTCCTTTTGTGATGCCTTCTGTTTTCATAGCGATAAGTGCTTCTCTAACTCTTTTATCCTCCCACGAATATCCAGAGCGACGACTGCTTGGCAAATGTTCAAGAATATCGATTAAGCAGTCGATGCCTACTTCTTCATATTTGTCATCATCTTTATATTCGGTTAGAAGCTTATTAAGTGCTTCTGTGTGTTGCCTGATTTCCGAAGCTTTCCAAAGCGGATCACGAGGGAATATAGCCGAGCCAGGTGTAAAAGCATTAATTTCTGCTAGATTTAAGACATTAGAACGAGTTGCCTGGAGTGTGGGGCCTACCCAAACTGGCGTGATCTGAATGTTATTGGGATCGTCTCCAATCGCCTGGCGCATTCCCACATCAGCCTCATGAATTGCTCGAAAATCTTCTAAAATATGCTCGGGTAAAAAAAGGCGGGTAACATCTTTTAATTCTTGGCGATAACCAAACATTCGCGCGTGCTGATGAACTGTATCCATCGTTCTTTGCTTGGCATCCCGAAGATAGTAAGTCACCATCAAACCGTCAATAGTAACTCCACGTCCAAGTCTATTACCGCCTATAAGAATGTTCATTCCTGGGTTATAGTTTGGCTCTTTATCTGGATTATTAGCATTGATAACTTTTGGGATAGCACTCCGTAATTCATATTTTAAATCTTCAATAAGGTTATCTAGTGGCGGTAAATTTTGCGCTGTTTTCTTTAATTCTTTATAAGCATCGTTTAAACATTTATAAGCCTCTGCTTGCTTTGTAGCTGATGCTTCTCCACGAATAGATTTATCAATATGTAAAACAAAATAACTAATAATCTCTTCTAGATTTTTGTGATTATCTTTTTTGTAGCATATATGAGCGAGAAAAGAATATTTAGCATCTTCCTTTCCTGATTGCATCTTATAAATTGAACCCAGGAAGAAGCAGCACAAAGCTAATTTAAGACCATTAGGAATATCCCAGTTATTACTGGGATTCTCTCCTTCTTGTTTTTTTAAGCGATCTAGTTCTTCAGCTTTAACTGTGTACGAATATAAACTATTTTCTTCAAAGAATAAGTCACCTCCCATATAACTATTACCTGGCTGAGGAAGTGCAGCACAGAAAACTGGTTTGCACGGATGTTCAAGACTTTGCAATAGAAGGCTTTGAGGAGTTGCAGTAATCTGTAAATATATATGATTAGCTACCTCTTTGCGAATATTGCCTATTTTTTCAAACGTTGAGCTATCTTGAATCGTATCCTTACCTTTTTTTGATTGCCTTGCTTCATTGGTGTTGAGACTGGCATTATCGGCTTCATCGTCAAATATGAGAGTGGGTACACTACTAGCTTTAGCAAACTTGAGAACCTGAAGCAGATTATCTAAGTGATGAGGATTCTTTGTAGATACTAAAACAACTCCTGTATCTTTGACATAGGGAAGGAATTTAGTTTTAGCAAAAACGTTTGGATCTTTTTTCCATTGTTCCCAATCAAAGACAACAGGGCCACCTTTAAGCTGATTATTAAACCGAGCCGCAGTTTGTTTACCGAGCCATGTATTGTTAGAAGTCAAAACAATGAAACAACGGAAATGGTTAGCCTGAGCAAGTGCCAGTGTAGCAATAGTAGTATTAGTTTTACCACTTTGGACTTTGCCATAGATTAGTCCGGTAGTACCATCAGCTATTTTTCCCTTGTAAGGTTGACTAACAATACCTGTACCTGTAGCACCAACATCACCATAACCAAAAGTTGTCGAGTAGACATCAGCGCAATTCTGGACTACTTCAACAGCAGTTTGTTTTAATTGCTCTGCTGCTGTATCCCCAATTTTGCTTTTAAGTCTGTCAATAACCTTATCAATACAATATCCATCCGTTGTAATATCTATCTTACTCATCGGTGTTGTCCTAGTTGGAAAAAAGTACACGAGGCCAGTCATTTTGAGGCACTGTCTGATCCATCTGTTGTCTACCTGGGCCGCTTATATGATAGCTACCATGTGTCTTGCGAGACACGGATATGTGTTGGCCAGCAATGCCAATATCTTTGTCTAAGATACTCCAAAGTCTTTCTTCTGAGATACAACAGATCCCATCTTTATGGCAGATGAATGCAAAAAATACTGTTATATTATAATATTTGATACGTAAATTATCTAAGGCTAATCCTTCTTGACTGCTTAAGGTAAATGACCATGCAGATTTTGGTTTCTTGGAAACCTTAAAGAGAACAGCCGAATTACTGCCATCAGTTTCAACTAAATAGATTGAGGGATGTATCCAAGATGCGTGAGTTATTGTGAGGCGATCTCCATGCTCAATTAGTCGCAAAAATGCCGCGCCATAAAGTAATTCCTGATCATTGATCATGCTCAAAACTATGCAAGGTTAGTTTAGGGGAAATGCAGAGCCAATTAAAAATTCAGTTATTTATCCTCCTTCAATCTAATATCTCAATTTGATACCCATACCCCTGCTCTGTTAAAAATAGCTGTCGATGGCGAGCAAAATCTTCTTCACAAGTCCGCAGGGTAACTAATGTATAAAACCTAGCAGTTCTCCCATCCGATTTAGGACGCAAAATTCGCCCCAATCTTTGCGCTTCTTCTTGACGAGAGCCATATTTCCCAGACACTTGAATCAAGACATCGGCATCCGGTAAATCCAGAGCAAAATTCCCCACCCGTGACAGCACTAATCCCCCTAATTTCCCCTCCCGAAACTGTTGATAAAGTTCCTCTCGTTTCTTCTGAGAGGTTTGGCCTGTAATTAAAGGAAAATTTGTGACTTTAGCTAATAATTTTAGTTGGTCGAGATACTCCCCAATAATGAGAATTTTGCGTCCCGCTTCCTGTTGAATTAACTGCTGTACCACCTCAACTTTGCGGGGATTTTCGGCAGCAATTCGGAATTGATGGCGGCGAAGAGCAACCGCATATTCCATCTGTTGTGCTGCATCTTGAGGAACGCGGATTTCCGTACAGCTTGCCGCCGCAATAAACCCCTGAGACTCTAATTCCCGCCAAGGCACGTCATAGCTTTTGGGGCCGATGAGGGCAAAAACATCGCTTTCTCGCCCATCTTCCCGAATCAGAGTCGCTGTCAGTCCCAACCGCCTTCTCGCTTGCAATTCTGCGGTAATGCGAAAAACGGGAGCCGGAAGCAGGTGAACTTCATCATAGATAATTAGTCCCCAAGAACGGGCTTGAAACAGCGAAAAATGAGGAAAATCAGCTTCTTTGTGGGGTCGATAGGTCAGAATTTGATAGGTGGCTAGCGTAACAGGGCCGGTAGCCTTCATTTCCCCAGAATATTCAGCGATCGCGTCTTCTGGCAAATCGGTCTTATCGATTAATTCCCTACGCCATTGCCGCACCGAAGTCAAGCTAGTGGTGAGAATCAGGGTATTTTCTTGCACCTGTGCCATCGCCGCCATGCCCACAATCGTCTTACCCGCCCCACAAGGAAGGCAAATCACCCCACTACCCCCTTGAACTTGTCCCGACTGATAGAAGGACTCAGCCGCTTCTTTTTGATAGTGACGCAAGATAAAAGGCTGGCCACTATTGGCAACAGAACGCAGTTTAAGCGGTAAAGCATCCCCTGTTACGTATCCGGCCAAGTCTTGGGCAGGATAGCCAACTTCGACGAGGGCTTTTTTGAGCAGTCCCCGAAAACCTGTATTGACTTGGAAACAGACAGAAGCGAGGCGTTTTTCTAACAAAGGGGCGACAGAATCTTCGCGGCGCAGCAGTTCGGCTAAAGGTTCGTCAGCAACGGTAAGTTGGAGAGAAAAGCCATCTTCTGAGCGTTCAATCCGAGTGAGTCCGTAACGCTGTCCCAGTGCCGCAATTTCTTGGCTGACGGCTTCGGGAACCGGATACTTAGCGTTTGAAGTGAGGGCATTGAGCATGGCCTCAACTCCAAGTCCGGCGGCCCGCGCATTCCAAATACTTAAAGGCGTGAGGCGGTAGGTGTGGATGTGTTCTGGACTTTTAACAAGTTCGGTAAAGGGAGCGATCGCTTCTCTAGCGGCTTCAGCGTTGGGGGAGTGGACTTCAAGGAGAATCGTGCGATCGCTTTGAACGATGAGGGCGTTTTCAGGATTGTAGGACATGATAGCGCTAGTCTCCGACGCTGCTACGCAGTGCGAGGAATTTAAACGAAAAAATTCACCATCGAGGGAACTATTGAGGAAGACTATATCCTAATTTTCCCAGGGCATTGCGAAATTTAGTCTCCGACTCAAGCGGAACAACTAAAGACCTTTCTCCAGCTAACAGGCAATACTTTTTCGTCCGCGAATCATTAGCAATTAAAGTCGCTAAAGCTGCATCTCGGCACTCAATTAAAAGAGCCGTTCCTCGGTTTTGAAGACTTTCACTTCTGTCTTTAGCATCTTGGAAAAATTGCTTGACCGTTTCTGGTAAAGGTTCGCTGCTGCGAGCTTGCAAAAATTCTTGAAATTCGCCAACCCGATGGCCTTTAGCCAGAGCCTCAAGTAGGTATCCTAACTCCAAACGCCACACAGCATCGCTAACGGGTTGGGCGTACTGCTCCAACATCAAGCGCTCTCCTGGGGTTAGAGGGCTTCCGACAGCCGCAATTTCTAGATTGGGCAACACCTTCAAGGCGTGTCGCACGTCTAGGGGAGCCGGGGTATAAGTGCTGCTCAAACCTAGACAATAAGCACCAAGCTTAGTCAAGCGCAAGTAGGCTAAGCCATCGTAACGGCTCAAAAACTCCAAGTCATCGGCTCCCCACAAATCCGTGTAAGCATCCCGATTGCCCGCCGCCGGATGCACGTAAGCCACATCAATAATGCCCAAGGTTGCAGCATACTCAAATAAAAAGCAAAGGGCATACCGTTCTTCTAAAACGCTCCATCCCCCTTCTAGACCCTCTAGAGAGCCATAACCCGCTTCACTGATATAAAGGTTCCCAGGTTGGCGAGAAACTTCAAAATCTTGACCTGTAGCCAGGATATAACGAAATAATTCCTCAAGAGCGACCCATCGACCCACTGGACAATCGCTCAGAGCAGCTACTAAAGCTTTTCTCCGTCCCGCTACTGCCGTTAGCCCTCTTTGACCCTTGCCTGTTTGTCCTTTTATCGCATTAATTCGCCGCAATTCATCTAAAAAAGTTGTTTTTTGCCATTTACTCCAAAGTAACTTGAGAGTGGTTTCTGACGGCGCACTTAAGGCTTTTTGACCCGCCTTGGTCAAGCTGAGTTTTTTCCCCGATAGCTCAGCTAAAAGAGCCGCTTGGACAATGAGCGGCCAGGCGTAGGCTCGAATCGAACCAATGAGTTGGTCGTCAGGCTGGCGTTCTGATTCGGGGGGGTCGGTATAGTAGTCCCCGTCTTGCAGGAGAGCGGTAATGGCTTTTTGGGTGCTAGTGGTCGGTAGGCGTGTCTTATCACTGACGCTAACCTTTTCTGTCTGAATGAGTCGCAGCACAGCTTGTAAGTCATTGATGGCTGCTCGTTCCATTTCTCGGACTTCTAGGGGGATTTCTTCGGTGCCTGATTCTTGCTTTTTTGTCTCCCAGTTGTAAGCTTTCCATTTCCTAATCATGTGAGTCGGAAGTTCGTCTAAAGCTTTGAGTTTGGCTTTCGGAGGCGGCCTAACAAAGGTTTTTAATCGCTCCTTGAGGTCTTCGGGCATGATGTCGTAACTGTAGAGGAAAAGTCGCAGCAACGTAGGTTTATTATTTCGTCCATAGCCGCCCCAAGTACCCAATTCGGGTAATTGACCATATTTTGCTTGAAAGTGCTCCCTTTCTAACTGAGAAATTTCAGAATGGACGATTTCTGAGACCGCCGCCTGTTGAACCCAATCAAGTTGTTCCCATAGCTGCCGCAAGCTGTTCCCCTCTAAGCCTTTAAAAATGACCTCAACCAATTGGGCTTTGCGCGTGGGTTGTTCTTGAGTTGGAAGTAAAGGGAGTAAGCTTTTTAGCTGCTCGACGTTGTAGTTATTAAGGGCTTCAACAAGTGTGGGAATTTTTTCTGGATTTTGATAGTAGGGCATCGAACGCTAGGAGAGTTTTGGACTAGATAGCGTTTTTTATTCAGTTTATAGTAAGAGCTTCGTTGCCAAGCATTATCTTGACTTGTTTTTCCTCTCTAATTCCTCTATGGCTTGCTTAATTTGTTGTTGATGTTCTCTCAATCTCTTGAAGTATATTACTCCTTGCTCAATTTGCTCAGAGCGAGGAGTATCAGCCAGGCCAAAGGGAATTGAACCAAGCAAAGCGATTAGCTGCCGCTCTCCGTCATTGTCTGCCTGTTGATACTGCTCTATTCGTTCATCAACCTCCTGCTCGACATACTGAATAATTTCCTCATCCGTTTTCAAAGCCCAGGAAAGGTCTACTCCCTCGTATTTACGAATGACTTCCCAAATATGCACGGGAATTGGAACCATTACCCGATTGTAGGAAGCTTCAAACGGTACTCCCTCCATTTCCAAATAGATGAAGTTATCATCAATAACTTCTTGGTAAAGGTGGAAATTCGCTCCGTAAGCAACTGTTGCTTTGGTTGACATAATTTTATTTATAAATATAAATGTATTAAATTATACTACTCAGATAGAATTAGAATCAAACTTTTTCTTTGATCTCATCAACGATTCTGAGCCATTTGATGTCATTCAGTTACTGCCCTTGCTTACAGAAGTGTATTAGTAGAGCCAAATTTCCTATTCTAAAACTAAGATTAGATTAAATTGTTGTAATGCTCCTTTGTTAGTTAATTAAATCCTATGAGTACCAAAACCTTTAAATTAGAGTTAAAAAATGGCGCACTGGTGATTCCCCAAGCTGCAAGAGAATACCTGAATCAGTGCCAAGGTGAGATTGAAGTCTCATTAACAATTCAGTCTTCGGGCTCTCAAACTCCCCTTGGTGAAAACGGAGAACAAGACTTTCAAGCGGCTTGGACACGCTGGTTCGCTGAAGTTGACCAGCTTGAACTATCCCCTCCTCAGTCAGAACCCGATGAATACGGAAAGGCACTTATTGAGAAGTACAAAAAACAAGGACTGGAGCTATGACCTTGTGCGATGCCGGGCCCCTCTTCGCCCTGGTCGATAAAAAACAACCCGAACACGCTTCCATCAGAAAAGCCTTGGCTCAACTCTCAATGCCTCTCATCACTACTTGGCCCTGTTTGACCGAAGCCATGTATCTTGCTCTCAATCGAGGAGGATGGGTTATGCAGAAGCAGCTAATAAAACTCCTTCTTGATGGAATGCTAATAGTCTACGAAATTCAACAAAGAGATTATCCGAGGCTATCTCAACTTCTTCAAAAATACCAAGACCGTCCAATGGATTTAGGAGATGCTACTCTCGTTATTGCAGCCGAACGTCTTGGAGTGAAACAGATACTAACAATAGATTCAGACTTTCTATTTTATCTCATCAACGACTCCGATCCTTTTAATGTCATTCATTTAGACTGACCTTTTTTGGATGACGGCTTCGCTTCAACTTCAGTAGATTGTGCCTCCTCCGCTAACTCAGGAACCGGAGAGGAATTGTCCGGCTTTTTCTTAGCCTGAAGGTGATATTTCTTTAGCGTAGTTCCCTTACACTTACAGCAAATTGCGATCAAATCAACTACAGACGAAGCTCTCTAATTGACTCAAAAAATAAACCGCAATGATTAAACCAGTTTTGAGCATTCTCAGGAGTAATAGTATTGATAGCTTGAGTAATTGCTTCATCAAGAGC
>JBGTNM010000577.1:0-1777 GCA_041743025.1 Microcystaceae cyanobacterium
AGCCACCAGAATGGACGACCCCACCGGGGCCTAGGGCCAAAAATATCATGCAGTTCCCAGCCGTACGGGGTTTTCACGAACTGCCGTATCCACCGATGAAATCGTGGAGAGGGTAGCAGACAAACGGTTGCGCCTGTGGGCTTATGAACATAATAGGTCGGCTCTTCAACCTGAGCTGACACACAAAATATAACTGCTTGAATTCCTACGGCTTTGAGGCTATCAACATAGCCAAACAACCATCCTCCGGTCATCTCGCACAAAAAAGAGTCAAAGGAAACATTGATGGTGTCTAAAAAGTCTTCTAGCAAGTCGCCCCAGGTTAGCAAGGCAACCACTGATGTCGCCGAAGCCTCAGGTGCTGTTGCCATTTCTAATGCTTCTTTGACGAAAAAATATCAAAATTCTGTCTATACATAAATTTTGTTCCCATATTAATTTCTACTTGACTATCTCAATTATTTAAAGCGAATACTATTTGCTCCTGTAGATAGGTTTTTTTGAAGTCATGAATACGAAATTCAGATCTAGTATTATCAGGCGATCCTAGTGTTTAGATGTAGGCAGTAAGCTTTTCTGGTTTAAACCAATAAGCTAAAAAGTTTCTAAGTGTTTCCCTGGTGATTTCAAAAGATAAGTTTGAAGCTAAATCTTGATCAACCTTACCCATGTCCTGGTCACACAACCAAGTCTAACTAAAGCAGCTCAGCAAAACCATACTGCCTTCGAATTGATCAACTCTGAAGCTCCTGCGATTAGCACGATCACCATATCAATGACGTCTGGGAGAGATAAACAAGCTGTAAATTAGATCAATGGTGCGGTAGTCGTCTTTTGCCAGCGAGAAGCAATTTCAGTCCCCAGCTGATGGGGCTGATGAAACCAGTAGCCAAGCCAGGTCAGCGGAGCAATTAGGCAAGCAAGGCCGAAGCGCAATAAAATTGGCAGGCGAGAAAAGGCAATATCGTGATTGATAACGGTGATACTATTAATAAAGGTGGCATGTTGCTGACAAGGAATTGACAGAAGTCTTCGAAGTTCTTCAAGGGTATAGCCTCGTCGCACATGTCCCCATTCGGTCATGACGCTTTTTTCTGGTGGGCACAGAGGCTTAAATACTGAGTAGTAGGGGAAGCGCCAGATCGATTTATCTGGAGTGCTGATTAAAAGATAGCCGCCGGGTTTGAGTACTCGTAAGGCCTCTGCGATCGCCGCTGTATCGTCAGGGATATGCTCAAGCACGTCGAACATCGTGACAACATCAAAAGATGCATCAGCAAAGGGCAGCTGGGTGGCATCTCCACAGATAAAGTCTACGTTTAGTTTTTGGTTACAGGGAGCCTGAGCAAAATTAGGGTCGAGATCTAAATTAGTGATATGGACCTTGGGGTAGAGAAGTGCCGTTAGCCCTCCCTGCCCACCGCCTACTTCTAGAATGGATTGAAAGGCTAGATCGGGCGCAATGGTGTAGATGGCTCGCATTTTTTCACGATAGAAAAACCCTAGGGTGAGGGGTCGCGAGAATGGATTGTGGGAAAGAAACTTGCCCAGATGAGGTTTGTGGCTCACCTTTGTAGTCTGGCTTTGGCCTAGCGCTGAGGTTGGGGTAAGTAAGTTCATAGCAGTTTAAAGAGTAAATTAGGATATCTTTGGTTGATTTAAGCTATAACCCGTTCGACGATCATCAAAATTAGTGATCGTCAAAATTGGTGTAAAGATGCTGAAACTTGGGTTGTTTTGGGCTGTGGCTGTTGTTTCTCCAGAGTGAAGGGTGGAT
>JBGTNM010000578.1:0-25760 GCA_041743025.1 Microcystaceae cyanobacterium
CAACGGCGAGGAAGACCATATTCATATGAATCTTACTTTATTGCGAGTTGTGGAGGCGTAACCGTAACAGTGCTGAAGCGGTATATTGAGAAACAAAACTCACCGGACTTGGGAGTTGATGGGGCATCGAACCCCATCAACACCCACGGCGCTCATGAGGACGCGATGCCGGAAGCGTCTTCCGGCATTCTAGCGTCCGTCCCCGAC
This sequence comes from Microcystaceae cyanobacterium, assembly GCA_041743025.1. Lineage (GTDB taxonomy): Bacteria > Cyanobacteriota > Cyanobacteriia > Cyanobacteriales > Microcystaceae > JBGTNM01. Next base: position 208 of record JBGTNM010000578.1, read on the forward strand.
GCTCACCACGAAGCGTGGTAGAGCGCGGGGCTTCCCGCCGATTTGCTAAAAGTTGTGCCGAGTATCATATCATAATCCTTGAGTTATTGGCATAATGACTCTTTTAAAACCGCTTTTCGTACTGAACGCGAAACTCATTAAAGCTGTAGTCGTAAGAAACTCTAATATAACCTTCTTTTTCCACTTGATAGATCGTTTCTAAGTACGGCACGATCCGAAAATCTGTACTGCCGATCGCCTCACTAATGGTGCTTTCTACATCATAGAGAACGCCTTGAAAGACCATCGGTAACGCTAACTGAACGATACCAACTTGAAGCAATTGCTCCGTATTTTTGCCTTGCAAAGATTCAGCTAAAACGAGGATTTGTTCTCCGAGCAGGCGGATAATTTGCCCTTGACTGCGTGGTGGACTGCTTGTCAGTCTGATAGCTTGATTGCTGAGCAATTGTTCGTCGGCTCCACCTTTGGCGGCTAGCACGTTTAAACAGGTCGTCAATTGTTGTAAATCTGTTTGTGTAATCGCTGCTTCTGCTTGAATGGGAACGAAAGCATCACGGATGCGGCAGACTTCGGCTTCATTTTTGCCAATTCCGGGTAGTAACTGATTGAGTGAACCGTTAATACTTAAATTGATGTCAACCCGTTGGACTTTAGTAATGCTGTCATCAGGAATTTCGGTGGTTTCAGCAGCGCGATAGCGTTTAGAAATAGGAAGTTCAGAAACAATCGTCCGCATTTGCAGGTCGAGTTTGGGATTGAGCAATCCTTGTTCCGGCGTAAAGACAATCACATTCTGGTTGCGGCGTTCGAGCAAAAAGCGGGTTTCGAGGAAATTGACAATGCCACGATTGAGTGTAATGACTCCATTAGGTCTAATTGCACTGAGATTGGCTAGTGGCCCGTCTAGCGTCAACTGTCCGCCAAAATTGAACTGATAGAAAGGAAGTTGTTCAATAAATAATCCCTGCAAATTGACCTGAAAATCATCAAGCGTGGGGATAAAAGGACGAGTCCCCCCTCTCCTGGCAACTGTTGGCGTGGTTCTCGTCAAGCGAGATAAGGCGGCGGGGAGTGCTTCGTTGCTCTGGGTTCTTTCAGGAACGAATATTTGCCCATTAGCCAGCAACACTTGGCCGCCGACTATGGGAGCAAGCGCCGTCCCTGTCACCACCACGCGACCGTCAATTTCGCCTTCATACAATCCTTCTAGCGTAAATTTGCCTTTGTTAATGACAGCAGTGAGGGGATTGTCAAGCGAGGGTTGCGCTTCAAACAGAGGAAGTACGCCACTCACGGCGAGTTGACTTTCAGCAAATCTACCTTGCAGTTGCGGGACTTGTAAGACGCGATCGTCTGCTAAAATTTGACCGCTAACGATTAAGGGTTCGGGGAGAGCGGAACTGGCAAAAACGGCTTCATTGAGATTGACGACACCATTAACAGTTAAATCATAGAGCCTGAGTCCTTTAGCCAGTTCGATGCGTCCTTGCGCTTGTAGAGCAACATTGCCTTCACCACCGACAAAGGAGAGTTGTTCTTGGGTCAATGCGCCGACTAAGCCGAGAGCTTCTTCGTTGAGCCTAACATCGATCGCAAACTGATTATTGTCTGGTCGAATAGGAAACGGAATGCTAGCGGTTGCGTCAACCACAGAAGGTTCGGCAGTGACTAAATTAAGCCGCGCATCTACATATTGAAAGCTTCCTTGCACGGTTTGCTCGATCGCTCGTCCCCGAATAGCAGCATCGGCAACGGCAAATTGCCCGGCAATTTGGGGGTCGCTGAAACTGCCGCCGAAGGTTCCTGCTGCATCGAAGTTGCCAGAAGTATCGAGAGGAATCCGCACGAAGGTGTTAATCGTGTCGAGAGAGAGGTCTTCTACCGTCCAGTTTGCCGCAATTTGTTGGGGAGAGAAACGGCCTTGCAGAGCGAGTTGTGTCTCTTTAATTTGCAGTTGGGCATTTTGAATTTGCAATGTATTATCGGCGTAGGCTCCTTGTAGTAACACGCGATTGATGGGTATTAACTGGGTGTCTTTGATGACGAGGCCCAACGGTTCGACGATATCGGGGAAAGATGTTTGTGGTCGCCACTCCCACTGCTGTCCGCTCAATTGAAAATTGAGATTGGGATCAGATAAGGTTCCTGCCAAAGCAACTTCAGCATTGAAGATGCCTCTGATATCGAGTTCGGTGGGAACAACTCCCCCTTCACGCAGTCTGGCAAGGTTTCTAATTTGGCGGTCAATAATAGCTAAAAGATTAACTTGGTCTGCAAGGGGGCCGTTAGCATTTCCCACCGATTGGGGAGGAATTTGTTTGGCAGTCTCATAATCGGCGGGTTTACGCCTCAATAGCGCGGTTAGACGTTCGATCTCAGTAATTTTAATCGCTGTAAAGAGGTCTTGCACACGACCTTGATTGACAGCTAAATTCGCTTGAATGGCTTTTGTCTTGAAGTTGAAGGAACCTGCCACCTCATAGAGACTGGTTCCTAATTGTAATGTCGCTGCTTGCAAGCGAGCTAAACCATCGGCATAGCTGAAATCGGCATTGATTTGTTGTGCTTCAATAAAACCGAGACTCGGTTCTTTAATGCTGAGACTGCCGCTTCCTTGTAGAGTATAGGGGTTAACATCGAGACGGGTAGTGACTTCGCCACTGAGGTAACCGGGAATGCCGTATTCTCTGCCTAGTGCAATTTTAAACAAGTCTAAGGAAAGTCGTTCTACACTAGCAATTAGGCGATCGCCTGTTCGCTGAATTTGGGCAATAAGCGGCTGTTCGCTGCCGTAGGTTTGGCGCAAGGTGGCTGAAACCGGCAGGTAAGGCGCGGGACACTCCGAACGAGTGCAAGGGTCGAGAACGGCGGAAATTCGGTCTTCTCTGCCTTGCAGGTTGACTGCAATTTCCTCTCTTGGTGTCACTCTCACGCTTCCTCTCAAAAGCGGTTCAAATTTTCTATCATTAAAGGCAAAATTGCGAAGGGTTAAATCGCCGGTTAGGTTTAAATTCCCTGGTGTCGAAAGCAAATTTCGACCTGTAAAGCGACCTTGAAATTGTCCACTGCCTGCTAGCTTGAGTTCTTCAGGAAAAAACCGTCTTCTTTGCGGAGAAACCGCGATTAATTGAGTTAGAGGAAGATTATTTAAATTAGACCGCGCTGTAACATCGAGATTGACACTGGCAATATCTGGAGCCGAAAATAAGTCAGAAACGAGAATATTTCCTTTAGCTTTTACGCTTTGTCCATCTGCTTGTAAGGCGATCGCTTGTGCTTGAATGGGGAGAGTAGCATTGGGGTCAAAAAGATTTCTCAGATTGCCTGCTAGCTGAAGTTGAGCATCTAATTGATTGAGATCGAGGCGTTGCAACTGTGTCGAAAGGCGATCAACAATCAGACCAGGGTTGAGGTTATTAGCGGTGATGCTGCTGCGCCACTGATATCCATTGAGGCGAGTCAGGGTGTTGATGGTTCCTTGAGCAGCAGCTAGTCGTAAATTAGCCGTCACTTGAGCATTACTAAGATCTGGCGTTTCTGCCAGTAAAGGCGCAAGCGGTGACGAAGCTGTGATGTTTCCTCCCGTTAATCGCGCAGGAATTTTGAAATTCGGGAATAATTCATTTAACGAGAGTGTTCCTAAATTGGCAACGGCATTCAGTACCCCATTTCTTAAGCTACCGTTGGCAGAGATGCGATCGCCTGAATTTGTTGCCAGTTGTAAGTTAGCGCTTGCTACGGTATTGCTAAAATCTGGTGTTTCTGCTAGTAAGGAGGCAAGCGGACTCGATACATTGACTTTTCCTGCCACTAAACGAGCCGGAACATTTAAATTGGGCAATAAGCCCTCTAAAGGAATCGATCCCAAGTTGGCAACAGCGTTGACTGTACCATTTCTCAGCGTTCCCGTCACGTCAACCGGATTTCCTTGAACGGCAAGATCGAGGTCAGCATTACCCTGAAAACTATTGAAATTAGGCGTTTCTCCCCAAGAATCCAATAAAGCATCCAGATTTCCCCGTAAATTAAGCCTAGCCGCGTTCAAGCGAGTGGGAAAAGGTAAATTGGGTGCGAAGCGATTGAGAGAAATCTGTCCGGTTCTAGCAAAAGCGTTGATAATGCCATTCCGCAACTGACCACTCGCATTAACTGGACTGCCATCAACCGTTAATTGTGCCTCAAGATCGACGTTGAGGCGATCGGCATTGAAGCGCGAACCCTCAGTCAATTGAGCGACATTGCCTGAAAGCGTTACTTTGGTGCGTCCTAAAGATACGGGAACCGTTAAATTAGCAGGAAGATAAGGTTCAATATCCAGTCCAGTCGCTACCACCGTTGCATTAGCATTACCTCGATTTAGATTACCTCTGACCGCAATTGACCCGTTATCGACTGCTAAGCGGAAATTTGCCTGCGTTTCTAGATTGGACAGACTGATATTAGTCACTTTCCCGCCGATGCGGATTTGAGCTTCGTTGAGGCTGACAGACTGAGCGTACAAACGAGGGGGACAGGTAGCGAAAGAGCAAACAACTGGCAGAAAAGGAGTTATAATGAAAGAATCTGCCGCTAAATTAGCTTTCCACTGATCGCGTTTAAAATCAGCCACGCCACTGACTAGCGCACTGCCGCCATTGGTTCGCAACCGCGTATTCTGCAACACGATTGTCTGTCCTGACCAAACAATGTCCCCTTGTGCCGCGACAGTTTGCTTGGGTACGGAGATTAAATCGGGAGAAGACCATTTTGCCGTTGTCACCAGTTTAGCCAAGGTTCCTCTAACTTGTCCGTTAGCTGACAGCTTGCCTAACCTAGCAGGTGAAGGTGGTTGGTAGTAAGGACTAGCAATAGGTTGAGAGGGTAAGTCACGCGCTTGAAAATTCAGTGATAATGGCATTTTCTGCCAATCAATGTTTTTTTCTTGCTCAATTGCTCTACCAATCCCAAAATCTAACTTTGCTTGAGCGAAAATTTGTCCCCCCGCAGCAGGCAGAATTTGTGTTTGCTTGACGGTAAGACGATTGGCATCGGCAATTAGGTTAGCTTTGAAGGTTTTAAAGGGTATCTTGGCAATAACCAGTGGCGTACTATTTTGTAAGTTCCCTGTCAAGATGGGTTCGGTGACGGCACCACCAAGTTTAAAGTTACCTTGCACATTTCCAGCAAACTGAGCCGTTGTCTTGATGCGGAGGAGGTCGAGAATCGTTTTAATCGGCAGCGAACGCACATCAATTGCTAAATTATAGCCTTTTTCCCAATCAATCACGCCTGCAATTTGCGTAGTAGCGTCGCCGAGATTAATTTGCGCCTGCCGTACTTGAACAGTTTTTCCCTCAAAATCTAAATTAACATTGACTTTGAGCGGTTTCTTGAGAGTTTTAACCGTTCCTTCCAACCCTATCAAATCTAAACTACCCTGTCCGCGACTGGCTTCAATATTGTCAAAAGAAGGAATAGACAAGGTAAAATCGCTATCAACGATTCCCTGTTTGAGGGTAACGGGTAAGTTGGGAAAGAGAGCCACTAATTCAGGCAAAGACAGTCGATTAATACTAATATCTGCCTGTGTCTGTCCGTTTTCAAAGTTGGTTTTTCCAGCTAAATCCACTTGAGAATCAAGAACTGTCGCCGCGATATCGTAACGGATTTGCTGATCTTTGCGCGATTTGTAGGTATATCCCCCCGTTCCATCGACTTGCAGTGTTACCGGACGTGGAAAGCGATAGGGAAGCAAGGCGAGGTCAGCTTCAGTGAGACGCACGTTAACATTTAAATCAATGGGAAGCTCTCTATCTTTTTGCGGTTCAGGCAGTTCAATATCAATACATTTGCCGTTTTTCGCTTGTTCAAGGTAGAGATTGGGGCGATCGATGTTAACATCAAGGGCGAGAGGCTGGCCAAGTAGTAGAGGTAGTGGGTTAAAACCAATTGCGATCGCTTTAACTGAGAGATTATCGGGGTCATTCGCCGTCGCTGGTATAATTGAAGGGCCAAAGCGGATATAATTGAGCGAAAAGCTTTCAATCTCTCCCAGTTCCACTTCCCGCTTAAGAAATTGACTCAGTTGCTTCTCTAGTAGGGGAGAAAGACTTTTATAAACAAAATAATTAATACCTGCATATCCTGCCGCGCCAAGCGTCAAGAGGACTCCCCCTGCCACCAGCGTTGAAGGACGAGTAAAAAAATTCCGCACTTGGGAAAGAAAATTTCTGTCTTGCGGGGGTTCTGGTGGCGGCGTGTTAGTCATTTTCCCCTAGGCACACATCAGCAAATTGACTGATTCAAGGTAGCACAACTCACTCAAAAATTGATTCACCCTTAAGGCAGTAGTAGCGCGTTACCTTAATTGACTCCTAAGCGAGTGCTAACGTTCCCATTGCTAGGTGGGGGCAAGGCAATCCCATTGGTATCTTTATTGTTAAGTATATGAAAAACTTTAGAAGTATTACCCCACAAAGTCAACACCCTAGCCCCAAGCGTAGTCGTTTACGATTGCGGAAGCCGTCTAACAATGGTGTGTTAAGAACACCTTGTTAGGCGCATTTAATTTTTCTTGACCAACTTAAGTCTGACACATGGCTCAAGGGTGATTTGAACACCCGACCTTGGGCTTATGAGTCCCCTGCTCTAACCAACTGAGCTACTGAGCCTTTTTGGCACTTTAGCCATTATAAAACAAAATTTGCCTTACGGCTAGTTTAGCCATCCCTAAAAGAGAGAGGTATAGCCTCCCTCTTGAGCCATGATAGTTTTTCTTGCCAGACGCAAGCACATTAGACTTCTTGGCTGAAGTCAGGCAATAGGGGAAATTTTTCACAGGGGACAGTGGCAGAAATGATTGTTTTTTTACTTTTGCGGCGAAGTCTTATTAAGAGCGACTTTGGGGCAAAAAAGCCATCGGATTGACTGCTCCCTTGCCGCCAGGGTGAATTTCAAAATGCAGATGTGGCCCAGTACTGTATCCAGTGCTGCCCATTTGAGCAATTTGCTGGCCTTGTTCTACCGTTTGTCCACGACGCACCAAAATGCGGCTGTTGTGGGCATAAAGTGTCAGACTCCCGTCGGGGTGGCGCACTTTGACTAAGTTGCCGTAACCGCCAGAATTCCAACCCGCAGAGACAACTTCTCCTGGCGCAGAAGCCATGACAGGAGTGCCTATCGGCGCGGCAATATCAATGCCTCGGTGCATTCTGCCCCACCGCCGACCGTAGCCAGAGGTAACAACTCCTTTCGTCGGCCAGATGTGACCCGTAAAATGCAAGGGCGCATCGGGCAGGTAGTCGTCAGGAACTGATAAGGGAGGGAGTTCTGGGCCGACCATCGCGCCAACTGGTATTTGCAGATCGCCATTATACTGTTCTGGACTGGCGGGAGCCGCACCGACCAGTTGGGATTGAGACGTAGGCGGTTCATTGGAGACAGGCTTGACTCGGCGAGAGAGTTGCGCGAGTTGAGTTTGAGAGGTTGCTGGTGTTGAACGATTAGTGCCTCTGGCATCGACGGACGCTGAAATGTTGGAGGGAGCCGAGGACTGGGGGGCGAGGCTCCCTCGCCCCAAGGAAGTCCGTTCCAACATCGCGTCCTCGCTTGCCCACTCAGGATTGAGAACTTCTCCCACGACTGGAGCTTGCGAGGTTTGTTGAGATGCTATCTCGACGGCTAGAGAAACATCAGAGCGATCACTATATTCTTGTTGCAAGTTGGCAATATCAGCTTTGAGTTTTTCTTGATAGGCAACTGGTGCGGTTTCTGCCGGAATTTCTCTGGCAGTGGGTACAGTCGCGCTCAACGGCAGTTGAGTTGCAGTCGTGGCTATTTGAGTGTTGGGCGGTGGAAGGGGCGTGAGCGCACCGGATTGAGGTTGCAACTTGTTTGGGGTTCGCTTAGGAATGACAAGGGTTTGATGAACTTTGATCAAATTCGGATTGTGAATTTTATTGCTTTGAATCAGTTGAGAGACAGAGAGTCCGTAGCGGCGAGCAATGCTATTAAGGGTATCTCCAGGTTTAACTTGGTAGACTTGCTGGGGTGTCGTCGGAATCGTTGTCGGTTGAGTAAATTCTCTGGAAGAAACTTCTGTTTGAGGAGAAGAAATTGCAGCCGTTTCAGGAGAAGGAACGGCAATCGGAATGGGTTGATTGAATGAGGAGACGGTCGGCTGTTGGACTCTACTAGGGGTAACTGAGGGCAATTTAGCCACAGGCACTGGAGCTTCAGCATCCGCCTCAGTGTCATTTTCTCCCTTAGTGGCAGGGAGCGGTGCAATTCTAGAAACCGGAGCCGGTAAAGGAATGGGTTGAGGAGAATTTTCTGAGGAGATGTAAGCTTCTGGCACCGAAGGCAGGGGAACGGCAAGCGGCACTGGCTGTTCGGTGACGCTGAGAGCGGCGGTGGCTTGCGATTCAGGCGGAGCAATGACGGGGATTTCAACGACTCCTGCCCCAGAGGAAAGTACCGTCAAGGATTGAGTCTTTTGCCCTGAGTTGAGAGATTGGCTGACATCGGCGACGCTAGTTGCTTGAGCGGTAGCGTTTGTTTGTAAGTTCGCTTTTTCTGTCTTGAGTTCTACCAAACTTTCTTTTAAACGCTTGCGAGTTTCTCGGAGGTGATCGAGGGAACTGTTGAGAGAATCACTAATGACGGCAGAAGATGGTGTTGTTTTTGCGACAGATAAGGATAAATCTCCTGTTTCCGAAGGAATTTTGAGCGTCTGTCCTGCTACTAAATCGGCGCGGGGTGAAATTTTGTTAGTGGTAGCGATCGCCTCTGGTGGAACTTGATAGTCCTGGGCCAACTGCCACAGGGATTCTCCTGGTTGAACTTCGTGTTTGAGTGCTAGCGGTTCGAGTTGAGAGGAAGAAGCCGCATGGCTAGCTATCTTAGCTTGAGATGGCGGGGATTCCGGCGGTAACGGTGCAGGAAGGTTAGCCAAGGGAGCTTCCAAAACCAAGGAATTAGCGGCAACGGCTGTATGATGTTGAGCGAACAGCATTCCCGTCGCACTCATGGAAATAGCTAACCCAAGCGTGGCAGCAGAACGACGAACTCGACGGACTCCTTCGGTTGGAATGGGCAACGCCTCAACGCCTCTTGCCGCTAACTCGGCGGAGGCATGAGAACAGTCCGTCATCGGTACTCCGGCTTGCAAAGCCGAGGACACGATGGGTCGGGTGTCCCGACCCATTCCAGTGTCCGTCGGAGCCTGCGATGACTTCGTTAAATCCAAAGCAAGCGATGTGACTTTCTGCATAAGCGTATCTTTCAAAAAGAACCTCCTAGTGTGTGAACGAGTAATTGATGACCTCGCAAGCGGGTGAGTTTCAAACTTGAGCTACCACAACCAGAGGGCCGTCTCTAATCATCGCAATTAACCAGCGTCATTTTCTAAGCCAATATACCTAAAGAAACACTCAAGTTATGTCTGAAAGCTTAACTGCTCTATCAATTTTAGACAAGTCTATCCCAATCCAGATGATGTTAAGGCAGCTTTCGTTCAACTTAAGCTGGCTGACCGAGATGTGAGTCCGTTGACGGCAGCATTTCAGCAAAAGTTTCCGCCGCCTGGAGCCACTGTCCCCGCCTCTGTGCTTCTGCTGACTCAAAAACGGTTAGATTGACCTTCTGGAGGGTCGTAGCAACGCATTAAATTTTGTAACTAATTCTCTTGTCGCTAATCGGTAACTCTCCCTAGTTTGATTAATAGAAATTTCTTATAGATGAGAACGATAACCTAACTGCCGTCGCGCTTCAAACAGAGCAATGGCGACACTGACTGACAGGTTTAAACTGCGTACCTCCGGTTGACTCATGGGGATATAGAGCGTCTGTTGACAAGCACCTAAGATGTTATTCCCTAATCCTTCGGTTTCAGAGCCAAACAACAGCCAATCATTGTCTTGATAGGCGTAATCTAAATAACTGCTATGTCCCGACACGCTAAAGCCAACTAACTCCCCGTTCTGTTGCTGCACTGCCGTAACAAACGCGGTGAAATTGGCATGGTAGTGAAGGTTCACCCAAGGCCAATAATCTAATCCTGCCCGTTTGAGGTAGCGATCGCTTAGTTCAAATCCTAACGGGCCGACCAGATGCAATTCGGTGTTCGTTGCCGCGCAAGTTCGAGCGATATTGCCAGTATTGGGAGGTATTTGCGGACTGACTAAGACAACCTTCGGCATATTGGCTTTTTTGAGAAGAAGTTGAATTAGATGATAAGTATAAGCTATCAATTTCCTGAACAACTTGACCAAAAAATTGCAGACACTTGTACTAAGCTATAAGTGTAACTTAATTCAAAATCTTGCTCTAAATGGCTGTAAGGTCTGTACCATGAAGGCTTGAGCCTGTGCCGGGGGTGTTTTTCTGAATCTGGATCAACTCTTAAATGAACTTGGATATGCTCAGTCACAAAATTATCGTGCTACTAGTGAGCCTTTGCAGGAGCCACTGACTGAGCATCTTTTCCGTGCAGCTAGGAAAGCAGGAGTTCAGGGAGCATATCTTTTTCAAACCAGTCCACCAGAGCAGAAAATCCTTCCGCCTCGTCCGGCTGTGTATGTCGCTGAAGCTAAAACTAGGGATGAGGCTAGAGAGATTCATCAGAGACTATGGAACCTGGGAAATGCACCTTTCCTAGTCATTCTTCTTCCCAATGAAATTAGAGTTTATACGGGATTTGACTTTTCCCTAAAAAATGAGAAGAAGGGTTTAGTCAAAGAAATCAAAGAAGTCATTGATCTTACATTTGAGAGTATCCGCGATCAGCTTGCAGACTTTAGATCTGATTCCATAGATTCTGGAAGAATTTGGCAGACTCAGGCGAAGCATATCACGCCTGAAAAAAGAGTAGATACACACTTACTTAAAAATCTCAGAGCATTAGAAGAATACTTGAAGGGTAGAGGGTTAGATCTACCAATTATTCATGCGCTAATTGGAAAGTATGTCTATATTCGCTATCTCTACGATCGAGAGATTCTTTCAAAAGAATGGCTTGCAGAAAACGATATAAATTTAGACGCTGTACTGGGTCGCAATGCAACTCTAGCCGGATTGATTCATTTGACCGAGGTTTTAGAAAATCGCTTTAATGGTGCCATTTTCCCCTTACCTTCCAATATTGAAGCGACATTAGGCGATGAAATTGTATCTCTAGTCGCTTCTACATTTAAGGGGGATGATCCTGTTTCAGGTCAGTTACATCTTGACTTTGAAGCTTATGACTTTTCTTATATTCCAGTTGAAACGTTATCCTCCATCTATGAACAATTTTTACATTCACAAGGGACAGGCAAAAAAGTTGGTGCTGTCTATACCCCTGAACCTGTAGCAGATTACTTGTTGTGTGAATTAGAGGAATCTAAGCCCTTGCAGAGTGGAATGAAAATCCTTGATCCATGTTGTGGATCTGGAATATTTCTGGTGCTAGCTTACCGCAGACTTATTGAATTAGAGTTAGCGCACAGCTTAAATAAGAAACTGAAACCTACAGAGTTACGAAGGATTCTGTGTGAAAGTCTCTATGGCATAGAGCGAAATAAAGAGGCTTGCTATGTCGCTGAATTCAGCCTGATCTTGACATTACTAAATTACATTGACCCCCCCGATTTACACCGAAACAAACAATTTAAGTTTCCTTTGCTCCACAACACGCAAATCTTTGAATGTGATTTCTTTGATGATGAGTCAGATTTCTGGAGACAGAATAAAAAGTTTAATTGGATTGTAGGTAATCCACCCTGGATTGAACTCAAGCCAGAGACGGTTGATGAGGAATTAGCTCGTTCCTGGATTAGAAGAAATATAAAGGAAAGACCTGCTACGGGAAATCGAGTTTGCGAAGCCTTTAGCTGGCGAGTCATTGAGCTACTAGCCCTTGATGGATATGCAGGTTTGCTTATCCATGCTAAAAGCCTGTTTAATCATGAATCTGAAAAATATCGAATGCTGTTCTTCAATCAGCACGAGGTTTCAAGAATTACGAATTTTTCCAACTTGGCTTATGTGCTTTTTGGCGGTAGGGGAGAAGCTCCTGCTGCAACAATCGTTTATCGAAAGGCTATACCCGATGTAAATAAGCCTGAAATTGTTCACTATGCTCCTTTTGTTGCCAATCAAATTTCTAATCGTCCTTGGAAACGCGATAAAAAGAATCCAACTTGGACAATAACTATTAATTCAAACGAGGTACAGGCAATAGATCCAGAAGATGCAGAAAGTGGTGAATTATCAGTATGGAAACTAGCCTTATGGGGAAGCTACAGAGATAAAAAAGCTCTTAAAAGAATACGTAAATTATTTACGATTAATTTGGGAGAGTTAATACAAGAGAAAGGATGGTATCTCTGTCAGGGCTTACAGATGGGCGACGGTTCATCTTGGAATAACGGAAACAACAATAAGATGGAGTACGCACCTAATCTGGAAGGACGTAAGCGGTTCAATGCTGATTTGATGGTTGACTCACAGCGACGCTTTTCAATCCCAGACAATGCTTTGCAGGAAATTCCTGCGAAGGAACTTTACATTCGTAAGCGTAGTGGTAAAGCTGGTCTTAAGGTCGCACCTGCACCACACATTGTTATTAGTACTAGCTATTGTGTTTACAGTGATGAATACTTTGTTATTCCTCATCCCAAAGTTGGGCTTTCTGCAAGTGAGGATAGTGCCGATCATTTACGTGCAATTTCAGTCTTACTCAACTCAAGTATTCTCAATTACTATTTATTCTTTCAAAGCTCTTCATGGGGAATTGATCGCAACCTAATTAGCCCAAAGGATGTAAAAGGTGTTCCAATTCCCATCATGTCGGCTGAACAAGTTTCTGAACTTTCTTCTCTACAACAGGAGCTAGAACAATCAGAGAAGAGCAACACTGTTCCCGACAGCTTTCTTCAGGTTAGACTCGATGACTCAATTGAAACTATTCTAAAACTACCTAAAAATATCAGTATTATGGCGAGAGATTTTGCTCAAGTGAGACTCAAGTTGAATAAAGGGAAAGCAGTTGTCTCTGCGACTGAGAAACCACAAGAAGGCACTTTACTAAAGTACGGTTTGTGTTTAAGAGATGAACTTGATGCCTTTACTAAGGGAAGCGGACTTCGGCACAAAGTTATATTGGTCTACTCAGCAAGATTGATTGTATGTTCAGTAGAGTTTGTTCGATCAGACAAATCTATAGATATAAATATTGAAAAAGCTCAACAAGATTCATCTTCATTACTTGCTTATATTCAGGAGCAGACAAAACAACTTTTCAGTCAATGGGTCTATGTGCAGCGAAGCCTACGTATCTTTGAGGATTCAAAGGTTTATATTTGTAAATCTCCTCGTTTGATTGACTGGACTAGAACCCAAGCTCTGAATGATTCTGATGACATTATTGCAGAAATTCTCTCTGCAAACTGTGAACTCCATGAGGTAGTTCGATAATGGGAGCAGAGAAACTTAACTCATTTGCGCGGAGTTCGTATGATTATGGGTTTCGGCAAGATGCACATCAGCTTCTTGCTTGGGGGTATCAAGATGCTTTGTCAGAAATCCACTGCAATCTTGTAGAGGAGGAGATTACAGGGCTAATAGTGGAAGCGATAGAGAAAAGGCTCGATAACCCTTCTACTCCAGAAAAATTTGATCGATACTCTATTGACGAAGAGAAGCCGATTACCGTTGAAGGGCGTAAAGGCAAAAAGAGACGAAGATTAGATTTGGTAGTGGTTAGTGGTCACAGTCGCCCAAGACCCAAGTATATCTTTGAAGCCAAACGATTACGAAAAAACGGCTATCCTATCGGTCGATATGTAGGTAAAGACGGCTTGCAATGCTTCGTCAAAGGAGTGTACGCATCACAATATCTAGAAGCAGCAATGGTAGGGTATATTCAAAGTGATGCTGCAAGTTATTGGGAAATTGAATTGAAGCGAAGTTTTGATGGCGACCTACACAACGATTTGCGTATCACACAGCTATTACAGAAAGTTCAAGTTCTATCCTCTATGCCTGATGTATGGGTTAGCGAACATGGACGAAGAGCAGGTAGTTCGATAACTATGTATCATATATTTCTGAATTGCTCAGCATCTTCAGCGTGAATATGGTCAAGTTTATCGAGCATTACCAAACGGTCAAAGGATGTAAATCTCGTTCTCAAGTCATCGAAGAAGCGTTGGTCTTGTTACAAGAAAAAGAACTAGAAGTAGGGAGTTTAAGTGAAGAACTGATGAGAAACGTAGAGGCCGCCTTAAAACTGCATCTGTCACTCTAAGCCACTTTGAAGTTAATTCTTGCCCCTTTATAATCGATAAACATCTTAGGCGACCAACAAAGGCTGGCACAATTTATCTTCTAATTCCCATTCTTGTCGGGCGAGGGTTTGAATAGCTTGGCTGATAATAGTTTGAACGTCCTGTCCTGCTTCATGTTGTCGGAGCCACTGTTGCGCCTGGTTGCCTTCTCGCAAAATTTTCTTAACCGGAGTCAAGAAACAACTAAATCCGCGCTGTTTGGCAATCGGTAGCACTTCTTGATAGATTGTCTCAATCCAATCACGAGCAAGGATGGACGAGCCATCTTGCCAATGAATCAAAGAAGCATCTAGGCTAGATTTGGCCACAGCCGCTTCATTGCTAGCGACGCTCGTCATTAACTCATCAGCAGATAACTGGCTCAAACTGAGCGGGTCAAGCTGAGGATCGTTGAGTAATTGAATGAGACGAGCTTCTAGTAAAGCAATAACCCCTAAAAGCGCAATCGGATCGGCGATTAAATCACAAATTCTTAGTTCTAAACGGTTAAGGTCGTAGGGGCGATGGTCGCCGTTGGGCCGCACTGATACCCACAAGTGACGTACATTTTGCATCGTCCCCAGCACTAATTGTTCCTCCGTCCAGCGAATGAAATGAGCGTGGCTTTCAAACAACGGAACGTGAGAAGGCGTTTGGGGAAACAGATGCCAGCGAGTAGAGTGATAGCCCGTCACTTGTCCGTCGAGGAAAGGCGAGGCAGCACTCAAAGCCAAAAACAGAGGAGCTTCAACACGCAGCAGACGGCAGGCTCGTATTAACGTATCAGGATGGCTGATACCGATATTGAGGTGAACGCTGGCGGTAACGACCTGAGTACCATAGGTTTGCTCGATGTAGCTGTGGTAGGGGTTGTGAGGATCGGAACGCCAGAAGCGATCGCTGCCGCCGAGTGACAGGGTACTGCCAGGAATTAACGTGTAGTGACCGAGTTGGTGTAAATATTGCCGTAGCCTGCGCCGAGGTCGGACGAGGGCACACAGCAAGCGATCATAACAGCACAAGGGGGCGGTGGTGTACTCAACATTGCGGCTGTCGGGTTCGCGCACGAACCCGTCTAAGTCTCGGACAATGCGATCGGCTAGTCCGACGATTTCCCCTTGGGACGTACCCGTATAAATTTCAACCTCAACGCCTTTGGTTAACAGCACCATTGATCTTACTTGAGTCAGTTGGGGCATCGGTGCATCCCCATCCTGCTACCATCATCTTAATTCGCCTTTGTCGGTTAAGGAAATCTCTCTAATTGAAGTTGAAAAGACTCCAAACTTTAATTTTGGGAGAAATGTCAACAGGAAAAAACATTCAGAATTTGACTGTTCCTCAACTGCGGTACAATGAAAAGAAATCTCCATCTAGCATTCGCCGCCAGCGACCTTTCTGATGCTAAAACTCGTTGCTCGTAAGGAAAATCTTTGACGCATGGCACATCTTGACTTAATCGATTCTACCCAAAACGCCTCCTCAATCCTCCGCCACACCGCCGCTTCAGAACCGCTTCACCGCCCACCCTTTTTAGACTCAGCGATCCCTTCGGGGACGGCTTCGCAGCACGCGCCTGCCATAGACTTAGAACTCGTCAACTCACAACTGATCAGTGCTGAGCAGATTGTAGCTTGGGCTGATGCTACTTTTGGGCAAGGACTGGTAATGAGTACCAGTTTCGGCATTCAAGCAGCAGTCATGTTGCATTTGGTCGCTCAAATTATCCCCAACATTCCAGTGATTTGGGTTGATACTGGCTATCTTCCCCCGGAAACCTACCGCTTTGCTGACGAATTAAGCCAACGCTTGCAACTCAATCTTAAAGTCTATCAGTCTCCCATCAGTCCCGCCCGTATGGAAGCTCTCTACGGCAAACTCTGGGGACAAAAAGACATAGAATCCCTCAATCGCTACGATTATCTTCGTAAAGTCGAACCCATGCAACGCGCCTTAGCAGAACTTAAGGCAACCGCTTGGCTGGCAGGATTGCGCCACGATCAGACCGACCACCGCAAAACGCTACAGTCCGTTGTCCAGCAGGGAGAACTTTATAAAATTTACCCGATTCTCTTTTGGAATGCTCGCGATATTTACCAATACTTAACCACCCACGATTTGCCTTACCATCCCTATTTTGATCAAGGCTACGTTTCGGTCGGCGATTGGCACTCCAGTCGGCCTCTTCTGGTAGAAGACGAAGACGAACGCAACACCCGCTTTCACGGACTCAAACAAGAATGTGGACTGCATTTACCTTTAAGTCCAGAAGAGGCGCAAAGTTTGGATTCGAGTACGCTTTGAGGACATATCACAACAATCTCAAGCAAAAAGCTCATTCATCTATCTAAAATGATTCTTTGAGTCTTCATAAGGCCCAAGAAATCTCTCTCCGTTAAAATGAATCATGTGATCGCTTTGATCTGCTACCCAAACTTCGGTTTCCCAAGAAATCTCAGCAAGATACCGAATCATTTCCTTACGGCTGGGAAAAGCAGTAACGAAAACTAATCCTTTACAGCTTGACTGAAAGAGCCGTTTTAATTCATTGTGGCGTTTCAAGTTGATCGGGCCATGGCTAGTCACAGCTTCTATTAATACAAGCCAGTCTTGTCGCTCGTAGTGAACCACAACGTCTGGCATTTTGCCGTGAGGATCTAACTCAATTCCCATTTCTCGAAACTTCTGAGTTTCATTGATAATAAACTTATCCCTGGCATCACCCACATAGAGAACTAAACCTCCAGGGGTGAATCTGGGACAAAAGCTTTCCAGAATGTCTTTTATCAGTATATTTTGCCCGCCTGATGATAGTTCAATGGCTTGACCGTCAGGCAAGCTTACGGGAATCATCGGTATGTTGCGATTCTTAGCCTGTAATGAATTGGTAACTGAAACAGCATAATTTCGACGAACCTCTTCCCATTGCTCAGAACCATAGGATTTAAGAAGTGACAATGCTTGTTGATGAAGTTGATAACACCATTTTGGGCTATTAATCGGTCGATCTGGTCGATCTGGATTTTCAACAACTATCCCCATCTGCACAAACTGATGTATCGTTTGCCGTCGAACTGTTTCGCGTGTATTCGGCGCGTATTGTTTACCGTAGTAATCACGAAACCAATCCATCATTTCTGTAATCCCCCGTCTTGGTGCTGTCGCTTGATTCCAAGGTGTTTCAGGTCGAATGTCTGCCAAAGCGAGTAAACAAAGCGCTGAGCGTTCGTTCTGTTGCGCTCTTGGAGCAGAAAGATCTTTGAGAATTGCGAGTGCCTCCTCAATTCGTTTACCAGCTTGAACTGCATTTGTTGCTTCACTCATAATCGACAAAGTTTTATGTACAATCTCATCAATTTGCTCCTGATCAAAGTGAGAATCACCAATTTGGCTTCCTAGTAGGATTAAATCATCTTGGCAAGGGTACTTAGTTCTACGCAAATCTGTAGCATTAACTTGTGTGTGTCCACTAAACTGACGGAAGTAGTTATCAAATAAAGTTGAATTGAGAAAGGCTGCTAGACCTCGTGCAAGTTCAGGGTTCATTCCCTTATCTCTAGCATGGTAGTAGTTAAGGTGATTCTCTATACCTAGTGCTGGTGCATCTACAGGAGAACACACAGCAGCAACAACACGACGCTTTTCCTCCTTAGCAGAAAACCGCTTTATCAAAACGTACCAACCCGGTTGAACTAACCATTTGCTTGTTTCTTGGTTTTGTTCAATGGCGATCGCCTTGCGAGGATTGCTAGGTGGGAATACAACTTTCCCTGCCTTTATAGCTTCTGGATAAAGTAGTGGAACACTTGTCTTATCCAAGCAAGTTCTCAAAGCGGATTTAAGACGAAAATCGACAACTGGCCCTGTCGAAACTTCTAAACCAATTTCATTTAAAGTAGATAAGAACTTAGACATTTGTACTCTCAAAGAATCTTCAAGAGAGTTTGTCACAATATGAATAAAACTTTCAGAATCATTAGTTTCAATAACTTTGTCATAAGCAACAATTCTTAATTCCGAAAACTCATCTAACTCAGTTTCAGAATTGCTGGTGATTTCTACATAATCAAGCTTACTTTTCGTTTTTATAGCATAAAAAATAATATTTTCTTGTAATATGTTGTCTTCCGCAAAAGCTGCTGAACGGCTATCAAAAATATGAATTTTTTTAAGTCTCATGTTTTCTAGAAAAACTTGACGAAAAGGACGAAAATAAGCACCATTACAGAAACTTCTAGGCGTGATTGCGACCATCTCTCCATCCTCGGCAAGCTGTAACATAGTAAGCCAAACAAATGCACTGTACAGATTTACAGTTTTAATTCCAATCTTTGAGAGGATTTTCTTTTCGATTGATTGGCCGTTAATCTTTTTATAAGGTGGATTCAGAATCGCGTGAGTAAAATTTATGGATGACGTAGTAAAAAGCGACAAATTTATTTCGGCACAAGCCTCTATAAAACTTTCTTCACGTAAACAATAATTTGCTTGAATTCCTCTGCTCTTTAAAGCTGCACAACACTCTATAAGGCATTGTTTCAAAGAGGATAGAAAGGTTGATTCAACTTCATATGCTGTTATGAAGCAACTTTTAACTTTTTTAGGATTCGCCAATAACCGCTCTACAAAGGCAGCCGTTAAAGACCCAACTCCGGCTCCAGGATCTAGAAGACTGATGTGACCCGATAGATTACTAAATTGTCCTGCCATAAAACGAGCAACAGTCGCAGGCGTTAAAAACTGACCCAAATCACTACGCTGCTTCAAATTCAATCTTGAAGAAAAATGAATTCTGGTAATGTCAGTGGAGTCTGTAAGGAACGTCGTCATGCTGTCAATTTAAGGTTTATAGACGTTTCCTGGACTGTGATCGGGATTAATCTCAATCACTAAATCGGTCAAGTCTGGGTTTTGAGTTAAAGGCGTAATAAACAATTCTGGGTGTAAAGACCGCCAAAAATAGTTAACAAATTCCTCAATCTCGCTATCACTCATTCCGGCTCGTCCAGAAGCAATCATCTTGTGTTCGGCTTCAGAGCGCCATTGTACGCTAAGGCGGTAGTCAACGGGATAGAGGACGAGCAAGCGATCAAGCCGTTCCCAGAGGCGTAAATAAGCCTTCAGACGCTCGTTGTTGTCTTTGGCAAACTGCTTGTCCGCTTCGGAAACAATCGGCGGCGGTGGGTTGTCAAAGACCGTATCATCAACAGGACGCGCTCCCACAAACCAGCCTTCCAACAACACGATATCCACTTTATCGTAGCTGTCTAGCTCTTTTTTTCGGTCGTCTGTCGATTTATCAAAGCGGGGTATTAAAACAGGTTCAGTCCGGTTAGCTTGCAGTGCCTTGTCTAAAACTAAAATACCTAAATCGACATCGTGAGTTATCGGCGGGCCGCGCCATTTTAGGCGAGAATCGAACTTTTTGAGGGTTTCGCGTTCAATCTTGGTTTTGTACAAGTCATCAATTGAAATTTCAACCGTGTCACAGTCGAGATGTTTTAAAATGAGCTTGAGCACTTCAGCTAGGGTAGTTTTGCCTGTTCCCTGTCCCCCTAAAATTCCTTGAATTAAAGGCCGTCCCAAGTTTTTTTGTGCGCTAGCTAGTTGCATCGCTAGAGGAAGCCAGAGCCGCCAGAGTAGCGATAGAATGTAATCGACTTGTTTAAAACCCAAATTTTGACATAAATTGACAATATCTGAATGAACAGCTTGGAACAATTGCGAGCGCACTTCAATGTGCGCCAGTCCGTTGTCTGGATTGAGGTCAAAGGCGCTCCCTCTGGGGACAGCGAAGCTGCACGCTTGTGGATAATTGGCTAATTCTGAGTTGAAAAGGTCGGTTAATTCCTCAGAAGTGGGAATATTTCCCCTATACCAACGCTGGAGAGTGTTTAAATATTGCATCACTTAAAATCTAGTTAACATTAACTATTTTGATCAGGATCGACCCCTAACGCTCTGAGTCTTTCTTTTAATTGTTCAACTTGCGATCGCTCTTGTTGTAATAATAACTCTGTTTGCTGTGCCCGTTGTCGTTCTGTTTCTGCTCGTTGGCGTTCAATATCGGCTCGTTCCTCTCCAGTGAGTAATAAATTTCCCTGTTCGTCCCACCAACGCAACCAAGGAAGGGTCATATTTTTATATTTTCCCTGCCAAATTCCTAATTCTACGCTCATCGGAGGAATGGCATAATGTCCTCTTTCATTAGGATTGAGTAAATGATAATTGCCATCCCCTAAATAATAGACTTCAACTGTCGCCTTTCTTACTTCATAAATGCCATAAAAAGGAACTCGAATGGCTTGTTCGTAAACCCAAAATTTCCCTTTAAAAGGTGTGCGATCGCGTTCTTCTTGACTATCACCCGATACAAACTCCAACACAATTAAAGGTGCAACAATTTCTTGCCAAAGCACGTAAGAACGCCGAACTCGATTGTCAAGCATCGGCGGAACATTGGGTACATAATACCAGTCTGGTGCTTCGGCTCCTTTTTCGGGGGGATCGGTCAATCGCCAATAAATCCCGCAATCTTGACCAATACAATAATGTCCATCAGGATGAATTTGCTGCAATCTTGGGCTAAGAGAATCCGTTAACAGAATACTTTGTGGGTGTTCTTGAAAATTTTTCACAAACGTGCCATCGGATTCTGGTAATTGAGTGTGATCGGGTAAAGTTGAAGGAAAATCTGCTAAATAATCGAGAGATTTCGGCGTTGTCATATCAGTAAGAGAGTATTTGTTAAGTAAATTTTAAGAAAACGGTAGTGGATTGACACGACTAAAATGTTGCGTTAGATTTTCCTCCTTATTCCCTTTCCCCTTTCCCCTTTCCCCTTTTCCCAAACATCCTGAGTATCTCTCCCATTATGGTTAGATTTAGGCTACCATTCGATAAGATTATTTTAATGATATTAAGTGTAAATCGCACCAGGAAAAGGAAATGGCTAATTCTGCGAAAATTCTGCTTGTCGATGACGAACCAGGCGTTCGTGAATCGGTGCAAGCTTATTTAGAATTCAGTGGTAACTTTGATGTCCAGGTAGCCAGCAACGCTAATCAAGCGTGGGATCTCCTCCAGCAAGAAACCCCAGATTTGGTGATTTCTGATCTCATGATGCCCCAAGTGGACGGCTACCAATTTTTGCAAAAACTACGCGACGATACTCGCTTTCAAGCCTTGCCTGTGGTTTTTTTAACTGCCAGAGGCATGACCAGCGATCGCATTCAAGGCTACAATGCTGGCTGCGATGCTTACCTCTCCAAACCTTTCGATCCAGAAGAATTAGAAGCGATTGTCAAGAATATTCTCGAAAGACGCAAAGTGACAGTACAAGCTAACAGTGAAACGACTAAATTAGACGAAATCGCCCAAGAAATTCGAGAAATTAAGCAACAAATCGGACAACAGTCCCCTTTCGTGACAACGCCATCGCCGATTAAGATTGATTTGACCCCCCGCGAACAAAGTGTCTTAGATTTAGTCGCGCAAGGGTTGATGAATAAAGAAATTGCCAGCCGCCTCAATACGAGCGTTCGCAATATTGAAAAATACGTCAGCCGCCTGTTTATCAAAACGGGAACCAACAGCCGCACAGAATTAGTACGCTTTGCTCTCAAACACGGCTTGACAAATTGACATCCTTTGGCGATTTATCGCGGGATTCCTAAACTTATTCTACAATCGATTAGGTAGTTACCCTAAATCGCATCACCTTTGCTGCTAAACTTTGTAACGAGATTCAATATTTTCAGTCGTTAAGCGTACCACCTCTAGAGACTAAATTAATAATGACTAACTCTAAGCCAATTCCCAAGGCTATCGACGATGAAGTACAGCAAGTGTCAACAATTGGACTAGCACTTTTAGAAAATCCATTATTCAATAAAGGCACTGCTTTTACAGAGGAAGAACGAGACGAGTTTGCCTTGCAGGGACTACTGCCGATGCACGTCTCTACCCTAGAAGAACAAGTTACCAGAGCTTACCAACACTACCAACAGAAAACCACGAACTTAGAACGAAACATTTACCTCACTGCTCTGCATGATCGCAATGAAACCCTATTCTTCCAATTAATGCAAGACCATGTGGCCGAGATGGTGCCAATGATCTACACGCCGGTAGAAGCGATCGCGATCGAACAATTCAGTCATGTCTATCGGCGGCCGAGAGGACTCTTCATTTCCTATCCAGAACGGCATAAGATTCAGCAAATTCTTGAGAACTATCCTAACCCCGACGTAGAGGCGATCGTCGCAACTGACGCAGAACAAATCCTGGGGATTGGAGATCAAGGAATAGGCGGCATTGGCATTTCCGTCGGCAAACTGGCAATTTATACGGTCTGTGCCGGAATCCACCCTGCTACTACCCTACCGATTGTCTTAGATGTGGGCACTGATCGCCAAGCATTTTTGGACGACCCTCTCTATCTGGGTTGGCGACATACCCGTCTGCGAGGAGAGGAGTACGATGAATTTATTGCCACCTTTGTGCAAGCGGTGAAGGCAAAATGGCCGAAAGTCTTTTTGCAGTGGGAGGACTTCGGACGCTCCAACGCTAGACGGATTATTGATCGCTATCGAAATCAACTGCTTACCTTCAATGATGATATGCAGGGAACAGGAGCGGTCGCTTTAGCAGCACTGATGGCGGCCTTCAAAGTAGCCCAAACCCAAATACGCGATCAGCAGGTCGTTATTTTTGGAGCGGGGACGGCAGGCAGTGGTATCGCCGATCAGATTTGTGCGGCGATGGTGCGGGATGGTCTAAGCGAGGACGAGGCCAGAAAGCGGCTGTGGTTGATTGATAAGGAAGGACTACTGCATACGGGAGTGAAAGGTTTACCCGAATTCCAACAGAAATACCTCAAACCCCTAGAAATTGTCCAGGATTGGCAAGGCACTGACACAGACAAAATCACGCTGGCAGATGTGGTCAAGCACGTCCATCCGACCATCTTGATCGGCACCTCTACCCAACCCAAGTCCTTTACCGAGGAAATCGTGCGCGAGATGGCTTCCCATGTCGAACGTCCGATCATCTTTCCCCTATCCAATCCCACCGAACTGCACGAAGCAGTCCCAGAAGACCTGATAAATTGGACAGAGGGTCGGGCGTTGGTGGCGACGGGTAGTCCCTTTGCCCCTGTTGACTATCAAGGGCGCACGATGGTGATCGGGGAATGTAACAATTGCTTGATTTTCCCCGGTCTAGCCTTGGGAGCGATCGCCTCTCAAGCTCTGCACGTCAGTGACGAGATGATTGAAGCGGCATCCCTGGCCTTGAGTGAATGCGCCCCTGCCATGAAAGATCCTAGCAACGCTTTGGTTCCTTCCTTGGATGAGGTGCGGGAGGTGTCCCGTTATGTGGCGATCGCAGTGGGTCAGTCCGCTCAAAAGGCAGGATTGGCCGAACCCATCCCCCTAGAAGAATTGACCCAAAAGGTGGACGCAAAGATGTGGACTCCCCGCTACCGACACTACCGAAAAGTTTAAAATCAACCCCTACAGCGAAAACAAATCACTCCACAGGAAAACAATTATGGTATTGACCTCATCGGGATGCGATCATTTTGGGCAATCCAGGGGTCGAGCAGATAAAAAGTATGACCCATACCCTCTGGTCAGCCGTTGTATTTGTTGCGCCTGGAGAAGTTCAGAAGCCCCACCGTCATAATTCCGTCGCGGTTGATATTGTCATTGCTAGTGGGTCGGGGTGTTATACGCTGTTGGGCGATCGCGTAGACGAGAACGGCGACATCATTAATCCTCAACGGGTGGACTGGGAAGCGGGAGCCGCTTTTGTCACTCCTCCAGCCCTATGGCATGGTCACTTTAACGAGTTTAGCCAACCCGCGATCGTCATGGCAGCGCAAGAGGCTGGTTTCTATGAGCATATGCGGACGCTGGATATTCAGTTTAGTCATCCTAGCCATAAAGGCATCGGTCGAGAGTACAAGTCCTAAAGCACTATTAAGCGGTACCGACGGTCACTTTAACGATGATGCCGAAGACAGGCAAAAACCTTTGAGCGTGACCTATTGACTTGAAGCGTTTCAAGCGTCTCTCTCGCTCTCGTGTTGGCTGATGCGAATTCTCAGCCCTGTTGTTCAAAAAGATAAGGAATCTTGTATTGTGCAGGCACTTCGCTTCAACCAATTTGGACTACCTTAGCAAGCCTAAATCATTTGAATAAAACAATTTCTTGATATAAAATAAAAAGAGCAACTAAAAATCCGCAGAAAAAAGGAGAATAGAGTCAGATGCAGGAGGAAATACAAAAGCTCCTAGAGAGCATTCAAGAGTTTGTGGAAACGCGAAAAAACGTTCGGGAATGGAATTCATAGGAGAAGCGGTTAGACTGAGAGTATTAGGATTTAGTTATCGAGAAATTCAGACAAAGCTCAGAGTATCAATCAGCTTCATTGCGAAGAATCATCATAAGTTTCTGGAGCAAGGTATCGAGGGATTAAAGTTAGCCTATAAGGGATCACAAAGTTACTTAACGGAGTCGCAACTTCAAGAAGTTATGGAATGGCTATCAACCTCAGAAAGACGCAATATATCCGAACTAGAAAGGCATTTAATCGAGACCTATGAAGTGGTCTTTAGGTCAAGAGAAAGTTATTATCAAATCCTAAAAAAAAATCGTCTAAGTTGGCAGAAAGGAAACAAAGAGAATCCGAGAAAAAAACCAGAAGAAATTCAGAAAAGAAAGGAAGAAATAGCCACAATGTTGGCTCAGATGAAACCGCTTATTGAGTCGGGAGAGCAGGTGGTGTATGTGTTAGACGAGTGTCATCTTCAAGGAGATGAGATTTGTGGACATCTCTGGGGAGATAGGAAGAAAAGAGAAATTGTTCAAGTTTCTAATGATCGAGATAGACAAACTTATTATGGAGGGTTAAATTTAAGAGATAAAAGTTTTGTAGTAGCTCCTTATTCGGCTGGAAATGGCGTTAACACCGTTCAGTTTGTCGCCAAGCTCAAACAACTTCATCCTAACCAAAAAATTCTCTTGATTTGGGATGGAGTCCCCTATCACAAAGGAGAAGAAATGAAACGATTATTAGCACAAGAAAATGAAGGAAAATTGCCTGAAAATTGGTTAATTACTTGTTGGTTACTGCCGCCTTATGCCCCAGAAGAAAATCCGGTTGAGGCGATTTGGCTACAAGTTAAAAACTTTATTCGACGATTTTACTATCTGTGTCGTAACTTTTCCATTGTTAAAAGATTATTTAAGCTTTTCTTT
>JBGTNM010000579.1:0-2490 GCA_041743025.1 Microcystaceae cyanobacterium
AAACCCTAGAACAAGGTGCGATCGCCTTTAACATCAATTAATACCAAATCCGGCTCACATAATCTTTCTTGTAGAGACGTTGCCTGCAAAGTTTCTACAGTAGCTTAATCAAAAAATTAAGGGGGTACATCATTCGGATTCGGTATAAGATAACAATAAACTGTTTTTGGTCTAGACTATTAGGAACATTTCATAGTTAGTCGAAGAAACCCTATCCCTCTTTCGTCACTTTCGGAGCTAGCGATCGCGCTTAACGATTATAGAAAGCCCCTTCGAGAGATTTGCCGAAAATTTTAATTTCTTAATCGGAAATAAGGGAGCGATCGCTTATTATCAAAAGGTTCTAGAACTTAGAAATTACAAGGGTTTTGCCAGAGTGATGAAAGAGGGCTATCTATGACCTATAAACAAGTTCTTGAGGAGAGATTGACTGAAAAATGAAAAAAACACGACTTAACCTGATTTTGCAAGAAATTAAGCAATCTTTGAGCGAGCTTTATCAAGATCAACTTGAAGCGATTATTTTATATGGTTCTCAAGCTAGGGAAGACGCTAAAGAGTTTTCCGATATTGATATTCTGGTTATTCTTAAATCAGAAATTAATCCCTATCACGAAATTGATAAAACCAGTCAAAAAATTTCTGAAATTTGTCTAAGCCATGATGTTGTTATCTCTCGTCACTTTATCTCGTCCGAAAAATTCCAAAATGAAAATACCCCCTTTTTTTATAACGTCAAAAAAGAAGGTATTATGATATGACATCTGAGCAACAGAAGTTTATTGAAAAAGCCAAAGAAAGTTTACTGGCATCCGAAGTTTTAGCAGAAAATCAACTCTACAACTTTGCTGGAGCAAGAGCTTACTATACCATGTTTTATATTGCCGAAGCATTTCTTTGGAAAGAAGGGTTAAGTTTTTCGAGTCATTCTGCTGTGATTTCAGGCTTTGGTCGAGAAATTGCTAAAAAAGGAATTGTTCCGGTGGAATTTCACCGCTATCTCATTGATGCTCAAGATAAACGGACACAAGGAGATTACAGCATTGATGATAATGTTAAATTGAGTGCAGAAGATGTCAAAATACTGATTAAACAAAGCAAAAAATTTATTGAAATTGCAGAAAAAAGTTTGTAAGTAACTTGTGAGGAAGTCATGCACATTACCACTAGCTGGAGGTAAAAAGAGATTGAATAAAGTGCAGAGCGAGAAAAAGATTTGATTGCACGCCTATTTAAACGCAAAATAGCTCCAATTGATGCTAACTTAGAAGCTCAAATTAAAGCCTTAGATTTAGATCACGTTGAAGCTTTAGGAGAAGCATTATTGGACTTTTCGACGGTGCAGGATTTGATACCAAATCCGATTGTCAAAACCCACTTACAAAGTATTATGTCATTCCCGCGCAGGCGGTAATCTATCAGCTTTTTGAGGAATTACAATAAGTGTTCTGTGAGAACCGGATTTAGTATGAGAGATTGGGTGAAAAATCAAGAAAAAGGAAGTCAAGCAAGAACAGTTCACAGTGCAATTTTATGAGCATTCATCCAGATTTCGACTCTCAGTTCCCAATTTGCTATTCCTACGACGGACTTTTTTCTGTTCCCTTAACCCCGAAACTATCTAATAGTGCGGGAAAAACTTACCAAATTAATTGATTTTAAAATATTGAGGGTCTAAACGTGGAAGGGAAACATTTGGCGATCTTGGGGTTAGCAATGACAGTCAATCTAGTGACGAGAGCCGTTGCTCAATCTCCTATTTCCCCTAACGAGAATGATTTCCCCTCTCCTTCAGCCTCTCCGCCTCCTGAATGTCTTTCTCCCAACACTGACAGCGATCGCGATCGCATATTCATCCAAAAAATCGAAGTTCTCGGCAGCACCGTCTTACAGTCAGAAATTCAACAACTGATACATCCTTTAGAAAACCGCGAACTGACCTTAAAAAACTTGCTCTGCTTGCGTTCCAAAATTACAGAACTGTATCTCCAGAACGGCTATATCAATTCCGGTGCTTTTCTCCCCAACCATCAAGATCTTAGTAGCGGGACTGCCCGAATTCAAGTAGTAGAAGGAAATGTCGAACGCATCGACATTAATGGCTTACAACGCCTACAACCCAATTATGTCCGCATTCGGCTAGAATCAGCCACCACACCTCCATTAAATCAGCAACGCCTGCAAGAAGCACTAGAACTCTTGCAGTTAAACCCCTTATTTACCCAAGTTAACGCCGAATTGACTGCCGGCAGTACGTCAGGACAGAGTGTTTTAATCGTCAATTTGCAAGAAGCACCCGCTTTTCACGTTACTTTAGGCATAGATAATTATCGTCCGCCGAGTATTGGTCAGGGCAAACGCACACGTTTCGTAACAATTAATGTGGACTAGGCAGTGACTATGTTTAAGGCACTAAGGACATCCTTAAGATAGTTGTCGTCCCAGCCAGCCTTAAGCCGTCTGGTCTTGACTCCTACTTTGCTTTTCTTG
>JBGTNM010000580.1:0-2994 GCA_041743025.1 Microcystaceae cyanobacterium
AAAAGCAGAAAAAGAATATGCCACATCAGTTCAAGCATCACGCTACCTCTCTCTTTTCGAGAAGATTGTGGCAAAGCAAAAAGCAACTTTAAGTTAAGTAGCAAATATGGAAATACAAACCCAAACTCTGCAAACAAACAAGAGCGATCGTCGATTAATGCTGTTCGATCTCGCTTTGGGCGGTCATCATGGCAACTATATCAGATATTTAATTGACTATTGGTGCGAACAAAATTTATCTGGAAGTTTAGATATTGTCGTACTACCCCAATTTTTAGAGGTTCATGCCGATGTTGCAGCTATTACTCAATCTAGACATCCAAAAATTAAATTAATCCCCATTACTGAAGCAGAAGTAGAAACTTTAAATTCTCGCAAAGTAGTTTTGAGTCGAGTTGTTCGCAATTTTCAAGAGTGGGATTTGTATTGTCGGTATGCCAGTTTATTACAAGCAACTCAAAGTCTAATCATGTACTTAGATACTTGCGAAATCCCTTTGTTTGTGGGTAAATCTTCACCCTGTCCCTTTTCGGGAATTTACTTTCGACCGACCTTTCACTATCGTTATTTCCAGGGTCATCAGTGGTCTGGGAAAGATAAGCTACAGCAAATCAGAGAACAATTAACCCTCTCACGAATTTTGCAGCGCCCAAAACTTAAAACGCTTTTTTGTTTAGATCCTTTTGCCATCAAGCATATCGAACAGTTTTCTAGTCGAGCAAAAGTTGTTTATCTACCCGACCCAGTAGCAATAGATGGTAATGATAATCCTCGTGTTGAAAGTATTCAAATAAATTTAGGGATTGAACCCCATAGACAAGTATTTTTACTCTTTGGGGCTTTGGATGGGCGTAAGGGCGTTTATCAATTATTAGACGCTATTTCCCTTTTGCCTGATGAACTTTGCCAACAGCTTTGTTTATTGCTGGTAGGTGGAACTAATTCAGCCGAACAAACTAAAATTGAAGCTAAGGTAAAGGCTATTTGTCAACACAAACCAGTCCAAATAATTCAACGTTATCAATTCATTCCTGAAACAGATGTGACAGCTTATTTTCACCTTGCAGATCTGGTACTTGCTCCCTATCAAAAACACGCAGGCATGAGTGGTATTTTGTTACTTGCTGCTGCTGCGGGCAAACCTGTCTTAAGTTCTGATTATGGACTAATGGGAGAAATGGTAAGAAATTACCAACTTGGTCATACAATTGATTCAACCATACCAGATGAAATTTCTAAAGGACTGACTCATTATTTATTGTCTTCCGATAGCTTAGGCGATCGCGTAAAAATGCAGGAATTTTGCCAACAGCATTCAGTAGAACATTACACTCATCTAATTTTTGATAATGTTTAAAATTATAGAGAATAAAAAAGCTATAATGCTATTTAAGTCTTTATTTTGACCTACTAATACTTGTTGGCAGGCGTACATTTGAATCTTTTTAAAGTACAAAAATTATACCATGTTTCAAGACAGTTAAAACTGTATAGCCTGAACGGTTCGTTCGCTATCATCCCCTGCTTGAAAGCGCGAAAAGCCGTTGCGCGGGTTCCCCGCGTTGAGGCTATTGAGCAAGAAAACAGGGGCTTTCTCGCTCACATTCGATAAAAAATAATGTTTTTTCTTAAAAAAGAAATTAAAAAGCAATTAATTAAAGTTGTTTCTCTTAACGAAGCATTTCCTAGTTTGAGTAAAGCTAATTTCGTGCCTTCAGAAAGAATTGAAACCCCAGAAGCCCCACAAATGCTATTTCCAGATGAAATCAGACATTGGCAAGGGAAATCATATTCATCACCTGTTGCCTATACAGTCATTTTAAAAAATGTGCTTTATTCTCCAGAGTACAACATTATAATGACTAAAGATCATCGTATCATAGCTGATTCTTTTATTCCCTACAAGCCACCAGAAGATTTTAAAATAACTTATTTATTTGGCAGAAAAATTCAAAAAATATCTAACTATTGCACAATATTCGATCAACTAGCAGATAATCACTTTCATAGAGTAATCGATAATATTCCTAGATTTTATTTGACTCGTGAGTATATAAACGAACACTTTTCTAATGAAAATATTAAACTAATACATACAACTAATATAGCTGACAATTTTTTTATTCCAAAATTAATATCTAAAAACATGAATCTTGTTAAAGTTGAAACAGGAAAACTATATAATCTTGAAAAACTAATATTTTCGACTTTTTTAACTCGCCATTTTAATGGTTGTTTTTCTACTTCATATAGAAATAAAATTTATTCTCAGTTTATGCCCAAGCGTCCTCGTCAAGCAACTAATCGAATATTTATATCTAGAGAAAAAGCTCCTTTAGGTCGTCACATAATCAATGAAAATGAACTTCTACAATTATTAGATAAGTTTGGATTTAAAAAATATTTACTTGAAGACATGCCAATGGAAGACCAAATAAATCTTTTTTATGATGCTGAGGCAGTTGTCGCTCCTCATGGAGCTGGTTTGACCAATCTTATATTTTCAGAAAAAATTAAAGTCTTAGAATTATTTCAAAGACCATTAATTATTCCAACTTATTACTATCTTTCTCGTTCAATGGGACATGATTATCGATACTGGCATTCTAGCAATACTAAAAATAATCATTTTAGTAGTTTTGAAGCTGACTTATCACAAATAAAGGTTTTATTAGAAGAATTATTGTTTTAATGTGACAATCTAATTTATTTTACATATGATTATAAAGCGTCTTAGTGATTATGAAAATTAATAATTTAGATCGACAAAATAATTCAACTTTACTGAAAAACGAAGAAATTATTATTGTTTGTGCTGCTGATGATCAATACGCAAAGCCTTTAGCTGTAGTAGCGCGTTCTGCACTCGAAAATTTAAATCCCGATCGCCAACTGCTTCTGTTTGTTATTGACGGAGGCATTAAAGACACTAACAAGCAAAAGGTAATCCAATCGCTCGATTCAAATAGGTGTCAAGTGAAATTTATCCCTAAA
>JBGTNM010000581.1:0-4325 GCA_041743025.1 Microcystaceae cyanobacterium
ACATTTACAGCAAAGAGAAAATCAATTAGGGCAATCAATACTTTTCGGTTAAGTATTTCGGCATGAATTGCGTTCACGAAGTTTCAATAGATTCAGCTGCTTTTTTCAATCTGATGTTTGAGGAAAGGAGCTTAACCGAAAGGTATTGTTAGGGCAATGGAATAAGCTGGAAAGAGCTTACTCTTTTAAACGTTAAGACAACTCCACAAAAATTGATTTTAATTGAACTAATTTCAGCAAATTATTAAAATAAACTACGATTGTTTTCCGCAAAATAACGATCGCAAGTAGACCCATCAAAGGGAGGGATAATTCATAAATATTGAGTCAATTAAATACGCCTTTGCCAATATCTAATTGACTCTTACCTAGGCAAGGCATTTAGGAGATTTTATGTCAGAAAAAGTGAAACTAGGGACTTGCAATGTTGCTATTGTTGGTCCCTACTTGAGCGGTAAAACCACTTTACTTGAGAGCTTGCTATCTGTCACAGGAACAATTTCTCGTAAAGGCAATGTCCGAGATGGCTTTACAGTTAGGGATAATTCGCCGGAAGCCAAAGAACGCCAAATGAGCGTTGAAGTCAGCGCTGCTAATACTAAATATGGAGATATTAATTTTACATTTATCGATTGCCCAGGTTCGGTAGAATTTGCCCAAGAGACTTACAACGCGCTAATGGGTGTAGATATAGCTGTAGTTGTCTGCGAACCAAGTAGCGATAATGGTAACGCACTGCATCAAAAAGTCCTGGTGCTTGCACCTTTATTTAAGTTTCTCGATGATTGGGAAATTCCCCATCTAGTTTTTATTAACAAAATGGATCGTTCTAGTAGCAATTTTATTAAGGTGCTGCACGCTCTAAAATCTGTCTCTAGTCGTCCGGTCGTTCCGCATCAATACCCGATTACGGAAAACGAAACTATTAGCGGTTTTATCGATTTAGTTACCGAACAAGCTTATTATTATCGTCCCAGCGCGCTCACCGACGCGAGCGCATTTCCCGCCGCTCTGAAAGCCCAAGAGCAAGCAGCACGGGCAGAAATGCTTGAAAAGCTAGCAAATTTTGACGACCATTTGCTAGAGGAATTATTAGAAGAAATCAATCCACCCACTGAAGAAATAATCCAAGACCTGAAGCTAGAAATAGGAGCTAATTTAGTTGTTCCCGTATTATTTGGCATCGCCGAACAAGATTTTGGGGTGCGACCGTTATTAGAGATACTATTGCGAGAAGCCCCCACTCCCGAAACTACTGCTAAACGGCGAAATATACCTGCAAATATTCAAGCTCCCTTGGCACAGGCATTAAAAACTTATTTCACTCCCCAAGGTGGCAAAATGTCTTTAGTCCGGGTGTGGCAAGGTGAATTAACCGAGGGCATTGTTTTAAATGGCGCTCGTGCGGGTGGATTGTATCGGTTAGTCGGACAACAACAAAAATCTGTAAATAATGCCCAAGCTGGAGAAATTATAGCCATTAGCCGCTTAGAGAGGGCTAAAACTGGGGATACACTGACAACTAACGGCGATTGCTTTGAGTTAGTTAAAGCTGCTAAAATTGCTCCCGTTTATGCTTTAGCGATCGCTCCCCAACACCGCAACGATGAAGTAAAGCTCAGTAGTGCCCTAACGAAGCTTTTGGAAGAAGATCCATCTCTAGCTTGGGAACAACACGGCGATACTCATGAGGTGATTCTTTGGGGTCAAGGTGAAATTCATTTGCAAGTCGCCTTAGATAGGCTGCGGCGCAAGTATAACTTGCCAATGGCGACCCATTTACCCCAAGTACCTTATAAAGAAACAATCCGCAAATCTGTTTCCGCCATTCACGGACGTTATAAGCATCAAAGTGGCGGTCACGGACAGTTCGGCGATGTGTATTTAGAAATTGAACCCAAAGAACGGGGTAGCGGCTTTCACTTTTGCGACACTATTGTTGGAGGGGTAGTGCCAAAACAGTATATTCTGGGGGTAGAAATGGGTGTCCGCGAGTATTTGATGCGCGGTAGCTTGGGCTTTCCGGTCGTAGATGTGGCGGTTACTTTAACTAACGGCTCTTATCACAGTGTTGATAGTTCGGAGCAAGCATTTAAACAAGCAGCGCGAATTGCTATGCAAACTGGGATGGTTAAAGGCGAACCAACTTTGCTAGAACCAATCGCCCAAATTGAAGTAACAACACCAAGCGAATTTACATCTAAAGTGCTGCAACTTGCGAGTAGTAGACGAGGGCAAATTTTGGGTTACGAACCGATAAGCGATTGGCAAGCTTGGGATAAAGTCATGGCTTACTTACCTCAAGCAGAAATGCACAATTTTATTGTGGAATTACGGAGTATCACTCTTGGTATTGGTTCTTTTGGGTGGCACTACGACCATCTGCAAGAAGTACCCGATAAGGTAGCCGAACAAGTCTTGAATCGTAGTAACTCCTGACCCTAAGAGATTAGACTTCTTGCAAAAGTCAGGAGGCTCCTTCTGGAGTCGATTCGTTCTTGAGTGCTAATTTGTAGTTGTACACCCCGGCAATCAAGTTGAAGCGTAAGCTAAATCGCTTTCGACGATTGCGGTATCGCTCTGACAAAATCCGCCAGATTTTGCGGCGACAATTGACGGTATTGTCAAGTTAACGGGAGATATTCAAAATTAAGCACAGTAATCCCTCAATCGCTAAGTTCGCTCAATTTACGCAGCAGTTTTCAAACAAGCGACTTCTCGTCAATCCTCGAAGCGTTGACGCATCTGTGTTCGATATCGTTTCGCACTCAATTCATGTTGCTTGGGATGAAAGTGTCCTCGAATCGGTTCAAATGCAGAGAGAAACCGTTGCGCTTGCCCTGGAGATTTGAAGCGTCGCATTCGTCGCTCTCGGACTCTAGTGGGCTGACGGGAATTCTCGCAAAGGTTGTTCAACCCTTTGTGCTGTCGATGCTCTACGTTCTTCATCACCTGCTTCTTCGCCGCTTCGTAACTCTTGAGTTTATCCGTGACGATGACTCGTGGCACGAAGCCTTGTTTTTTGAGGAGTTTGCGAAAGAATCGCTTTGCCGCCTTCGTATCCCGATGCCGTTGCAGCAGGACTTCCAGGATTTTCCCCTCCGCATCCACTGCTCGCCACAAGTAGTATTGCTGCTTTTTGAGCGTCACCACTTCATCCAAATGCCATTTATCAGCGATGAACAGACGTTTCCGGCGAAGCTGATTGGCGTACTACTGCCCGAATTTCTGGCACCATTCTCGAATCGTTTCATATAGCAATCCTAAATCAGTTGTGAACAGTGAGAGGGTTTCGCCCCCTAACCCCCAACCTTGGGGGGACAAGACTTCTGCGCCCCCAGAATTGGGGGTTGGGGGCTATCCATATTTCATAACTCAAAAAAGATCGCTATAGGTGACTTCGATGCCGCGATAGAGCATCATTTTCTCGATATCCCGGTAGCTCAAGGGAAAGGTGTAGTACAGCCAAACACAGTGACTAATAATTTCGCTGGGGAATCGATGGCGGGAGTACATGAGCCAGAAATCGTGAACGGAGGGGAATCAGTACGATTGTTCTACCTTTGGGTTAAGTTGACAATACCCTAGAGTGATGAAAGAGCGTTAGTTGATAACCGCCCAAGCGTAGCTAATGACTCCCAAAATTGCTATACCAACAATTGCTTCTCCTTGCTGATTCAAAAGATGGTAAAAACTATTCAAAACGTAGTTTAATGCCGCCTGACGACTTTTACCTAATTCAGTCATCAGTAATTTAACCCTCGCATCTACCTGTTCAATAGAGACTTCACCTCTTTGATAAGCAACTTCTAACTCATTTAACTTGCACCAGTATTCTCTGGTATCTTCCACAAGGTTAGGAAACATAATTGAAGATATATTTAAAAATATTAACTTTCATTACGATTTTACCTTGCCAGCTAAAGCAGATGGTTCTGTCGATTTGATGATATTTTCCCGAAGCTCAAGGGTTGAGCTATATAAATCGACGTAACAAGCGTAGAGGATATTATTGTCTCCCAAGGTTTTCCGTCTTAAAGACAAACTCAGCATTGTATTGGGTTAATCTGTTGGCATCACGAGGGATCGTTTTTGAAGGCTGACTTTATTTTTAGAGGTACATCAGATTACCAGGTATTGGCATTGCCTTACAGTGTCAGGTTCCAGGCGATATAGAACCCACTTGGGATCTCTGGCGACAAGCTAATCAGAAATAAATGCCATACTCCAGCAGTTTAACTACCCAAAATGGCGGTGGAGCAATTGCAGGAAGTCAAGTCACTGTTTTGGCGAATGACTGCTAGACAGCTAAAGAAGTATGTTGA
>JBGTNM010000582.1:0-4971 GCA_041743025.1 Microcystaceae cyanobacterium
TACTCAAGTACGAGCTGAATCATTTCTTTGGTGATTCCTCGTTGGCTCATTCTTTGACCTGCGTGAAAAGTAATGTGCATGTCGTTTTCCCTAGAGAAGGAGATGAAGTCTTTGCACTCCCACTAAAATAGTAGGAGGTACTATACAAATATAAGCTTTACTTCTAGGGGTGTCAACGTAGTAGGAGGTACTTTTTGAATCTGCTCCAGTGTACTTGAGGGTGAATGACGATCGCTAAAATGCAATTTTGCTCGTTTTTTGATATTGGAAGCACGAAGTTCGCTTTTGTCTAAGAAAGCCTCAGGCCTTAAGGAGCCACTTTCATATCCCTGTATGACAGACCAAATATTGCAAAGAGAGCCAGAGTGGGCCTCAAATCTCCCTATATATAAAGCGATTCTTTTAACACCGGTTATTTGCTTCTAAAGTCAGGATTTACTAGAAATCTGAGTGATTCTTTGTTTCCTCAATCTTCCCCTTACGGCTAACGCGTCTCCTTGGTACCTAATGCTGCTTAGATAATAAGTAGTACATAATCCCCCTTTATGTCGTAGTCGAACTTGTTGCGAGAATCGAGACTTTGGAAATCTAAGAGCTACGAAAGGAAACCAGAGCCAAGTCTTTCTGCGATCGCTTAGCTCCACTGGATAAGGGACAGAAGTCTTTTGATTTTTGCTGCATCACAAGGTCGTCGCTCCACTCCATTGGTCTGTTTTGTAGAGTGCTCGGACAGCGAAAGGTGTTAGGTAAAGACGGGATGCGATCGCAGTCCTGTGCTCCCAACGCAGCTCCCCATCTCCTCGCCCCCAAGTGGGGAACGGAGTAGCAATGAGCATCTGACTCACAGTACTGTCTTCAACTGAAGACTGATTACTGAGATTTATTATCCTGACCTACCTGTATCAATGTGAAGTTTTGGTCAAGAAAACCGACTTTTCTCTGAGGAAGCCTAGATAGCTTGTAACCCTGTTCAGGCGAAATGTAATTCCTTCTAGCTCGGCTAGAGTTTTCCTACTTTTCATCTTCCCATCCATCACGTTGCTTTAGTTGTGTGTTGAAGCTCAACGATGCTCTTCTTTATATAAAACTCATGAATAGATTTGATGAGGCACTCAGCAGGTTTCACTCACTCTTGGCACCAAGAAGGACTAATAGTTTGTATGCAGATCTGCCTCTTCTAAAGAGGCAACATTTGCTAATAAAAGTTAGCAAATGGGTTACCTTAAATTCAAAATCTAATCCTAACAATCAGGAAGAGAAGCAGCCTAAGATTACTCCAAAAATGCCAGAAAGTTCTTCATGGCTCGAAACTATTGTGTATCTTATGCTTCTTCCAATTCTGCTTTACTTGGCAGCATTTGTTGTCGCCTTTTTATTAGTTTCTTTTATTGCTTACTTGTGCTTGTTAGGGATATTCTGGGCAACATTTGGCTACTTTATTGCACGCGGTAGAAAAAATCTTGAAAAAGCTTTTGGGACAATTAACAATCTAATTTTTGACGCTCAAAGCATTCTAAGAGAACAATACTCTACCTATGATTCCTATGTAGTTACATCAGGTGAGATTCAGTCTTCTGCCGACTCTGCATTAAACCAGACCAAGAAAAACAAAGATTTATTTTTAGGTAAGTATAAAACTCTCAGTAGCCGAGTTTCAGAAATAACTGAGGACTTAAGTATTGTTGTTAGCTGTAATAGGAATTGCAGCTTGCCGGAGGCTAGAGAACGAATTTTATACTTGGAAGAACGAATGAAGGAACTATCCTCACCTTTGGCTTTAATTGAAGGTGAAGTTAGTGGAAGGACAAAGGAGGATATTCAAGGTTTTGATGAATTGAAGCTTAATCTCACTAAAAAGAATGTATCGCTAGAATCAATTAAACAGAAATCCCTTTGTATAGCAGATGATTTACAATCACTTCACAGCAAATGGAGCGTCAGCATTGCTGATGCACCTTTAGGAGTCTTTAACGATCTACCTAAAGATGTAGAGCAACTAGTTAGCTTAGTTCGCAGTGCGGCGGATCTTCAACGTGAACTTGTATCTTATGGTACTTCACTTAGTGAGCTTGAATTCAATCTCTACATGTTCAAACTTTTTCTAGCTTGGAGAGAGAAACTAACTAGGCTAGAGAAACTGGTGGACGACCTTGAGCAACTGCAAAAGAGCCCAGACTCCACTGCCGCTGGTTTTTTTGGGGGGCGTAATGTTGAGTGGGGGGAGTGGCCCCGTCACGTTGTTGTAGCTGGTGCGTCACGTGCAGGAAAGTCTTTGACGATCGAGATGCTGATGTCTCCCATACTAAAAGCGATTTTGAAAGCGTGTCGAGACATTAAGAGGCAACGCTCTATTCGTTCAGTAATCTTTGATGTTGATGGAAAAACTGTAACGCAGTTGGAACAAATTGGTTTTCACCAAGGAGAATACATAATTCTTAATCCATACGACACAAGACGGTGGGGATGGGCAACAGGAAAAGATGTGGTAGATCATGACGACATCCTTGCTCTTATTGAAGTTCTTTTACCTATCGATAATAAGAAGCAGGGAAATGATGCTGCCTATTGGATACCTCTTGGTCGAAGTCTTATTTTGTGTGCCATTCATTATTTAATTGACCTTCGTGCCAATGAGTGGACGCTTTGGGATATCTTTGATGTCATTTTTTATAATCTGAATGAACGTGAAAGGCTATTTGACTGCAATCCGTCATTAAAAGAACAATTATATCTGGACACAAAGAACCCTAACCATAAACACTTTCGTACAGTGCTAAATACGATTCAGTCAGCACTAGCTGAGGTAGAAGGGTTCGCTGCCTTGTGGCATGAAGCCTCCAATCAACTGAGCATTAGAGATTTCCTTGGTACCTCTGGTGTTTTGGTCATTCCTGAGCATGGAGTGAAAGCTAAAGAAGCGTTGCGAAAGATCAACACCTTCATTCTTGAGATGATAGGTATGTTTGGAATTGATGAAGGAATCCTGCCCGAGAATCAACATCCAAATACCTGGATTGTGGTGGATGAGGCAACGCGGATCGCTCCCATTCCTCGTTTTGATGACTTTCTGACAAACGGTCTTAAGCGAGGTATCTCGGTTATCTTTGGCTTCCAGTCCTATAACAAAGCACAGGCTGGATTTGGGGAGTACGACCTAGAAGCTATTCTCGAGCAATGCACCATGACGGCTTTACTAAGACTCGATGGACAGTCAGCAGAGTGGGCAAGTGAGAAGTGTCGTAGTTATTGGGGAGAAATCATCTCCATTACTTTATCGGAGGGATTCCAAGAAGGGCGCTCCACTCAGCGTACAGAGGGAACATCGGAGCAAAGTAGTGAGGGAAGTTCTCATCAAAGCACGAGAGGGAGTTCTGAGCAAAAGACAAGGGCTAAAGTATGGGGAGACTCATTTAGTACGAGTGAAAGTACTAGCGAAGGAACAAATGAAGGTGAGTCCGAAGGAACTAACTCAAGTACTTCTCAGGGAAAAAATACCAGTGATTCTGTAGGAGAAAACAGCTCAACTTCGACTAATATCTCTGTGCAGGTAAGCCCCCAGAAACTGAAGAGGATTGAACCAGGAGATTTTGCTCATTTTCCAGAAATCTCTTTAGAAACTGGACTAACAGGAGTCTTTCTAATGAGGGATCTTAGGACAAAAGCTCAATCGTTTGCATCTCAGCTCACACTCGATTGGCGACTAGTGAGGCAAGCCCTTATTTCTAATGCTGATGGACAAGAGGTAACTGAGAAATATAGAGTCGCTCCAGACTATACTCGCCAACTACTGAAAAAGTTAAAGGGTACACAATTGAATGATCAGCCTTAATCAGTTTTTAATTTGGAAATAAAATAACGAGGAATGGCTAATGGAATTCATCATTCATCCATATGAAGGTATTGAAATCCTACAGAAAGGGATAATTCGTTTTGGGATGAGCCGGGAAGAATTGACAATCTTTTTACGAGAACAACCCAAGAATCTCTTGAAGGGCGGAGAAAAGAAAATACAAACAGATTCATTTAGAGAAGCAGGTTTCTTGGCATACTACAATGACGTTGCTCATCTTGAGGCCATTGAATTTTTTCTCCCAGATGCCGAGGTTTATTTAAACACTGAAAAACTTACAGGCTTGTCAAATTCTCAACTCCGAGATCTGATTCAGAAATACGATAAAAATCTTGTAGACACAGACTGTGGCTTTGATTCTTTGGTGGTAGGAATAGCTAGCTACTCTCCAAACCCTGACGACAAAACGGTTGAAGGACTTATGGTATTTAGAAAGGGATATTTAGATAGAGCAAAATAAACCAGGACGAAATCACTTCTATCGTGAAATATAGAAATTCACATGCGGTTTTTGTTGGTGAGGTTATTTAGTGGTTGAAGTGCTTGGAGGGTCCTACAAAGAGATCATCGATACCTATCAAAAAATAGGACGAGGACATGGATATGAAGCACATCACGTTTTTGCCTGGAATGCTTATGAAGGAGTCATCAAAGTTGATTATGATGAAGGTGCTGCAATTCGGATGGATAAAAAGGATCATTATGAAACATCTAGTTGGGGTAGAGGAGGCCAAGACTATCGGGATGAGCAACGGGAACTTCTACAAGAAGGTAAATTTCGTGATGCATGGATGAAAGATGTTGAGGACATACGTGAAAAATTTGAGAACAAATACGACGTTCATGTAGCTCAGTCTGAAAGACATTTACTTAAGCTTAATGAGGAAAATAAAGTTAAGTTAGAGGAAAAGTTTAAAGAAGAAATTCAGGAACGCCAGAAGATTCTAGATGGAATCGAGAAAATAGAATCTGAAAAAGAAAAAGTAAAAATCGAACAGAAAGAACTTGATCAAAAAGAAGTTTGGGAAGAAAAAGACCTTGAGAAGAAAGTAGAGTTAGAAGAAAAAGAGAAGCAGCTAGAAGGGAAAGAGCAACAATCAAGAGCAGAACTGAAGGAGGAA
>JBGTNM010000583.1:0-3232 GCA_041743025.1 Microcystaceae cyanobacterium
CAGATTGGTGTAACGACAGTAGGTGAAGTTCGCAAGGCAGGTGGAGAGGTGATCCGAACATCAGGTAGAAGTCAAAATCATGCGACCTTAACTGGACTAATGCCAGAGCAAACTAGCAGTCTCTTAACACCTACGATTCCTAATTCATTGCGGCAATTGTCCTGATTGGAGAAAACACATGACTAAGCCAAAAGTCTTTGCAGATTTTCACAATGCCGATTTTCAAGGGCGTTTGCGTCTGAACTGTATTGGTACGATTCAAGATTTGGCTCGTCAACATATTGAACTGCAGGATGGTCAATTACTCACGCTCTACAGTGAGGATTTAGAAATTGATGGAATTGTGCAATATTCCGAAGAAGAGAACTTATGGGTTGCTGCAATTAATTGGGAGCAAATCCGGCAAGTGGAGGATCTTGTTGTTCAGGCGCAGTTTTGAGCGTGTTGCACGGCCATTACAAGTCGTTGCAGCGGACGGAAGGAAGCCCCTAGTGCTCAGGCACGAGGTTATCTGCCTGCCGCTGCTGACCTTTGCCGTTAGACCGTAGCATCTCGAAAAAGACGTATATTCTGATATGAAAATAAAGGCAATCATCTGGCAAGAAGTACCAGCTTTATCAGGATGTCACTCTTGGGGAGAGAGCTACGATCATCTATTAGAGATGCTTAAAGATGCCATTCAAGGTTGGCTTGAAGTTGCCAGTCAGCAAGAAGAAATTGAATCCAAGAAACAGATAATTGAGCTATGTTTGTGAAATCTGTTTCCTGTAAAGCTCTCTGTAAGTCTTAATAAAAATTTTGTAACAAATTCTGTAACAGAAGAACTGTTTTTATTTTTACCCGTTTAGATTTAGGACAAATTGCTACTTATATCAACGGGTAATGCTGCTAAAAGATATCCGAGATTATCAAATTTTGTTCCTATCCCTCTTTCTTGTTTTAGGTATTGGGACAAGAGATTGGACATTAAAACCTGAGTTAATGCTGGTAGTAATTGTGACCTGCCTGGGGACTCAGTGGCTAATGTCAGCGGTCATTGGTCATCGGTCATTTACAACAAACGTAGACGAGCTAGCGGCTTGCCAGAGAGTACGACAAAAAACAAACTTTCGCAGTGCCTTAATTACAGCTTTAGGGCTTTGTTTGTTGCTACGGGCTGAACACTACACCACAATGGCTTTAGCAGGTTGCCTAGCAATTTCAAGTAAATTTTTGTTTCAAGTAAGAGGCAAGCATTTTTTTAATCCTGCCAATTTCGGCATCATTGCCGTTCTCGTTTTAACACCGGATGCTTGGGTTTCGCCCGGACAGTGGGGGGATGAGTGGTGGTATGCACTGCTGTTTGCGGGTACTGGCGGGTTGATTTTAAAACGAGTAGGTAGGTGGGACACCACGGCTGCTTTTTTGGCTGCTTATGCTTTGATGGAGGCGATTCGTAACGTTTGGCTTGGTTGGACTTGGGATGTTTTTTACCATCGATTGCTGAGCGGATCTTTGTTGCTGTTTGCCCTATTTATGCTCACCGATCCGCGATCGCTCCCCAATGCTCGAATAAGTCGTTTGCTTTGGTCGTGCTGTATAGCTGGATTAACCTTTGTCCTGCGGAATCAATTTTTTGTTTCTACCGCTATTTTCTGGGCTTTATTTGCGCTTGCACCTTTAACTATTCTTTTAGATGCTCTATGGTCAGAACCCAGATTTACCTGGCTTGGCACACCTGAAAATGCAGATGCTACTGAGCAAGAGCCATATCCCCAAGCATAAATTTTCACTTAATTTGGAGTTTGCCATGAAACCATTGCGGATTTTTTTCACATTAATCTTGACTGTAGTTATTGTTATATGCTTTGCTCCTGCAGCTGGAGCGTTTTGTGGTTTTTATGTAGCTAAGGCAGATATTAAGCTTTATAACCAAGCTTCTCAGGTGGCGATCGCTCGCGATGGCAAGCGTACAGTATTAACGATGGCAAATGACTTTCAGGGAGATGTCAAGGACTTTGCGCTCGTTGTCCCGGTGCCAGTCGTACTGAAGCAAGAGCAAGTTCACGTGGGCGATCCCCAAATAATGGAACGGCTTGATGCTTTTAGCGCCCCCCGCCTAGTAGAATATTTTGACTCAAATCCATGTGCAGTTGAGGCTTCGGAAGATAGAGCATACCGTGCTGCACCAACAGCCCCCAGTGCAGCAAGGACTAGAGGAGGAAACGATAACGCCTTGGGTGTTACCGTAGAGGCTCGTTTTACCGTAGGGGAGTATGACATTGTAATTCTCAGTGCCAGAGAATCAAACGGACTGGAAACTTGGCTAAACCGGAATGGTTACAAAATTCCCAAAGGAGCAAAACAACTGCTTCAACCTTACATCCGGCAAAGCATGAAATTCTTTGTTGCCAAAGTCAATCTGGCAGAGTTTGAAAAATCAGGTTATCAATTCCTGCGCCCCTTAATGATGGCTTACGAATCTCCTAAATTTATGTTGCCGATTCGGTTGGGGATGATCAATGCTACGCAGGAACAAGACTTAATTGTCTATATTCTGTCGCCCAAAGGTCAGGCTGAGATTACCAACTACCGGACAGTGAAAGTTCCTGCAAATGCAGAAATCCCTGTTTTTGTGAAGAACGAGTTTGCTGATTTTTATAAAGCCATGTTTCAAACTACTTATGGTCGTGAGGGCAAAAAGGTGGCTTTTCTAGAATATGCCTGGGATATGGGTAGCTGCGATCCTTGTTCTGCCGATCCCCTAACTCCCCAAGAACTCAAAAAAGCAGGTGTATTTTGGCTAGATAATCTCCCTCCTGATATCTATCAGTCAGCACCCTTCCGTGGCTCGATTGTTCCCTCTAATAATGTATTTATTACCCGCCTCCACGTGCGCTATACTCGCGACAAGTTTCCAGAAGACTTGATGTTCCAAGAAACGTCAAATCGTGAATCTTTCCAAGGTCGCTATGTTTTGCGCCATCCATTTACTGGGGAACTCAATTGTCGAGCAGGGCGAGAATATCAAAGGTCTTTGCCAACAAGATTTGAACAAGAAGCTCAGACTTTAGCCAAACTAACAGGCTGGAATATTCAGGATATCCGTAAGAAAACGAATGTAACTCAAACCCCGTCAACTCCTTGGTGGAGAAATATCTGGCCTTGAAAGTAATCAGCGATAGTTATAGCAGAAGTCAGAATTCAGAATTCAGAATCAGTTAGGTAGGGATTTATACCATTACCTATTTTG
>JBGTNM010000584.1:0-3049 GCA_041743025.1 Microcystaceae cyanobacterium
AGTGGATAACGTCTACCACGAGATGTTCGGAAATCTCTGATCCCCTGCAATGATTGAATTAAGTTGACTGTCATCTTAAATTTTCAAAATCTATTTATTTCAATCATTCTAATATTTTTTAATTAACGAATTATCCCTGCTACCCTTGAAGCCAAGGGTTGGTTTGGGTTAAGTGAATATCAAGTGCGCGACGCACTGAGTATCAAGCGCAACTGGCTTCTCGTGTTCACAGTTTACACCTTCATCCTGTGGCATCAAC
The DNA here is from genome assembly GCA_041743025.1 of Microcystaceae cyanobacterium. Classification (GTDB taxonomy): domain Bacteria; phylum Cyanobacteriota; class Cyanobacteriia; order Cyanobacteriales; family Microcystaceae; genus JBGTNM01. The sequence goes on from JBGTNM010000584.1 coordinate 260, forward strand.
TCACAGGTGGCTTCCGTCGGCGTTGGGCAACTAAACCGTTGCAGATGATCGCTGAAGCATTGGAGGCATTCCGCACCGCTGTAGAGTTTCGCCTAGTGCGCTGGCTCATTGCTCATGTTGACGTATTTGCTGCTCACCGAGCCAAGTCTGGCTTCATTTAGGCTTAGAAACCTTTAAGGTCCCGATAACTGTGCTAGGACTAACGTGTAAAACACGAGCTGTATCCCGAATCCCACTTTCATTCAGTGCCAGAGAGACAATTTGTTGTTTAACTTGAAGGTCGCGGACTGGATAAGAATGGTCTTTGATCAAGGTTCGACCTTCACATATGTTCCCAAGGGCACTTAGAGCGTTGCTTTTCTTGCCGAGTCTTGCCAAATTTAACAAGATCAGTAGCGCGACAGTTAGGGTAGTATATAACCTGAAAAAGCCTGATTAACTTTTATTGAATCAGTGGAATTATTAACTTTAGGACTTACGCATTGACAGAATGATAGAATAATGCGTTAAAAAACAGATATAGTCTACAAGCAGGTATTGGACAATTAGAGAAATCAGCAAACCTTCGACAGCACAGTGTAATCTAGAACACTACACCCTATTTCTGCTATCGGAACCAAAACATGGAGGATGTAGTAGATTAGCTCAGATACTGGGAGATGTTTCACATGATAGCGTGAACCGTTTTTTGTTAAGGGAAAGATACGAACCAAAAGGTTTGTTCGAGATGGTAAAGACGATTATCAACTTAACAGGAGGGATTGTAAGTGTTGATGACACAGTAATAGAAAAGCTGTACAGTCAGCCAAAATATGCAGAATTAATCGGTTATTTTTGGTCGGGGAAACATCATAAAGTTATTAAAGGATTGAATTTAATAACGCTATATTATAGCGATGTTGATGGTAATTCAGTGCCAATCAACTATAGAATATATGATAAAAAGGATGGAAAAACAAAGAACGATTATTTTCAGGAAATGCTAGTTGAAGTCATAGCTTGGGGTTTGAAGCCAAGGCTAGTGACAGGAGATAGTTGGTACTCAGGAGTAGAAAACTTGAAATTTTTAAGAAACCAGAAGTTGGGTTTTCTATTTGGGGTTGAGAAAAACAGAACTGTCTCGAATGCACCACGAAAGTACTGCCATGTCAGCACTCTAGAGATTCCTGATTATGGATTGATAACTCATCTCAAAGAATTTGGATTTGTGAAGTTGTTTAGGAAAGTTTTTAAAAAAGAAGACTCTAGACACTACATTTTATATCTACCTTCGGAGTCGATGCTCAAGCAAATAACAAGAAGTGAGTTTATCACAATTCATGATACCCATTGGGGAATTGAAAGTTTTCACAGAGCAATTAAACAAGTGTGTGGTATTTGTAGATTCATGGTTAGAGATAGCTATGCGATTAAAACACACATATTTTGTTCACTTCAAGCATTTGTTCGCTTAGAGTTAATGCGCTCTGAAAAAATAATTTCCAATTGGTATGAATTGCAAAGGAACTTATTCACAATAGTAGTGCGTGAGTATATTGTAGGCAATCTCACCAGTACTTGTGCTACCTAGCACCCATCTATGATGTTTTTTGTCAATGCGTAAGTCCTAAACTTAACAAAAATTAGTAAATCAATACATCTAGAACACCTAACACCTAGTTTTAACGCCCTATTGCCCCATCTGCGGCTCAAACCAACTTTATTGTAAGCATCCCCAAAGTTTAGTTCTTTGGTACGATCGCTCTTGGTTACTCTTTTCTCAGATACGCCAAATAGGGCAATTTTTAAATGTACAGTGTTTTTGAATTTATAGTGTCAACAACCCAGCGACCGGAAGGGACTGGGCTTCAGGCGAAAGCCTGAGGTCCAGGAACTTCGGGATAGAAAACCCAGCCTAAGTTCTTCGGAACTACGTTAACAGTAAGCGTTAAAGACCTACCTACAGGTGCGTAGCGTTTATCTGTAGCTCTAGAACCGAGGGATTAAACATCTGTAGAGGCTTAAGCAAGTGTCTCTTGGATAGTACCGGCTGTTAACTTTGGCGAGGCTCACATTACCAAGGAGGTTCTGCGGGGGAAGCTTCCCCGTAGACACTCCGCCCGTAAGGGAGGCTTCCTCGGAAGCAAAAAAGTCGCTATGCGTACAGGGCGAAAGATGTCAGTCCATAATTGACGAACGCGAGAGTGCAATACAAAAGCACAAGACATCAAGTAGTTTTAAGGCGGTAGCGACTAACAAATATTTCACGGTGGTTAAAACCACACGTGTCGCTTGCTTCTCAGGTCGCCTTGGCTCTGAGTTTCCCGCATACCGACTTTTCTTATGACAATTACCAGAATCTATCTGCGATCTAAAACCTAGGCTGCAAACAAGCAGGACAATAGCTCAGACCTGGCAAGTTGTCCTAAACTGCTGCTTTTGACATACTATAGCTGCCTGCTTCAGCTCGATACCATTTTTCCTTCTTTACGCCAACCGAGAGAACATTCGAGACCCGTTCGCGTGCCTTAGTTCTTACCTCTGGTGGTATTTCATCTACAAATATGGCATCTAGTATCGTCGCAATCTCTAGTATCTGCTCTGACTGCTGTTGCATAACTTCAGATACAGCTTGAGATAGGGTAGCGTTGCTAAACTCGTCTCGCAGATACTGCTGCCAACTCTCTAGTTCCTTGCTTGTGTTCTGCGCTGGCACGGATTTTGTACTCTGCTTGCTGCTAGCAGAGGATTGATTCTTCTTTGCTTGCCGCTTCGCTTTATCTGGCACTGCTAAAGTTTCAGCATCAGTAT
>JBGTNM010000585.1:0-27742 GCA_041743025.1 Microcystaceae cyanobacterium
AAGTTCTAGAACCCTGTGATAGTAAGCGATCGCTCAATTATTTTCTACTAAGAAATCAAAATTCTTGTCAAATCGCTCAAACTATCTGGTCATAAAGCTTCTAGCGATCGCAGTTTCCGAAAGTGATGAAAGAGGGATAGAATGGCTAAACGATAACATTCAAGAACTTTCACCTGAGTTAAGAGCAAAAGTTATAAATTTGGGCGAAGCATTAAAAGACATGGAGCACCAGCAGAAAGCTGAAAAAGCCCCAGATATTTCAGAAAATTGATTTATTTAACTAAAAATTGCCTGAATATACAGCTTAAGATGGATTCTCAACGCACCAATCCGAAAGTTTTTCTAAGCTAGGATAGGTCTTGCCCAAAGCAAGCGTATGCTAGATAAAACATAAAATTTGGACGGTTTTCCCTTCCCTGCGTTCCCTCCCTGCTAAGTTACCATAGGATTGGTATCGAACGAACAGGTGCGCTCCCTTCGGGGACTCGCCTTGGCGAGCGCGCGCGTTTTGGTCAACCTTAGTTGTACGCTAAAGATGGAATTCGAGCAATATTACAGAGTTCTGGGATTAGAAGTCGGTGCATCACTTGATGAGATCAATCAAGCCTATCGAGATCTGGCGTTTATTTGGCATCCCGATCGCATTCCCAAAGACAACCCCCGCCTGCTCGAAAAAGCAGTTGCTAAACTGCAAGAAATCAACCACGCACGCGAGCAGTTGCGATCGCTCGATGTTACCGTGCCACCGACTCGTTCTGCGCCTTCGCACCCTGCGAAATCCTCTCCGACTGAGCGCCATCATTACCCTTATTCTACCTATCACCCTCCCCAGCGCGAGGAAACCCACCATCACCAACAGCGTTCTCACGTTCACCCTTCTCAGCATCACCCCTCCTCCCACGATGCTCACCAGCATAACCACACTCAATTCCATCGTCCCTATTATCGTGATTTAACGGGGGCTGATTTTCGGGGTGCTAATCTTAAAGAAAAAGATTTTTCAGGACAAACACTCATTCAAGCCGATTTAAGTTACGCCAATCTCAGCGATAGTTTCTTGCACAAAGTAAATTTAGAACAAGCTAATCTTTTTCGAGCTAATCTCTTTCGAGCCAATTTATTAGAAGCCAATTTACGGCTTGCCAATTTGCAAGAAGCCAACTTAATCGGTGCAGATTTAAGCGGTGCCGATCTCAGTGGTGCTAATTTAGCCGGCGCAAAGGTTGCGGCGGGCAACCGCATTATGGTGAAATTAACAGGCGTAATTTTAAGAGGAGCTACTTTACCCGATGGAACAGTACACGCTTGAATTAGAAAACAACAGAACAGGATTTTTAAGGAGAAATATGAAGCTTGAAAACTTTACAAAATGCGAAAAATAAAAGGATAGCGGAAAATTTTGTTTTCATCGCTCAAAATTTGGAGGATGGCAAAAATAGGCATGACAAGCGTTACAATTCCCAAAATTGCTAACAGAACCCAGCCAATCAGTATCAAAGTGAGGATACCAAAAATAATGCCATAAATCCAAATATTAAAATGAAAATTCAAGGCTTCTTTGGCATTATCCTGTACAATTGAATCCTCAGACACCAGCAAGACAGCAAGCGGAATAATTACCGAAATTAGCGTGGCACTGATAAAAATAGAACCGTGACTCAGTGCGGAGAGGAGTTTGCGTTTAGAAGAATTATCAGTCATAATTCTGTCGTCATAGTATAAGCTTTTCTATTTATAAGATAACATAAAAACGTTAAAATTGTTACTTTTTTTGCTTTTATAGTTAATTATTAATAAGCGAGTCCACCTCCTTTTTGAAAAGCGTATCTCGCCAAGCTTTTAGCCCCTCCTTTTAAAAAGCATAAAAATCTTGCGCTAGAATACAGCAAATTTCTGAAGTTTAGCGTCAGAATAACTTTTAGGGAGTTCCTTTTTTCGTTGACGGCAGGAAAGCAAGATGAATGCATCTGAACAAGCAAAAGGCTTAGAAGCGACCAGCAAAATTGCAACAGTCGTCAACCTCTTTAAGTCTCAATTTCCCGATGCAAAAGCCGATCTCAAACCTTGGCGCAACGATCCTCAAACACGCGAACTTGTCGATCCTCACTCCATCGACATTAGTTTTCACCTACCAGGGTGGAGTCCTCGCTTTCAAAGTCGCTGTATTCTCGTGCAAATTCGCTTTCATACTGATCCCGTTGAGGAATCTCAACGCTTAATAGGAGTAGAATTGGCTGGATTCAACCACCAAGGACAAACATGGCGTTTGTCAACGGTTGACGACTGGGAATTTGTTGGTACATATCAACCTGAAGCCGAAATTGGCGAAAAATTAAAACATTTTTGCCGTCAAGTCTTTACTTTATTCAATCAATCAGTTTGAGAAAACACCTGTTTACCTATTGCAAGAGTGCCTATTGCAATAGTGCCTATTCCCTGTTCCCTGTTCCCTGTTCCCTATTCCCTATTCCCTGTTCCCTGATATAAAATGAGAAAGCCAGGACAATTCCCAGCTTTCTCAGTGTTGATGGTTCTCTGTTAAAGCGTTTGACTGTCCTGGTTTTTAGCAGGGATCTTTGTCTTCTCCTCGGCAGCCATCACGTTGAGCAACCAGTGTTCCCGTTGTCGTATCAGGAACAGCAATGGCGATCGCTTCAACGCCAAAGATGCACAACAGCGCGATCGCCATTGCTGCAAACAGTTTGTGTTTCATTTTGCTACCTCCAGTGCGAACACCACGGCGGAGCCTTGGTTGAGCCGTATGCCGGAATTTCTTCCTTAAAACAGACAACTTTTGACCCTCAACTCTCACCATAATATTAATAGCAACGGATGTCAGTCCCATGAACTGAGGCCATTCCCCCTGCGTCACTCTTCCGCAACATGGAAAAAAGTGGAAAATAGTAGAATTTTTTTAACCGCTACTGACTGACTCAATGATTATGAAACCATCAGGCTGGGATCAATTCCTTAGAGACATCGCCAATGACTACGAACTGCGCGGGAGGCAAAAAGAAATCTTTTTAGTGCGATTTGCTTACGAAAATTGGCGAAAACCGGATACTGAGGTTTGGGAACTCGCCGAAGCTGCCAGTCTTGAAACCTACAAGAAGCAAATGACCGAACTCTACAGTAACTTTGCTAGCGACAAGCCTAATGGTTGCCCCGAACTCGATCCCCACAGTAAAGGTCCCGGAAAGTTCCAAATCCTGCGAGAATGGCTCAAAGACATTAAATACCCTCTATGGAAGCAAGCATCAGTCACGCCTGCTTTTGCTTTCACAGCGATCGCTACATCCGGTCGTTCTAATACGGTTAAATGGGATTCTCCCCTCTACATCCCGCGTCCTCCCATTGAAACAGAGTGTTTACAGGAAATTACCAAGCCTGGTTCTCTCATTTGCATTAAAGCACCTGAAAAAATGGGAAAAACTGCCCTTCTCAATCAAATCCTCGCCCATGCCGAAGCCTCTCACTACCGAAAAGTCTATCTCAACCTGAGAGCGGTTGAAGGTGCTATGTTGACGACTATCGATAAATTTTTGCGCTGGTTTAGTGCTAATCTCAGCCGAGAATTAGGTTTAAAGCCTCAATTAGATGATTATTGGGATGAAGAATTATTTGGCAGTGTTGTCAGTTGCAAGACTTACTTTCAAAGTTACTTGTTAGAACACCTAGACAGTCCTCTGGCTTTAGGGTTAGATAATCTTGATCGCGTGTTTGAATATCCTGACATAGCCCAAGATTTTTTACCGATGCTCCGTTCCTGGCACGAAGAAGCGAATAATCTAGAAATTTGGCAAAATTTACGGCTTGTCATTGCCAATTCGACAGAAGTTTACATCAAACTCGATGCCAACCAATCTCCCTTTAATGTGGGGCAACAGGTTAAGTTACCGGGGTTTACCCTCGAACAGGTGTTGACCTTGGCTAAATATTATGGCTTAGATGGGTCAGCCGATGAAACCATGCAGCAGTTTGCCAGCCAATTAAAGGAAATGGTCGGCGGACATCCCTATTTAATCCGCTTGGCTTTAGATGCGCTTTCAACCGAAGATGTCTCTCAAGAACAATTATTAACCCAAGCACCTACCCAAGGCGGCATTTATGGGGCACACTTACGCCGCCACTGGAACAATTTACAATCTGCACCCGCCTTAGCGACTGCCATGCAGCAAGTCGTCAATGCACCAACCGGCGTGCAGTTAGAACCTTCTATCGCTTACAAATTGGAAAGTATGGGACTGATAACGCTGGTTGGGGATGAAGCGCAGCCCAGTTGCGAACTCTATCAGCGTTACTTCCAAGATAATCTGTGAACTACCAAATAAGAATTACTTGCAGTAAGTAGGGGTAATGCCCTAAGCACCGAAATATACTAAGCTAGTATGTCAAAAGTATTACTAAAATGCGGTCAAAGCGATTCAACTGAAGGTAGCAAGAGAGGTTCGTGTTGAGACATACAGCAATCAGAGTCAGCAGGCTAAAGCCTCGGCATCTCCTAAATCCGTCCCCCCTGCGCTTACTGGCCTGGCTCTCGTTTTTGCTGCCAACGTTATTCATGCTACCCGCACCAGCCTTTTTAGGCGGGGTTGGTGTCGTCAAAAGCCCCGAAAATAGCCGCCAGTGGGCATCCATTCGCAATCGCCTACAAGCAGCCGGCATTAGTTACTGCGTCGTCGATCTGTCTCAATGGCAAGAAATTGGCGACTTAAGCGGCATTCGGGTGTTGATCTTGCCCAATGTCGAAAATATTAGCGGCATCCAAGTAGAAGCACTAGAAAGTTGGGCCAAGCGGGGAGGACGGTTGATTGTCACAGGCCCGACAGGTAGCCTCTCCCAGCCAGAAGTCAAAGAACAACTGCGATCGCTATTTGGGGCCTATTGGGGCTATACGAACTCCTCTCCTTCTACCCTCAAAGTCGTCGAGACCGCTCAATTTCAAGGCAGTCCTTATTCAGGACTCTCTAGCACCCTCATCGGTGGCGCGGTCATTCCCGCCTCTATTAACAGTCAGACAGCAGCCGTTTGGCTCTCGCAAGGCAAGCCGCCTGCGGTGGTACTCACCGAACGCGCTACCTTTTTGGGGTGGCGTTGGGGAGTCGATGCCGTCGCCTCAGCCGCCTTAGATACTGCTTGGCTACAACTAGCCTTGTCGCGCTTTGGCATCAACCGAGGCAACCAATTGACCACCGTTGCTGGACAGTCCGAAGAACCTTGTAGCCGCGATCGCCAGCCGGAGCCATCTCCTTTTCCCATCTTGCCGCAACCCCTTGAGGTGAACGCTCCCCCGCCTCAACCTGTTCCCGTCCCCCCCGCGTTACAGCCTGCACCACCTACTGACGTGCCTCAATCGACGCTGCCTGCTACTCCCACACCCACCGCGACCGTTCCGACTTGGACGATTGAGCAACCGTCTGGCCGTCTGGGACTCTCTGCCGCTCAAGTTAATACCATGAGCCAAGAATTAGAAAGCTTGATTGCTCGCGTGGAAAGTACTCTCTTGTCTGCCGAAGCGGCCCACAGCGCGATCGCTTTACCTTCTACGGTAGCGAGTAAAGCCGCCAGTGTTAGTGCCAACGTCACCCCCTCTCCCCGTCAATCTTATCAGGCGATCGTCGAAGCTAGAGAAGGACTGCGCCAATTTCAACAACTGGTCAACCAACAGGAATACGACGCTGCCAGGCAGTTGTGGTTGAAGGCTCGTCGCACCCTTTGGGACAACTATCCCACTAGCCGCACCTTCGCCCAGCCGGAAGTGCGGGCCATGTGGCTTGATCGCGGCACCATTGTCAAAGCCGCCTCCGAAGCCGAACTAGCCGTTATTTTTGATCGCATGGCCCAGGCAGGTATCAACACCGTTTTTTTTGAAACGCTTAACGCCAGCTATCCCATCTATCCCAGTCGCATCGCGCCCGAACAAAACCCTTTAACCCTCGGCTGGGACCCGCTTAAGGTGGCAGTCAAGTTGGCCCACGCACGAGGCATGGAGTTGCACGCCTGGGTTTGGATTTTTGCCGCCGCCAATCAGGGACACAACCGCATTCTCAATCAACCACCTGACTACCTTGGCCCTGTCTTATCGCGCTATAGCGACTGGCAAATTACCGACAAACAAGGCAATGCCTTTGATCGCGGGCCTCAATTTAAAAAAGTTTTTTTCGATCCTGCCAACCCAGAGGTGCAACGTTACCTGTTAGCCTTGCTTGACGAAATTGCCACGAACTACGAGGTCGATGGCATTCATTTCGACTACATTCGCTATCCCTTCCAAGATCCCAAAACTGACCAGGCTTTTGGTTACAGTAAGGTTTCTCGCGCTCTGTTCCAAGAGATTAGTGGGGTCGATCCGATTGAGATTTCGCCGGGACATGCTCTGTGGTCGCAGTGGACAGGCTTTCGCATCCGCCAGATCGATAGTTTTGTGGCTACTGCGTCTGCCAGACTTAAACAGAAGAAGCCTCAATTAATTTTATCAGCTTCGGTCTTTCCTTTAGAACATCGCGATCGCCTGTTTCGCCTCCAGCAAAATTGGGAAGAATGGATGCGCCAAGGTTGGGTAGATATGATTGTCTTGATGACCTACGCGCTTGATACAGGTAGCCTAGAGGAACGAACCGAATCGCTCGGCGATCGCAATCTGCCGATGTCGTCCCTCGTCATTCCCGGACTGCGCCTGCTCAAAGTCCCCGACCCTGTCACCATCGATCAAATTCAATTCGTTCGCAATATGCCGACGGGCGGATTTGCGCTGTTTGCTGCCGAAAATCTGACTCCTGACCTGCAAGCGATTTTCCATCGCATTCAAGCTCCTGCCGAGGCGCAACCCATCCCTTACCGCCAACCGTTCAAAGCCGCAGCCGCTCGCTATCAAGCTTTACAACGAGAGTGGCGTTTCTTGTTAGCTAATCACCAACTTGCCTTGGAGGGAGCTAATTTGCCAGGATGGAACCAACAAGCAGATAGTTTAGCCAACGCGCTCAACCAACTGGCTGCTCAACCTTCTGCCGGCAATCTGAGTGCTGCCAGACGCGAGTTAACACAATTTCGCCGCCAATTTCCTCAATGGATGCGCCAATACCAAGGAAGCCAGCCTTATCTGGTGAAAGTTTGGGAAAATCACCTAGAAACCCTTAATAAGCTGTTAGCTTATGGAGAAAGAACGGTCTTGCAAGAAAAACGAAATCATTGACACTCCCACCGACAAGTCGGGGTCTTCTTGCGGAAGCAAAGATAAAAAGTAGGGAAGAACGGATGTTCGTCTCTACAATCAGATCATTAATCAACCGGATATTATATTATTTGAAAAGTCATCAAACCCAAACATATTTTGCCGCTTGATTTTATCTTTTGTGCGACTTAGTCCTAAAATTGGGAAATAAATTCTGTTAAGGATTTAGTGAGTTAAATTCAAGGGAACATCTTATCGAGTCAATACGACTCTTTGAAAGGAACCTCTCTATGCCTAATGAAAGAGGAACTCGCTTTTACTCCTCCTGAGAAAGAGCAGTTCATTGGTACTGAGTCTAATCCAAAGCAGGGAAAAACACACTTTTGAGTGGCGATCGCGTCTGAGTTGTTTTGAAACCGTTAAACAGGTTCCCTATCTATAAAGAGCGACTCGTGCAATTTTTCACAACTGACCTTTTTTGCAATTAATGGAATGGTTAATATGATTTTGACAAAATTAAAAGATTTCGTCGGTATTAGCGAACACGATGAATACGACGAAGATTACGAAGAAATGGATTGGCGGACATCCCAACAAGAACAAGTTTCCGCTAACGCTTCAGATGCCAGCCAATCTCACCGACGCAACCGAGATTTAAACTTAACCGCAGACGCAGGGGTGGCTAGTACTCGCAATAATGTTATCGGTATGCCTGGTATCAGCAACAGCATCGCCGAAGTAGTAGTGGTTGAACCCCATTCCTTTGATGAAATGCCTCAAGTCATCCAAACCCTGCGTGAGCGCAAGTCGGTCGTCCTCAATCTCAACGTCATGGACCCCGAAGAAGCGCAAAGAGCAGTAGACTTTGTTGCTGGCGGAACCTATGCTATTGACGGACATCAAGAGCGTATCGGTGAGAGCATCTTTTTGTTTACCCCCAGTTGTGTGAAGGTCAGCAACCTGTCTGGCCCTGTTCATGAGGTGCCCGACGTTTCGGCAGCTTCGACGCGCAGCAGTGCGCCTGCACCCACTTGGGGAACAGATCCTAGCCGTCTGGCTCAGTAAATTAGTATAATTTTACGTAAAATTCATGTCTGTGCATTTTGGCATGATTGGAGGCGGGGTAATGGGAGAAGCCATTCTATCCCGCCTTTTAAATGAAGGACTTTATGAGGCGGCTTCAGTTTTGGTCAGCGAACCGAACGCAGGGCGGCGGGACTATCTGCAACATACCTACCAAGTTGCCGTCACCACCGACAATCGGCAAGCTGCCAGTGCCTCTGAAATACTTCTTTTAGCCATTAAACCTCAAGTTCTAGAAAGCGTGGTGGCAGACTTGGCCAGTGGGCAATTCTTAAACCAACCCCTCGTCCTGTCTATTTTGGCGGGAGTTCCTCTCAGCCGACTAGAAGCTGTCTTTCCTCAACAGCCAGTGATTCGAGCCATGCCCAACACCCCTGCTACCATTGGGGCAGGTATGACAGCGATCGCATTGGGAGGGCAGGTTGAGCATCATCACCGCGATCGCGCCCTTGTCATTTTTGCTGCCGTCGGTGAAGTGGTTGAAGTGCCAGAATCGTTGATGGATGCGGTAACGGGGCTGTCGGGTTCCGGCCCGGCTTTTGTCGCAATGATGGTGGAAGCGCTCGCTGATGGCGGGGTTGCATCAGGATTGCCACGAGCAATAGCCCATCAACTAGCCCTACAAACGGTGCTAGGCACGGCTCAACTGTTGCAAGCCACTCAGTTACACCCAGCCGAGTTGAAAGATAGAGTCACCAGTCCAGGGGGAACGACTATTGCTGGGGTTGCTCAATTGGAGAAGGCTGGGTTTCGTTCGGCGCTCATCGAAGCAGTCAAGGCGGCTTATCGGCGATCGCAGCAATTAGGAAAAGGAGATTGAATAGGGGAAAGGGGAAGGGGGAAAGGGTAAAGACGCAAAAAACACCGTAATAAAAATGAAAATCGTCTTAATTTGGCTAATTATCGCTTTAAATATTTTACTGTACTCGCCACAGGTTAGGGCGGCAGAAACGGTCGATGGCACGAAGCTTTTTAGCGTTCACTGTGCTGGTTGCCATCCGCAGGGAGGAAACATCATCCGGCGGGGCAAAACCCTCAAAAGCAAAGCTTTAGCGCGAAATAAGATGGATTCACTGGCAGCGATTAAGGAGATTGTCACGCATGGCAAAAATAATATGTCTGCCTTTGAAGAACGGCTGAGCGAACGGGAAATTGAGGCAGTGGCAATTTACGTGCTTCAGCAAGCCGAAAATAATTGGCAGTAAATAAAATGTAGGGGCGCATCGCGTGCGCCCACTTAGCCAGTGACAAAGACCGAGAAGGAGAAATTTATTTTAGCACCCTTGCCAGAAATCGAAGATATTGCGATCGCGCCTCGTTTAGAATCGCCGTATCAATGATGGTTTTTGGGAAATTATTATTAGTAGATTTATCCTTGAAGAGCCTAAAAAATTATGGGTTGATGAAAGTGTTGTTCGGGGTGATGCTTTTTGGGATTATGAGCAAGATAAATTTGGAGTTAAAGCTTCTTCTTTTCGGCAGTTAAAACGCAGGAAGCTAAATCAGGACGACGCGATGAATTTGGGCAGCGTTACACTGTAGATTTCCCGCTTAAATGGCAAGAGAAAAGTGCAATTGTTCGGAGTGGCTGGATTATCGAACATAGCTCTGGTATTCCAAGATTAACGACTTGCTATCCCCTGTAGGCTTTGGAGGTAATGTGAAATGGCGACCAATACCATTAAGTTGCTCGATGTAGTAGCATTGACAGCCGATTTTCCTGAATACAATCTGTGGCGGGGTCAAGTTGGTACAGTCGTTGAAGTCTTAGCTGATGGAAAGGCGTTTGAAGTAGAATTCAGTTCTGACTCATGACCAAATTTGTCAGCCAACCAGTAATTGCTCTAATCGTTGGTAAACCTGTCCACTGCGAAGCCGCAGCAACTCTTGGGTTTGGTGGAGATGAGACAATAGCACCTGATGCGAATTCCAGCATTCATGGGGTTGGAGGGCGCGTACCTTGACATTCGTCAAACACTCCACTTCATAGGGTTGAATGCAAGCGAAAGGTTGACCGATAGTGTCTCCTAACCCCCAAAATCCCAGAGAAATGACGGTGCCATCCTCTGCCAAGGTATAGGTACGCACGGCGCCACTCTCAATTTGCCAGAGCGCGTTTTCAGGACAGGGAAGGTGTTCTCGTCGCTTGAATGAGCGAATGGCTAAACAAGACAGCGTTGACACGATTAGATTGGAGTTAGCCATAGACGACCACCTATATAAACGCTAGAGCTACGGACATAATATCACTTATTGAGAAATATTTTCAATAAGCTTTTGAAGAGAAACCTGTTTTCAAAGAAGAAAACGGGTTTCTGTCATTTATTCGGAAAAATCTCCGTAACCACCCGTTCTTGTCGGTTACTGTTGGTCACGACGATATTGTTGTTGTTGAGCGTGCCGACGGCTTTATCCCCGGTGACATTAAATTTAGGGTTTTTTTGCTCGTAAATGACATTACCCATCGCTTCTATCGTCTGTGCCGCCATCTGCCAAATCATTTCATTGGCGTACAGTTTTGCCTGTGTACGGCTGTTGGTTCCTTGTACCCCGCCGCTCAGGTGAGCTAGATCGTTCCCTAAATTAGCCTGTCCTCGGTTTCCCGTCAAAGTGATGCCGTTGCCGTGATGAACCAGTTTAATCGGCATTTCTGAGCGCGCTTGACGGTCTTTATACTGCCAGATAATTTGATTGGATGCCACTTGTACAGGCGGATCGAGAGATTTGAATTCAATATTTTGCTCAAGAATAGCCTGTTTGACATTTAATAAAACTTGGACGCGATTTGCCGTTATTTGGTCAGTCACCGTCTTATCTTGATAGCGCACCATTTTGAGGGGGCGATCGCTGCTCACTTTTTGCTGAGGAATTTGCCACAACAAGTAGTCAGTCGTCAATTGCAAGCGCGGATCTTTCGCGATTGCCAAGATACTGCCATTGAGTTCCAATTGTTGCTGTTGTGTGTGGTATTTTCCCTCTTTGGCAGAAACTTCTAACTGAGGATGAATGCCTCGCAGGTTTTTGCGGACTATCAAGGTAGCTTGTTGCGGTCGCCATTCAACTTCGTCTGAGCGAATTACCGCCTTGTTGCGAGGATCGACGGCGATAATATTATTTTTTAAATAAATATCTTCTCCATCGCGCTGTACTTCGCCATTATCAGCACTCACTTTCAGCACTATCTGTCCGTTTTGGAAAATATTGCCTTTAACTTTGGTCAAATAAGCCAATTTGCGATCGAGACTGTAAACTGCCGTCTCGACCTGAATTTTCCACAATAACTCTCCTTTGGCGTTAGACTGCTCTAACGTCGCATTATTCAAAGTCAAGCGGTTTTCTAGATTCCCCGCTTTTTCGGCATTATTTTTGGCAGATGACGAGGGAGTCTTAGAAGACTGACAGGCAACTAAACTCGCCAATAAAAGCAGGACTATGATTGGAATGATTGAATGAGGACTATGATTAATGGGCTTAAAGGGAAAATTCATCGCAGCGTCTCATCATTCATTGTAATTAAGGACTAGGAATAGGGAATAAATACTTTTAGACCCTAACCTCCAACTTCTAACTCCTAGCTTCTAGGCTGGAAAACCCGCTATAAGAGCCAATGTGGGGTTTGGGGGTTTTCTGAATGTCTTCTTTAATTTGGTCAAGGTCGATGTAGCGATCAGCCACATTGATCAAGCTGTCACTGGTCATTGATCGCAGGCTAACTACCTCAATTCTCGCTCCCCGATAGCTGGCGGCATCGGCAGCATAGGCGAGATCGCCATCTCCACTGACAATAACGGCGGTATCATAAGCCCCAACCAGTGCCATTAAATCGACAGCGATTTCGACATCTAAATTGGCTTTTTTGGAGCCATCCGGCAATTGTACTAAGTCCTTGGCAATGACGCGATAGCCATTGCGCCGCATCCACAATAAAAATCCCTGTTGCTTTTCATTGGTGCGATCAACTCCTGTATAGAAAAAGGCTCGCAACAAGCGCGAGCCTGCCATCAGGCGGTAGAGCAATTTCGTGTAGTCTATTTCAATGCCTAGCTGGAGAGCCGCATAAAATAAATTAGAACCGTCAATAAAAATAGCCACCCGCCCACGATTTTCTAAAACTTGTTCTGGTGTAAAAATGGGATCGCTGTCAAAATCATCAAACATACTTGTTATACCTCTTGAATTTTGTAAAGGGGGGGATTGGTGACTGTTGTCGTCCAAGAAAGAAGATTGATAAAAGGGGTTTTTTATAGAACGATGGTGTTTCATGAAATTTTAAGGGATGAATCAACAATCAGGAAAGGGAAGACTCGGCTGGTGGGAGTTCGAGTTTGGCAAAAATAGGTTTGGGTTTGGCTAGTGTAGGATTAGACTTTAAATCACCCCATCGGCTATGTTTGGCAAAAGGCGCGTGTTGGTTAACTTGGTGGTGGTCGTTAAAGTTTACTTCAAATCCTAATTGTTGATAAATTTGGCGGCTTAAGTCGGGAATAATGGGCGACAACAGATAGGCAGACAAACGCACCGATTCTAGAACAGCATACAACACCTGTTCGACTTGGGCTTGCTGACCTTGCTTAAATAAACGCCAAGGCGCACTCTCATCAACAAACTTATTACCAGCCCGGATGAGGGTCAGAATTTCCTCACAGGCACGGTTGAAACCCAAGGAGTCGTAAGCTTGCACGACGCGATCGCTAAGTCCGGTTCCTATTGCTTTGAGGGGATGCTCGTCGGCAAAATCGGATGACTCCGTTCGCTGTGGCCCGGCTCCATTACAATATTTCTGTACCATGCCTAGGGTGCGGTTGAGCAGGTTGCCCAAATCATCGGCTAGATCGGCGTTGAGGGTGTTAACGAAGCGCGTTTCATTAAAATCCCCATCGCGTCCCAATTCAATCGCTTTGAGGAAATAATAGCGCACCGCATCCGCGCCGTAGCGTTCGACTAACTCAAAAGGATCGAGAGTATTGCCGAGGCTTTTGCTCATTTTCTGCCCGTCTTTTGTCAAGAAACCATGACCGAAAACTTTTCCTGGCAAAGGGAGGTCAGCAGACATCAGCATGGCTGGCCAGTAAATGGTATGAAAGCGCAAGATATCCTTACCAATCAAGTGCAAATCAATCGGCCACCAGTGAGCAAGGGCGTTTTCTAAGGTTGGCTCTTGTTCAGGGTCGAGTAGGGCAGTTATATAGCCCAAAAGAGCATCGAACCAGACGTAAATAGTGTGATGGGGGTTAGTGGGAACCGGAAATCCCCAATCGACGTTTACCCGCGAGATAGAAAAGTCTTGCAATCCCTGAGCGACAAAATTAAGTGCCTCGTTGCGGCGGCTTTCGGGTTGAATGAAGTCGGGGCGTTCGGCGTAGAGGGTTTCTAACTGAGATTGGTACTGCGACAGACGAAAGAAGTAGTTTTCTTCATCGCGCCACTCAGCCAGTTTGTTGGGATGGAGAGGACAGCAGCCATCGTCAAGCAATTCGCGCTTTTCTTTAAATTCTTCACAGGAAACGCAGTACCATCCTTGTTGTTGGGCGAGATAGATGTCGCCTCGCTGCCAAACCCGTTGGAAGAAGGCTTTAACAATGGCATGGTGACGGGGGGCGGTGGTGCGGCTGAAACGGTCGTACTGGATGTTGAGCTTGTGCCAGAGAGCCTCAAAACTGCCAGCAATGCGATCGCAGTGTTGTTGCGGGGCAAGTCCTCTTTCTTCGGCGGTACGCTGGATTTTTTGCCCGTGTTCGTCGGTTCCGGTGATTAACAGGACATCAATGCCTCGCAATCGGACAGAGCGAGCGATCGCGTCGGCTACCATTGTAGTATAGGCACTCCCTAGATGAGGAACGTCATTTACGTAATACAAAGGCGTTGTTAAAGCAAATTTAGGAAATTCGGTTTCTTTTGAAGTCATCTAGCTTTTAAAGAGGCACTGAGGGCAATTAAAGCACCACTAACTCTCTTAAAAGTCGGGCGCGAGTGTTGAATCATTTATTTTAGTTTGTTAAACGATTTTTTTATTTATAAGATTTATCTTAATTGTTTTCTTTAAAGCTAGCAATAAAAACATTCTTAAGCAACTGAGATGATTTGATAATTAATCTCAAAAAGGGTACGAAGTGTTAGGGGCTGGGGTTTAAATAAAAACTTGTTATGATTTAAATCAGGAAAAAATATGATGACTGTTTTAATTGAAATCGTTTATGATGTTTTCGCAGACTCCCCTTTTCGTAGCACAGACACTTTCAGGCGCATTAGGAATGCAAATGTTTGTCTATCACGAAGATCGAATTCCCCGCAGCCTAAGTAGCGCGATCGTCGTCAGTAATCATCGTAGTTTTCTAGATGCTGCTTTATTAATTCAAGCTCTACGGATGCCAGTTCGTATCGCCTGCCATCATTACATGGGACAGACTCCTTTTTTGCGAGAAATGGTGCAATTATTGGGGTGTTTACCCCTGGCTGAACCTGCTCAACGACAGCGACAGTTCTTTGAGCAAGCCCATCAACTGTTAAACTCCGGGCAGTGGGTGGGGTTATTTCCCGAAGGTGGATCGCCGATGGTGGAACTGACGCAACCCAAGGAAGTTGGCCCATTTCAAAGAGGATTCGCTCACCTGGCCTTGCAAGTTGATGTGCCACAATTGGCAGTTTTGCCTGTCGCGATCGCCTCGTTAGAAGAACAGGTAGCTTCTGCCTTTCCTATTCGTTGGCTGCGGCACTTTGATGCGTCAGAACCTCTTTTTGCTCGCCCAGGCCTGCATCCGGTGGTGGTCTATCGCCGTGTGAACGTACTCGTTGGTCGTCCTTACTGGATTACTTCCCAACATCGGCAGCAGTATAAAGGCAAGGGAGGAAAAAAAATGGCAGTGCAATTAACCCAATACTGCCACCGCGAAATTGCAACTCTGATGAAAGATTGTTCTTAATTATGAAATTGTTGACCCCTGTACCCCCTCAAAGCGATCGCCCCCTTTTGGTCTATTTACCGGGTATGGACTGTACGGGAAAATTGTTGCATCGGCAAGTTAAAGGACTAAGCGAGTTTTTTGATATTCGCTGTCTGTCTATCGGGCCTAACGATCTCAGTTCTTGGGAGATTCTCACTCAACAAGCGATTAGCGTCCTCCAGGATGAACTGGAAGACGAGACAACGCTCTATCTTTGTGGGGAGTCGTTTGGAGGGTGTTTGGCTCTCAAAATCGCGCTGATGGCTCCTTGGCTGATCGAAAAGCTGATTTTAGTTAATCCTGCTTCGTCTTTGCGGCAGCGCCCTTGGTTGAGTTGGGGGGGTTCGTTAACGCAGTGGATGCCAGAATTTTTGCATCGAGGCTCAGCCTTGGGATTGTTGCCGTTTTTAGCCAATTTGGGCAGGATAGAGTACGGCGATCGCAGGGACTTATTGCGAGCGATACAATCGCTGCCCCAAGCGACAGTCAGTTGGCGGCTTTCTCTGTTGCTCAGTTTTGACATCGATGCCAAAAAGTTAGAGCAATTTACCCAACCGACACTAATTATCGCCAGTGCTAGCGATCACTTATTACCCTCAATCGATGAAGCAAAACGCCTAGCCAGATCTTTGCCTAATACCAAGCAAGTCATCCTGCCAATGAGTGGCCATGCTTGTTTGTTAGAAACTGGCGTTCAACTAGTCGAAATTTTAGAAAAGCAAGGGTTTTTGCCAAACCATCAGGCGTTTAATGTGGCTTAGAGAATATTTATAAAGTAAATCTAAAAAGCAATTCTAACGTTCCCAATTACCCGCCGCAGAAAGCCTTAAACACTCGGCAGTTACAGCGTTTTGCCAGTCAATAGAGTGCATTTGTACAAGAAGTAAGACAATCTTATACCTTAACATCTTAACCCAATTACTGCTAATCTTTAGATACGAATTGGTAATTTTTTCACTAATTTTGCTTTAAACCCAAACTCTAAGCCATGCTCATCGAATTTAGTATCGGCAATTATAGGTCTTTTAAGGAACAAGTTACTTTTAGTATGGTAGCAGCTAATCTTGCCGAAATTGACAAAAAGCTTGATGACAACAATGTGTTTGCTGTAGACGACGAGTTGAAGTTGGTTAAAAGTGCTGCGATATATGGAGCAAATGCTAGTGGTAAAAGTAATCTTGCCCAAGCTTTACGCTTTATGAAGTGGTTTATGGTGAACTCATCTAAAGACACTCAGAGTACTGATGAAATAGGTGTAGAGCCTTTTAGACTCAGTACAGATACTGAAAATCAACCGTCCTATTTTGAATTGGTATTTTTAATGAATGGTCGAAAGTATAGATATGGATTTGAGGCAACACGAGAAAGGGTAATTTCAGAGTGGCTATTTTATGTTCCTAAGATAAGAGAAACTAAATTATTTGAACGTAACTTGAGTAGTATCAAAACATCTAAAAATTATGATGCTAATGGCATTCCCCAGAGAACAAGAAATAATGCCCTTTTTTTATCTGTTTCTGCTCAATTTAATGTTAAAATTGCTGAGAGAATTTTAGAATGGTTAACTAATAAATTAAATATTATTTCTGGACTGGATGCTCAAGAATCTTTAAATTATACAATTGAGTGTTTGATAAATAATCATAACAAAACTGATATTATGCAGTTGATTAAAAAATTGGACTTAGGGATTAATGAAATAGTCATTCATGGAACTGATGTGCTAGATGATGATCTACCCGATAAAATTAAAAAGAATAAGCTTATCATTAGGAAGACAGGAGGTAAAGCGACTTTAATTGGTATTGGTACTGTCCATAAAAAGCTTGAAGAAAACGGAAGCTATCAATCAATTGAGCTATTTGACTTAAGTGAACATGAATCTGAGGGAACCTGTAAATTGTTTGCCTTGGCTGGGCCACTTATAACTGCTTTAAAAGAGGGGGAAGTTCTTATTATTGATGAACTTGATGCAAGACTTCATCCCTTGATCAGTCTTGCAATTGTTGAATTATTTAATTCTAATGAAACAAATTTAAATAATGCTCAGCTAATATTTATGACTCATGATACTAACTTGCTTAGTAATAAGCTTTTTCGTAGAGATCAAATTTGGTTTACTGAAAAAAATAGATACGGTGCAACAGATCTTTATTCCTTAGCCGAATATAATATACCTAATAATGCGTCATTTAAAAGTGATTATATTAAAGGGAAATATGGTGCAATACCCTATATTGGAAACTTGAATCATTTGATTGATCATGCCTAAAAGAAAGAATAGTTCTCGTGGATATTCACTTAGAAAAATTAATACTAGAGAAGTTAAACAGAGATTTTTGATTGTCTGTGAAGGAGAGAAAACTGAACCCAAATATTTTGAAAGTTTTCGTGTTCCTAAAAAGGTTGTTGAAATAGATGTTAAAGGGATAGGGAAAAACCCTAGTCAATTGGTTGACATTGCAATAAAACTAAAAGAGCAAGAAGATTACGATCAGGTTTGGTGTGTTTTTGATCGAGATTGTTGGACTCTAGAAGATTTTAATAAGGCCATTCAAAAAGCTGAGGCTCAAAATAAGGCTATTCAAAAAGTTGAAGCTCAAAATAAGGTCATTCAAGAAGCTGATGTTCAAAATAAAGCCATACAAAATGCTGATACTAAAAGATTTAGAGTAGCTTATTCTAATGAAGCTTTTGAATTATGGTATGTTTTACACTTTGAATTTTTAAATACTGGCATTCCTCGAAAAGATTATTGTAAAAAGTTGACCTCTTTACTTGGACGACCCTATCAAAAAAATAGTGAGACAATTTATGACGAGTTATTAGATAAGCAACCAACAGCTATTAAGAATGCTGAGAAGCTTTTGAAGTGCTACGTTCCTCCCAACCCAGGCACAGATAATCCATCTACAACCGTACATGAGTTAGTACAAAAACTTAACAAATTTCTTTAATAAATAGATACAAAGTAACTTTCATGTGGCTTAGTCTTTCAATAATAAATAATACAATTGACCAGTATTACTAATTAACCCAGCGCGATCGCCTGCTTCCTTTCCCGTTCCCATAAAAATATCCACCCGTCCCGGCCCTTTTATTGCGCTTCCGGTATCCTGATCTAAGACGTAGCGACTGACAAGACGAGTTTCTATCTCGCCGTTGGTGCTTAGGTAGGGAATGCGCGTGCGAATTAACGCTAGTCCTCCTGGCGGCATGATGGATTTATCAGTAGCAATCGAACGTTCTGCTGTTACGGGAACGCCGATACTTCCCATTGCTGGTGCGCCGCCAGTTTCCCGAAAGAAAATAAAGCGATCGTTGCGAGGTAGATACTTATCGGTTGCTTGCGGATTTTTGCGTAAATATTCAATTAAAACGGGCAAACTCAATTGATCTGCTGTGAAGATACCATCTTTAATTAATTCTTTGCCGATACTGGTGTAGGGATAATCCGTACTGCCATCATAGCCAATCGTGATCATTTTTCCGTCAGGTAGTGTCAGTTTAGCCGATCCTTGAATGTGAACGAGATAAGCCTCTAGGCGATCGCGTAACCAGACTAATTCACTTCCCCGCAGAAAACTATTACTGCCTAAACCGTCTTTTCCTTCTATTTCTAGTCGTTTGGGATGGGGTTTTGACCAATCGTCAAAGCCAGAGGGTTTACGATAGAGAGGATAGCGATATTGGGCAGTTCTTATCCTACTAGCTGTATAAATAGGTTCAAAATAGCCAGTAAAGTGTACAGTTCCCTGATGATCATTCCCGACAGATTGATATAAGGTAAACTCTTTTTGGACGGCTGCTTGCAATTCTTCAGGCGATTGTACTGTTTTGAGTAATTCCTGAAAGCGAACCAGAGAACGGCGAACGCGATCGCGTGTTACCCCAGGTACGGGATAATCTTGATAAGCTTGAATGGCTGTAGGCGTATCCAGATAGCGCAAACTGTAACTAATTGCCCGAATCAGCGACCATTTATCTCCATTATTTCCTAAAATCGTCCAAAGCTGCTCATCTAATCCCACAATTGCTTTATCTTCAACAGGTTTTAAAGGAATATTTTGGGCAACTACGCCACGAGATGTTAATAAAGCTAATCCTAGTAAGAAGATAGCGAGCGATCGTTTCATAGAAAGATTTAAAATGGCGACAGTTGAGATGACGAAGGAAGATCAAAATTGTTATCAATAGATCTAAGTCAATAACCCACATATTCCTAGGCAGGGCTGTTTCATTCTATAATTTTAGAAGCGTTATGACGCTGATAGAATCAGTTTTTGACCTTGTTTTTAGACTGAATTATCGCCAAAATCTGAAAAGTCTAAGCCTGACAGCGATTTTTTCAGTCATCTAAAGATGACTTGAGCTATTAGCCATGAACTTAAGTTCATGGCAGGATAATGGTTTCGAGTCTTTATCTCGCCTTGAAATTTATTTCAAGGCTAATAGCAAAAGTCCGCTAAAGGGACTAAGAAAATACAAATTGAGTCTGAGAATGAAACAGCCCTGCATATTCGTAGGGGCATGGCATTGCTATGCCCCTAAAACCATTCGTTTTTGGTTAATTCTATGAGTTTAGGGTTAGTTCAGGCTTTTGAACTGTTATGTATTCGCTGTTGTAGATGAGCAATGATCTCAGGAGTCAATTCCTCCTCCGGCTCAACGATTTCACGTTCGGCTAAAATTGAGGCGATCGCAGTTGGAGAAGTTTGCCCTAGTTTCTGTAATAATGCTGGGAAAGATTGCTTTTGCTGATCAATTTCTTCGTCAGATATTACCTGGATTGAATACGCTTCTTCCGACATCATGGGGTAAAGTGTTCGCTTATGTTACATTTTGGGCGATCGCGGTTCGCTCCTACAGGGAAAATTCGTTAGAGGCCAAAAGATAAAGATTTCTGTAACGGTATTCGGATCGAGTGTAGATATTTAATAGATATGTTCCCTATTTTCTTATTAAAATGAAAACTGCTCTAAGATTGCGCTATCAGGATTTGTGTAGGTTGGGTTGAGGGACGAAACCCAACTCAATAAGCTTCTGGTGTTGGGTTGAACGTCAGTGAAACCCAACCTACTATTTTTGGAGTAGTCGCTTGTAATAGTGCGCTATCAGGAGATGTAGCATGGCTAATGACGTTTTAATCTCGTACTCTCGTAAAGATAAAGAATTTGTCGCTAAATTAAATAGCGCCCTCAAAGATATTGGGCGAGAAACTTGGGTAGATTGGGATAACATACCGAAAGGAACGCAATGGTGGGAAGAAATTAAAGCAGGCATAGAAGGCGCAAATACCTTTTTGTTTGTGATTAGTCCTGATTCGGTGGCATCTAGGGTATGTGGAGATGAGGTAAACCACGCCATCAACCGAGGTAAGCGATTGTTGCCCGTTGTGCGGCGAGATACAACTGGGTTTGAAGCAGAGAATCCGGCACACCAAGCGATCGGTTCTCATAACTGGCTATTTTTTCGAGAAAGTGATAATTTTGAGCAATCTTTTAGCGAATTAATCCAGGTAATCGATACTGATTTAGAGTATGTTCGAGAACATACACGCTTGTTAGTAGGCGCGATTGAATGGGATAACAAGCGCTGGGATGGTTTATTGCTACGGGAGGAAGAATTAAAAGATGCTGAACAATGGCTGCAAAAAGCAGAAGAAAAGCTAAAACATCACCAAACAGGCGATCCAAACCCACTATTGCAAGAAATACAGCGTAATTTTATTGAAACCAGTCGCAAGGCTGAGAATACGAAACTAGAAGCAATGCAACTGCTTAAAGATGCAGCAGATACCGCAGAACAACGCATTCAAGCAGCAAACCGCAAAGCAAGACGGCGTATTGCAGTTGGTTCGGTTATGGGTCTTATTTTAGCAGGAACGATGGGGGCATTTGCCTTTAGTGCGAATCAGAAAGCAAGAGAAGCTAGTACCACTGCCGAAAAAGCTCGCATAGATGCGGATAACCAGACGAAAATCGCCAAGCAAGCGACTGAAACGGCTAATCAAACTAAGAAAGAAACTGAGCGAAAACAAGAAGAACTCAAAAAGCTCAACCTACAATTTAAAGCAACTGAAATAAAACGCAAAGAAGCACAAGAGAAATTTAAGCAAGCAGAAACTAAAGCGCAGCAAGCGCAAGTTCAGTTAGATTTAGCCCAAAAGCAGCAAGAAAGCGCAGAAATAGCAGCCAAGACTGCTAGAACTGATAAAGCACAAGCACAGAAAAAACTGTTACTGGCTAATCGAACCCTCGACAGAACCGAAAAAGCGGTAAAACAAGCCCAAAACGAAAAAAACCAAGTCGAAGACCAAAAACGACAACTTGAACTGCAAGCGCGACAACTGCAAGAAGCGCAAGAAATCGCACAATTAAACTTTCAGGGAACGCAAGCGATTGTGGCTGCTACCCAGTCTAGAACCTTGGAGCTACAAGGTAGACCCTTTGATGCTTTATTACTTGCCTTAAAAGCAGGAGATCAACTGCAATCTCTCCAAAACCAATCATTTCCTACTAAATCCGAGGCAGAAACTAACGTTAATGCGGCCTTACAAGTAGTTTATGCTGTGCGAGAACGTAATACCTTAGACGGACATCAAAGTCAGGTTGTTAGTGTTAGTTTTAGTCCTGATGGCAAGACCGTTGCTTCGGGGAATGGGGACAACACCCTTAAACTCTGGGATGTAGCAACAGGCAAGGAACTCAAAACCTTCACCGGACATCAAAATACGGTCATCAGTGTCAGTTTCAGTCCTGATGGTAAGATTATAGCTTCGGGGAGTGGGGACAACACCATTAAACTTTGGAATGTAGCGACGGGTAAAGAACTCATAACCCTCACTGGACATCAAGATGCGGTCAGGAGTGTCAGTTTCAGTCCCGATGACAAGACGGTTGCTTCTGGCAGTGGGGACAAGACTATCAAACTCTGGGATGTAGCTACGGGTAAGGAACTCAAAACCTTCACTGGACATCAAGAGTGGGTCTACAGTGTCAGTTTCAGTCCCGACGGCAAGACGGTTGCTTCTGGTAGTGGTGACAAGACTCTCAAACTCTGGGACGTAGCGACGGGTCAAGAACTCATAACCCTCACTGGACATCAAGATGCGGTCATCAGTGTCAGTTTCAGTCCCGATGGAAAGACCGTTGCTTCCGGTAGTGCTGACAACACTCTCAAACTCTGGGACGTAGCAACAGGTAAGGAACTCAAAACCTTCACCGGACATCAACATACAGTCAACAGTGTCAGTTTCAGTCCTGATGGCAAGACGGTTGCTTCTGGTAGTCTTGACAAGACTCTCAAACTCTGGAACGTAGCAACGGGCAAAGAACTCCACACCCTCGCCGGACATCAAGATGCGGTCAGCAGTGTCAGTTTCAGTCCTGATGGCAAGATTGTAGCTTCGGGTAGTAGGGAGAGCATTAAACTCTGGGATGTAGCGGCAAACAAGGAAATCAAAACTCTCACCGGACATCAATATTCGGTCAGTAGTGTCAGTTTCAGTCCCAATGGCAAGACCCTTGCTTCGGGCAGTGCTGATAAGACCATTAAAATCTGGGATGTAGCGACGGGGAAGGAACTCCACACCCTCACTGGACATCAAAGTTGGGTTATAAGTGTCGGTTTTAGTCCCGATGGTAAGACCGTTGCTTCCGCTAGTGATGACAAAAACCTTAAACTCTGGGATGTAGCAACAGGCAAGGAAATCAAAACCTTCACCGGACATCAAAGTCAGGTTCTTAGTGTCAGTTTCAGTCCCGATGGCAAGATTGTAGCTTCGGGGAGTGGGGACAACACCCTTAAACTCTGGGATGTAGCAACAGGCAAGGAAATCAAAACCTTCACCGGACATCAAGATGCTGTCAGCAGTGTCAGTTTCAGTCCCGATGGTAAGATTATAGCTTCGGGGAGTGGGGACAACACCATTAAACTTTGGAATGTAGCAACAGGCAAAGAACTCAAAACCCTTACCGGACATCAATATATAGTCAGTAGTGTCAGTTTCAGTCCCGATGGTAAGACGGTTGCTTCGGGTAGTTATGACAAGACTTTCAAACTCTGGGATGTAGCAACAGGCAAAGAACTCAAAACCCTTACCGGACATCAACAAGATACAGTCAGTAGTGTCAATTTCCATCCCGATGGTAAGATTCTCGCTTCTGGCAGTGTTGACGGCAATATTATTTTATGGCGTTTTGACCTGGATGACTTAATGACTAAGGGGTGTCATTGGATAAGTGATTATCTCAAGACGCATTCTGAGGAAACCCAATTGCAGGCAATTTGTGGGAAATATCAGAATTAACTTGCTTAGAGGTCATTTATAAAGAAATTATGATCCCCCTAAATCCCCGATCCCCCTGCCTTCGGCATCCCCCTTAAAAAGGGGGACTTTGACTCCGGTTCCCCCCTTGTTAAGGGGGGCTAGGGGGGATCAAATCCAATCGAATAGACTTAAGATTTATTTTATAAACAGGCTCTTACGTTAAAAGGATACTCGAAGTGTTGGCGATCTCGCTTTGCTACCGTTTTATTAAGTGCGATGGAATCAGTTAAAATGAGTTCGTAAGGCAAACTATACCGCAATGGAGCCAACGCCGAGCCAGCGCACGCGAACTATATCTGATTGGACGTGAGGTAACTGCACAACTTAGATGCTACATCCGGTTAATCGACATACTGCCGAATGGAGAGTTATGCATCGTTGTTTATCCTAGAGGATTTGAAAACCAGCGAATGATTATTTATATTGCCTCTAATGGAGACAGGAGATATGTCTGAAAACCTTAAAGATCAACTTCAGCACCTGACAAATGAAGAGCTAATTGATTTTGCCTTAGAACATTTAGGACAGGAGTATGAATCTATTCGGCAGTTAGCTTTGCAAGAACACTTTTTGAGAGTTAAAGATAACTCAAGCACGGTTATTGCCCCAACTGGCGATATTCAAGCCTTAAGAGCAAAGCTGACTCAGCTACTCGAACTCCAGTCTAGCAGCTAATATCATTTGCTTTAATTTTTGTCATAGAATCAATAAATGACTCATGTTACTATACAGCCATTGCCATGCAAGTTAAAGATCTCACGATTGATGAACTAAAAATCCTGATTCGGGAAACGGTTAGGGAATCCCTGGAGGAATTTTTAAGCGATCCCGATGAAGGCAAAATGGTTAAAGAGGAGATTATTGAAGAGCTATTGGAAATTCAGAAACGCAGGGAAACAGGCGTTAGGGGTATCCCAGCACAAGAGGTGATGCAACGGCTGGGTTTGGATAATTGATGAGTTATTTAGTTGAGTATGAACCCGAAGCTAGGCTCTCCCGACATCATGGGGTAAAATGGTCGTATATGTTACAAATTCTAAGAAGATGGGTTACGACGGATTGATAATTTCTAGTTAAGTTTGGATGCTTACTGCCGTCTAACCCATCCTACACCAATTTATAAGATTTTATTGTCACCATCAGTACGGGAGAGCCTTGTGGTTAACTTTTATCGCTCAATCGTGGCTTCTAGCGCTTCTTGTAAGTCTTGTGTCAGATTAGCGATTGTTTGGCGGCGATGGCTTTTGTAATCACCCCAACGCGCTGAGAAGGATAGAGGTTCTCCAATTTTTATTTGTACGCTTTGTTGGCCAATTTGCGGGCGAAAGAAAGCACTTTTTCCCTGAATGCGCGTCACTAAATCCCACAATAGTAGCGTTGTTTCGGCAAAGCGTTCGGCGGTTGGTTTTTCCTGAACATAGTAGCCTGTCACCGCGACAAAAGTTTCGACAATTCACATGTGCCACATTCTTAGCGTAGCTTCTTCGGCAACGCGATCGCCTAAGCCTTTTTCGACAGTTGATAAGTGATGGCTGTTTTTGAACTCCGAACGGTAAATCCAATCCCATCCCGCTTGTTCAAGGCGACGACAGCGATCGCTCAGGCTTCCTTTTGGCTGTAAGTTAAAATAATCTTCGGCAACCTGTAAGGCAATATTGAGGAGATTTTGCAGGCGTTGCGGCAAGGGTTGGTTAGCAGAGATTTCAGCGACTTGCGACAAGGTTTGATGGTAAAACTGCCGATAGAAATTTTCCATCAACGAGAGTACTTTTTCTCCTAGCTGAATCAATCGTTGATAGAGAAGCTTCTCATCAATTGAGGAGCGATTTACGTCTTTAATGCCGCAATCTACTTCTAATTGCGCGAGCAGTTGCTCAATTTCTTGCCAAGGAGGGGTTAGATAGTGATATTGGATGCCAATGGGGACGAGCAAAACTTCCTCGTTGCGGTTGGCTTTTTGTAAATCCTCAACGCACCAAAACCCTAATTGAGCGATACCGGGTTCGAGCGGTGAAATTAGCTCATTATGTCCGTTAGTTGCGCCTTCTGGGGCTGCTGCTAGGGGAAATTGACTGTTAGCAAGCAAATCTCTGGCTGATCGCAATCCAGGTAGATCTAGCTTACCGCGTTGAATAGAGGTACCGCCCAAGCGAGAATAGATCCAACCGACTGCCGAACCTGCCCATAAAGGAATACCGCGATCATACATAAAATGGGCATGAATAGGGTATTTTAGCGCGATTCCCTCCTGTTTTGCGGTTTGTGGCAGGAGTTTCCACAACAGGTAAGCCAGACAATAGGGATCGTTGATGCTAGGATGGCGAAACGCTAGCAATAAGCGAACTTCCCCTTTTTGGAAGCGGTGGTAGAGGTGGGCGAGGGTTTCGACGCGATCGCCTTGAATTTGGCTAATATTCGTCTGCGTTTGCATCCAAAAAGGCAAAAGTGTTTGAATTCCCCGCAAAACCCAAGGATTGTACTGGGGGGGAATAAATTCGAGAGGAGGTTGAGCGTGGGTTGAGGCTTGCGTCATTAGGTTTTTTGTAAAGATTGATATTGTTCTTCACTAATTTTTCCAGCTTCGTATAATGTTTCTGTAATTTCAGAAATGGTCAAAACTGAATAAGCTTGATAGCCTTGAGATTTGAGTTTATCTTTTACGCATTCTTCATGATCGATAAAAACGACAATATCTTCTACGATTAAGCCTGAAGATCTGAGCTTTTCTGCCCCTTCTATGACACTTTTGCCGGTGATCAAAATGTCATCGACAACGACTACTTTTTCACCAGGATTGAAAGTTCCTTCAATTAAACGACGAGTGCCGTGTGCTTTGACTTCTTTGCGAGGATAAATCATCGGATGGTCTAACCTTAATGATAAGCCAGTTGCCGTCGGCAGAGAACCATAGGGAATTCCGGCAATGCGATCAAACGTTAATGGTTGAAGAACTTCAGAATAAGCTTTTAAAATTTGATGGAAAAGTTGAGGAGTAGAAATAATTTGTCGCAGATCAATATAGTAGGAAAACGTCGCTCCTGACGCTTGGACATAATTGCCAAATAATAAACAGCCAATTTCGTAAAGTTGTAGAATCAAATCTTGATGGGGATGTTGTTTTAAAAAGCAGACATCGGGCATCCATAGCTCGCACTGAGAAACTTCTTTAATGCTTCGCTCTCGGATTTGATTGATTTCCTCGCGCAAAGAGTGGAGATTTTCTGTTAAATTATCCTGATTTAATGAATCTTGTGAAACGGGAATTAATAAACCTTCACCATTGCTATTCAATCCAGCCGATATAATAGATTCGATATTAACCTTTTCTGACCAAATATTTCTCAGTAAGATAAACCTTTCTGGGGCAATAGCGCGAATATTTTGCAGAACTTTTGCGTCAGTCGTTCCCACTTCTAAACCTACCTGTTCTAGCGTTCCCCAAGTTTTCGCTTCTCGAACCATTTGCAAATAGAAAGGGGTTTGCTCGGTAGGGTATTCTTGAAGGGCAACTGCACTGGGATTAGAGGTGTGAGCGAGGATGAATGTCCCTTTATCAGGGTAGAGTAAAAAAGGTGCTGCCTGATCTTGTCCAGCATAGGCATTAAGCGTCACTGCATCGACTTGCCACTGTTCAAAGATCGTTCGGGCAAAAACGGTACTGGTGTTGAGATCGCCGTGTTTAGCATCTAAAATAAGGGGAATATCGGCAGGAATTGCCTTGATGATTTCTAACAGTAACGCTAACCCCTCAACTCCCAACGCTTCATAAAACCCCAGTGTCGGTTTATAAGCACAAACCAAGTCAGCCGTCTGAGTAATAATAGAAAGTAACCATTGCTTGAGTTGAGCAATAGAAGGTGCTTGAGAAGATTGGTGTATTCTAAATTCGGGATTGGGATCGAGTCCGACAATCAATAAGGATTGATTGCGAGCGATCGCGTGGGTTAATTTGTCAAAAAAGTTCATCTTAAAAAGATAACAGGGAACATTCAATCGCTTTAGCTATTAGGCTATCGGGAGAGATGCCTTCAGCTTGGGTGAGATAGATCGTCAAGTGCTATCTTAAGTTGCAGACCTGACGGGGTGACAAAGAAGGGTCAAAGGCTTATTAGGACATAAGTTGAGCCAAGTATGGTAAAAAAGAAGTTGCCCAAATAGCAACTTCAGAGAGAATTAATTAAATGTTACCAGAAAACTATCAGAAACATCTAGTCA
>JBGTNM010000586.1:0-27793 GCA_041743025.1 Microcystaceae cyanobacterium
TGACTAGATGTTTCTGATAGTTTTCTGGTAACATTTAATTAATTCTCTCTGAAGTTGCTATTTGGGCAACTTCTTTTTTACCATACTTGGCTCAACTTATGTCCTAATAAGCCTTTGACCCTTCTTTGTCACCCCGTCAGGCAGATTTCTTATGCAGCCGAACTCACTCGTGAGCGCATTATCCCTGCTTAGAGTGTTATAGCAAAAGGCAGGAAGGAAAACTCTTTGAGGGATTATAGTATTACGAGTTAATCGACAAGATAAGCCATATTTGATTTCGGTATTTCAAAAGATAATTCCTTTATTATTGCAAGAACCTATTATTCATCGGTTATGGATTGTTGAGGAAAAACGGATTAGGATACGAGGAGAGAATTAAGAATTAATCTAACAGACAAGCGTTTATTCGCTCATGAATACTAACTTGATCGCCCCTACAACCGGAAATCCTCTCAGTGTCGCGCCGATGATGGAGCGCACCGATCGCCACTTTCGCTATTTTCTGCGCCAGTTAGCCCGCCGTCCCCTACTCTACACGGAAATGGTCGTCACCGCCGCTATCTTGCACGGCGATCGCGAGAAATTGCTCGGCTTTTCCCCAGAAGAAAAACCCCTTGCTCTCCAGCTAGGCGGTGATAATCCTCAAGAATTAGCCCAATGTGCTATAATTGCAGAATATATGGGCTATAATGAGGTCAATCTTAATGTGGGTTGTCCTAGCGATCGCGTGCAAAACGGCCATTTTGGGGCTTGTTTAATGGCACAACCGGACATCGTTGCCCGTTCGGTAGAAGCCATGCAGAAAGCCGTCAGCATCCCCGTTACTGTCAAGCATCGGATTGGCATTGACGATTGCGATCGCTATGAAGATATGGCTAATTTCGTCCGTATCGTTTCTGAAGCAGGATGCACTCGATTTACAGTTCACGCTCGCAAAGCTTGGCTCAAAGGCTTAAGTCCCAAAGAAAATCGCACCATTCCACCGTTGCGCTATGGCGACGTTTACCGCCTCAAGCAAGACTTCCCTCACCTATTTATCGAAATTAACGGCGGAATCACCATGCTCGAACAAGTACAACAGCAGTTGCAAGCAGTCGATGCCGTGATGATCGGACGGGCAGCGTATGATAACCCCTATCTCTTTGCTACAGTTGATCGAGATATCTACGGTGAAAATGTCACGCCTCCCACGCGCCACCAAGCGATCGCCTCTCTGCTACCCTATATTGATTATTGGAGCGGTCGAGGCTTAAAATTGCACGCTATCAGCCGCCATTTATTAACTATTTTTACAGGAGTGCCTGGAACGAAAGCCTGGAAGCGGCACATTAGCGAAAATGCTCATTTACCCGGTGCGGGAACGGAAGTGATCGCCCAAGCATTAGCCCAAGTCTCGTCTTGAAACAGCGCAATTAAATAAGAGTAAAATGAACATTTTGTCAGAGAGACCCCGCCTTGAAAAGGAGTCCCCGATGGCGGAAGCGTCTTCCGCCATTTCAGGGGACGTAGCGGGGCTTCCTCTGACTTCGTCAAGATAGATTTAAATTTTGTCAGAATATCAGTGATAAAACTTAATTATTCAGCAAAACAATTGCCTAAAATCTTCTATGACAGTATGATTGCGGAATCTAACCTTTAATTTATTAAGTTTTATAACCTAAAATTAAGGTAGCGATATACATTGTCATTGAAATCATTTTATGGACGTTCGCTTCTACGCCTCCGAATCTATTTCTCTCGCTGTTGAAGAAACACCTGTGCCTATTCAACATTATCTACGGCAGCCGCAACGATTGGTTAACGCGATCGCCGATCCCAACTTAACTGAACAACTCTCGCCGACGCAATATCGTTTGAAGATGCGTCCTATCAGCTTCATGGATCTCTATTACTTGCAACCGACAGTTACCTTAAAGGTTTGGACGGATGCCAAAGGCAATGTCTTTTTATATTCTGAGGATTGTGAAATTCTGGGAATTGATTACATTAACGAGCGATTTTCGCTGAATGTTGTGGGTAAGCTTTCTCCTAGCGAAAAACAGGGCAAAATGTACTTGCAAGGAATTGCCGATTTAGAAGTTACCGTCGAACTCCCCTTTCCTCTGCAATTAATGCCACGTCCTCTGTTAGAAGTCACTGGCAACCGACTGCTCAGTAGTGTTTTGCTAAGAATTAAACAGCGATTGCTCAGTCACTTACTCAAAGATTATCGCACTTGGGCAAACAACAATGCTCAAACTGAAATTGCCTCTCAAGCAGCAGGGTTTACGGAAGCCAACACGTCAGTTACCTAAATTTGATATCAACTTTCAACAAAAGTTAACATAACTTTTTCTGGGAAGATTAGCTATTGTTAGTTGATATTTTTGGTACATTTTCAGGAAATAAGGGTACATAAATTCTACAGATGCTTTTGTATCTTCGTCTTGGATTTGAGTTATCCATTCATATATGGTTTCTATTATTTGTCCCAACTCATAATAGATAATTCTTAGTTCTATATTTCCATACAAAACTTCGTAACCGATTAAATTTAACTGTTCTGTTATGCGCCGTATAGAGCCTAGTTTAAGATCCGAAGTCTTTTCATCTAAATTTAACTTTGATTTAGAAACATACAATCCCTGACCCTCAGAAATAAAAAGGTTGGAGAGCGGTATTTGTTCTATTCTATTTTCTTCAGAAAACACAACAAAATGATTTGGCTCTGCATGAGTAGATTCATAAGTATTAAAGTATACCTTCTTCCAAATTTCTATATCTTCATTTTGTATAGTTTTTTCAAACATCTTTAGCGAGTTAAAGCTATTGTCTATTCCTCGCTGCCGATTCTGACTTCTATAACTCGCTAAAGCAACTGTTCCACCCACTATAATGAATAAGTTTTTAACAAAGTCTAGTAAGCTAGATAAATCCAAAGAAATTTCTAAACATTTGTGCATATTTTGTAAGCTCTCGCTCGTGTAAACCTGATTAATCTTTACTCAGTAAAACACAAATTTTGTATCACTCATATTATCTTTGTTTCCTATAATAAAAGGGCAACAAATTCATCAACGCTTAAGCCGACTTGTCGAATAATTGCCCGCAAAGTTCCCCGATCAAGTTCTTTATGATCTGGTACAGAAACGGTCGTTCTAGGATCTTCACGTACCAGGATCATGTGGCTCCCACGTTGACGAACTACCAAAAAGCCTATTTGCTTAAGTGCTTTGACACATTCTGCACCTGAGATGACAGGCAGGTTACTCATACCAGCACGACCTCAACCCTATCATCTGGAATCGTTTCACCTCGGTCTTGCAAAACTTCAATGTAAAGAGCAATTGCCTCTTCAATATTGGCGAGAGCTTCTTCACGAGTCTTTCCTTGGGTAATACATCCTGGCAAACTGGGTACTTCAACAACAAAGTAGCTATCCTCGCCAGGATACAGTAGCACTTTGCGTTTAGAATCAGTTTGAGACTTTGCCTTAATCATGGCTCTACACCTGTTTAGTCTTGTACTCAAAATGCTAACATTCTATTGACAATGTTGTTGGAGCAGAGACAGCACTAATTCATAGCTATTGGGTTGGGTTTGAACGGCATAAGCTTCTCTTTCTAAATCTTGTCGGTCGATGTCAGCATAACCCTGAAAAAAAGGACGAGCATAGTTAATCGGTTCGATTTCTAGACCGAGAGCCGTTATTTTGCCTTTTCCTGCACAGACTTGTGCCGCGTGAACCGCTTCATGAATTAGCGTTGGTTGAGCAATTTGCAGATCGAAAACGACTGGATTAATCCAAATTTTTTTGGAGGATGGTTCTAATAAACCATAAACTCCTCGGCGCGGCGGTAATTCAATGATGACTTGAAAACCATATTTTTCTAATTGCTTTTTTAACTCCCAAAAGGGTTGTTCGTTAGTCGGAACTTGTGAGAGCAACAATAAAGATTTTAAAAAGAAAACTTGCAACACTTAAATAAATTCCTCTCATAAGACATTGCCATTAGATTCCTACATCTTCTAATATTTTTACAGCAGTTTGCAATCGATCTTAACGAGTTAAAAAAAACGATGGAGGGTTGGAGTGATGGCTGAGGGTACGTCGAAAAAAATTTTCGTCATTCAAGGGGATATTACCCAGCAAGGGGTCGATGCGATTGTTAATGCTGCCAACAATTCTCTGCTGGGGGGAGGTGGCGTGGATGGAGCGATTCACCGTGCTGCCGGGCCGCAATTGCTGGAAGAATGCCGCGCTCTGCGAGGGTGTGCGACAGGAGAGGCTAAAATCACAGAAGGTTATTGCTTGCTGGCTAAGTGGGTAATTCATACAGTTGGCCCAGTCTGGCAAGGAGGCGATCGCTACGAAGACGAATTACTGGCGAGTTGTTACCATCGTAGTTTAGAATTAGCCAGTGAAAAAAACCTGCGATCAATTGCTTTTCCCGCGATTAGTACCGGTGCTTATAAATTTCCCTTAGAAAGAGCGACTCGCATAGCGCTCAGTACCGTTAAGACCTTTCTTCAGCTTCCTAGCTCCCTCGAACAAGTCATTTTTGTCTGTTTTGGCAATGAACACTATGCCTGTTATCGGCGAATTGTTCAAGAAGTCTAATGAAGAATATTTTTCGTCACCTTTGTCTGGCTTTGAGCGGGAGACAGGATTTCAATTGTCCAATCTGGAGCAAGAGGAAACGTATTAGCAACTTCTCCCTTCTCATCACGCGGAATTCGGCTCCAAATCACAACCGCAATGTCAGGTACAGTTGAACGGCCACCAAAGGTACAGCGCAATTCAGAAAACGCACGAGCAAGACGTTTAGGCTTTACTACACCATTGATGGCGGGGACAAGTACTCCTTGAATCGTACTATGTTTCCCCTGTGGCATGGGCTTCTGAATAATTTGACCATCAATGTACTCACTGGCAGGCTTCGTTTCTGGTAGTTGCAGAAACTCCTCCAAGGTCAGCGTTTTGAAGGGTGCTTGTACCATTTGAAGGTTGCCTCTAAGATAGCTAGACCAATACTAATCTACATGAGTTCGACAAGTTAGAAATTGCTTGAAGATTTACTTTAAATACAGCCACTAGGAACCCAATTTAAAAGCTTCCAAATAGAGACTATAAGCCACTCCCATTTTAAAGACATTCAAGACATCGAGCCAGAGCGATCCCTTCGGGGACTCGCCTTGGCGAGCGCGCATCTGGGCATTTTGACGGCGGCGGTAGGCAATGCGACTGACTGTCTCTGTAAACAACAGCATTACCGCAGCAACTGTCACATCCCAATAACCTGACTGTCCTGTTGTCGTCGAGACAGCTTGTCCCACAGAAATGCCAAAAAACAACCCCAACAAAATCAGAGCAATACGCCGCCAGGGATTGCTAAACAGTTGATTGAGACGATTTCCCGCCACATCGGTTAGGGTACTTAAACGGGTGCGCTGCATTGATAGAGGCTAGAAAACAATTAACAATAACTAATGAACAATTTTACTTGGCAAGGCGATTGAGGAGCCAAAAAGAAATCGCCAGTCCGAGAAAATGGGCTGTTACCTCTGTTGTATTAGCTTGAATGCTAAAAATATCCGCAGGCACGACCAGACAGCCGAATCCGCCGACGTTTGCCCCTGGAATTTGCTTGACAGATTTAATCAAGACACTGCCGACTACAGATTGTGTCCCCAGTAAAGCAAATGACATTCCCAACAGGTTAACGAGCAGTCCCAGACGGATCACTTTAATCGTATCAGTTCGCTTGGGACGTTGAGCCGCATCAGGCACGCGCAGTTCATCGGCAATTTTGGTATAGCGGAAAGAAAAGTAAACACTAATCGCCAGGGCTACGATCCCACAAATGGCAAAAAACGCGCCCAAGCCAGAACCGGAACTTTTTTGTTGCGTTCCAACAGAGCCTGGAATCAAGGCTAGTAGTGAGACAATACCGATGACGACTTGACACCAAAAGCCAATCCATCCCCAACGTTTGAGAACGGCGGAAGCTTGCAGGACAGCTTGAGGGATCGGGCGGGCAATTTCGTAATTTTCGCTATTTTCGGTCATGGCGGTGGGGTGCTTGGATAGCCCTATTATATTGGCTTGAGGAGTTTATCGACTCGCTCCACTCCTAGGTTATTTTCGGCGGACTGATAAAGTTGGCGAGCCTGTTTGAGAGCATCTTTCGCTTCGCTGTTACGGCCTCGCTCAAAGAGTGCGACTCCCAAATAATAGTAACTATCAGGGTTTTGCGGATCGAGTTCAATCGCTTCAGTAGCCGTCACGACTGCCCCCAGAAAATCTTTTTGCGCGATCGCCACCCGTATTTGTCCCATCCGTGCCTCGATCGAACGGCGATCGAGATAGGAGGCTCGACGATAGGCAGCTAACGCTCCTGCCCAATTGCCTTTCTGCTCAAAAATTGTGCCAATTTTCAACTGAATTAGCGGGTTATTGGGGTTTGATCGCTCTGCCTCTTGTAATAATTGAAATCCCTTTTCAATCTCTCCTTTTTGGAGAACCGCCGTGGCCAGTTGGAGGTTTAACTCGCTACTTCTGGGAAAACGCTGAGTGGCATTTTGCAGGTAGGCGATCGCTTCGTCGATACGTCCTTGCTGAATCAGGGCAGACCCCATAATGGTAAACGCCTGCTGATTGTTAGGATCGAGAGCGATGACTCTCTGGTAAGCTTCAGTCGCTTTTTCGTAATCTCCTTGACGCAGTAGAACCACTCCCAACCCCAAATAGTTTTTAACGTCTCGTGGTTCTAGCTGAATAGCGTAGTAGTAAGCCGTAGCAGCATTTGCATAATCGCCCGTATTCGCCAAACTAAATGCCAATGCATAGTAGAATCGTGGATTATCAGGGTCGAGGCTGAGAGCTTGTTGGTAGGCTCTCACCGCTTCGCGAAATCTCCCTTGACGGGCGTGTAAGTAACCAATGCCAGAAAAAATTTTGGGATTTTGGTTGTCTAGGGAGGCTGCTCGTTCGTAAATGGCAATCGCATTGGGATAGTCTCCTGCATCGACGTATTCGCGCCCCAAGCGTAACAATTCGCCGAGTTGTTCTCGGCTGGAGTGTTGAGTCAGTAGCGTGGGGGATTGAGCGAGTGTGATCGCTCCAAAAGTGCTTCCGCCAATGAGGAAACCTGCGAGCCAAGGTAGGATTGTTCTCAAAAGCATCGCCCGTGAACCTCTTTTCAATTAACAATTAACAATGTTATCAATTATTAATTGTTTTTTTGCCTTATTCATGGTTTAAAACTGCTTCATCGCCTTAATTAGGTGGTCAAAATAGGGGGCTAGTTGTTCTTGCTGTTGAGCAGCGTAAGGTTGTAGGCTAAAGACTTTAAGGGCTTCTAAGCCTGCTACCATTGCCGGAAGCGGGACGCGCAATTCCTGATAGAGCAATTCCATATTGGCCAAGCCTGAAGCACTGGTAAACTGCGTTTGTCCGCTAGTAATACCGTAAGTAATACAACGCAAAAAGTGCCAGAAATCCCGCCAACAGGCTTCTGCCCGTTCAGGGGGATAGAGGTCGCCGCCAGGAGAACTGATGTTGGGAAACTTCGCTAAAACCTGCGCTCTGGCTTGGGCAACAATATCAGTGACGCGATCGCGGATTTCGCGAGCCGTTGCGACCTCAACAGCCTGTCCTAGGCTTTGAATTTGGGCTAATTCCTCATCGCTGAGGTAGCGTCCTTCGTCATCGGCTTGTTGGAAAATATCAATGACAGCCTGCGGAAAAAGCGGCTTCCAGGTGTCAAAGCTGACAATTCTGGCTTTGGGAATGAGTTGTTTGGCGCGTTCGCTAATGGGCATGATTTGGCTTTTGGATGGCAGCTTAAACCTCAATTCTCAAAAAGAGGCTTGCTGGGTGCGAAGTTGTTTGAGAGATTCATCAATGCGAGCAATTTCGGGATGGTTGGCTAGATGGTTCATAGCCGTTTTTTGCGGGAGTTTGACTTTCTGAGCGAGTCCGAGGACATCCTTGACGAGTCTTTCTCTATATTGCTCCAATTCGGCAATAACTTGCTCAATTTCGCTTTCTGATGGAAGTGGAACTGTGTCAGACATAATTGTTTTCTCCTACATTGTTGCCAGGTTCCCACTTCGATCTATAATAACCAATAAAATCCCAATAATATTAACAAGCATTAACACAACAAATAAAACAGCTAGATAATAGGTGACAGATCCAATCCTAAAAGGACGATTCACAAATTTCTCTGGTTCGCTAATGTTTTTAGCTTCTCGCATACCCGCAGTTGTATTAATGGAGTACCCGATGCGGGATTGCGAATCCTGCATTTCAGGGGACGTGGATTTGTCTTCATTGTTCAGATTTAATTGAGTTTCTAGCTGAGTTTTTTTAAAAACAGTACGTCTATAATACTCGTGTCCCTTTTGTAGTGTTACGAATCCAATAAGAGCCATAATAAATCCCACGATAAACAGAGGAATCATGAAAAGTTCAACCCCTCGACTACTGGGTAACTTTAAAATTCCGGCTGTAACACCAATCAGTGTCGAATTTAGAAGGACATAAAATTTATTTCTATCCCAGTTTAATAGAACTTGAAAACGATATTCCTCAACTGCTATTTTATAAATTTCTAACAGTTTTTCTTCGTCCGTCATAATATAAACTAATTGTTTTCTATCATTAGCTAATCACAAACCGTTCCTTTTTTCTATATTTTTTTATACACTGAAGTAAATTGAATGGCTCCCATCCAGATAACGCACACTATGGACATTCGCCAAATTAAAGCTTTTCTGAGCGATACTGACTCTCAGCAACGTCTCAAAGCGATTACCGAACTGCGAGATTACGAAGCAGAAGTGTCGGTTCCTCTGCTGCTGAGTGCGATGAAAGACCCAGAATTTTTAGTGCGCTCTTTTGTGGCGATGGGGTTAGGCAAAAAGCACACGGCAGAATCGTTTGCCGCTTTGCTAGAAATGATGAAGTGCGATCGCGATTCCAATGTCCGTGCAGAAGCGGCGAATTCCCTCTCATATTTTGGTGAAATGTCGGCTTCTCATTTAATGCTTGCCTTTTACCAAGACGATCATTGGTTGGTACGCCGCAGTATCTTGGCAGCTTTGATGGAATTGAACCGTCCAGAGGAGCTATTTGAGGTGTGTGTCTGGGGCATTGTCGGGGAAGATTTGACCGTGCAAGAAGCTTCAGTTGAGGCTTTAGGGTCACTCGTCGGAACTCCCAAGCAAGATGTTGCCCTCGACCAATTATTAACGAAAGTAGACGACCCTTCTTGGCGCGTTCGGGTACAAGTTGCTAAAGCATTAGGTAAGTTTGTAACCGCCCAAGCCAAAGCAGCCCTAGAAAAACTGCGAGAAGATGAAGATCATCGCGTTGTCGGCGCAGTTTTAGAAAGTACTATGAGTTAATTCTTCATTATCTGCGCTTTCTATCTAGTTTTCGGAGTACATTATTATGACCTGTAAGAAACTAAGATAGAAGATGGGAGAGAGTTGGCGAGAGGGTTGCGGATTCGTTCTTGGAAGCGAATCTGAGGAAAGTCCGGACTTCCGAAAGGTCAAACTTGCTGGGTAACGCCCAGTGCGTGTGAACGTGAGGATAGTGCCACAGAAACATACCGCCCTTTTCAGTTATCAGTTAACTGAAAAGGGTAAGGGTGCAAGGGTGCGGTAAGAGCGCACCAGCAGCATCGTGAGGTGTTGGCTCGGTAAACCCCGGTTGGAAGCAAGGTCGTAGGGACATGGGTTGACCTTTTCCCCATCCCGTTTTTGGAGAACCGCTTGAGGCGTTTGGTAACAAGCGTCCTAGATAGATAACTCTCCTAGCAGAACCTCGTGTGTTGCTAGAACAAAACCCGGCTTATGTCTGACTCTCTCCTTCCCCTTTGGCTGTCCTCAGCTTGGCTGATCTATTACACTATTTTAAATGTTTTCTTTATTGATAAGCTTTATGGGTTGAATTGCCTATCCTAACAATCGGTTAACAAATTATTAAGTATAGATTAATTTTAATAACACTTACCTGAACTCGAACATTTCTTATACACAATTGCTAACATTACTGTGCCATGATGTTAAATTGTTGCGCTCTGGTATAAAATCAAAAAAGTCAAAATAAGCGATGTTTAAGAGACAATTAAAACTTGGTTAATTCTCAAAATAAGCGTTAGCAAACACATCAATTATTATTGTGGCTTTTATAGCCGAGAGCCTCAAAATTAGCCTAAGAAATTTCAACTTATTACCTATTACCTAACATCAAGGAGAGCAGAATCGTGCCAGCTATTAGTTTGAGTAATACATATACGCAAGCGTTTGATTCGCTATCAAATAGCGGAGCCAGTAATGTTTGGATAGATGATTCTACCCTAGAAGGATGGTATGCCAATCGCACTATTTACCAGCCGAGTACGGGGTCGAGCAATACAGGATCTCTCTACAGTTTTGGCAATACTGGATCGTCAGAGCGAGCGTTGGGTTCTGTTGCGTCTGGCGGTACGGGAACGATTTTTTATGGGGTGCGCTTTGTCAACGATACGCAAGACACCATTGACACGCTCGATATCGGTTACGTGGGCGAACAGTGGCGCAATGGCGGCAGTACAACGACCCCTAGTTTAGCACAGACGCTAGATTTTCAGTATCAAGTCGATGCAACCAGCCTGACGAATGGGACTTGGACAGATGATGATGACCTCGACTTTACAACTCCTGTGTTTGGGACAACGACTGCCAGTGCATTAGATGGCAATATTGCTGGCAATCACGTCGCGCTATCCTCTAGTTTAACGGGATTGAATCTTGCCCCTGGTCAAGAAATTTGGTTTCGCTGGCAAGACATCAATGATACCAACAACGATCACGGGGTTGCCATTGACACGCTCTTAGTTTCTACCGGAACGCCAATAGCTGGGATCGCCTTAACAGAATCGGGAGGGAGTACCCAAGTTAACGAAGCAGGCGAAACGACTGATACTTACACCCTCGCGCTCAATACGAATCCCACTGCACCTGTCACCATTACCATTACGGCAGACGAACAAACCTTAATTAGTACCGATGGCATCAATTTCGCCGCCACGCAGACGCTTTCCTTAGACGATACTGCACCAGCAATCATTACCGTCAAAGCCATTGATGACGAACTCAGCGAAACGTCTCCCCACGCAGGTGTGATTACCCACAGCGTTAGCAGTAGCGATCCCGACTATGCTAGTCTGAGCGTTCCCCCACTCATTTTCAACGTGCAAGACAATGATATTTTGCCGAGTTTGACTAAAATCAATCAAATTCAGGGTTCTGGCTTGACCTTCGATCCCTTATTTGGTGGGATGCAAACCATCGAAGCGATCGTCGTTGGGGATTTTCAACAAGTGGGAACGGTGCAAAATCTGCGCGGTTTTTACGTTCAAGAAGAAGATACTGATGCCGATAGCAACCTCCTCACCTCAGAAGGGTTGTTTATTTTCGAGCAGAATTTGGGGCTAGATGTCCAAATTGGTGATAAAGTCAGAATTACCGGAACCGTAGCCGAATTTGCCAGTAGTGGTAGCAGTTTGACTCAATTGACAACGCTGAGCAATGTAACCGTTGTCAGTACCGGAAATATGCTGCCGACGGCGGCGACGCTAACTTTCCCGGTAATGAGTATTTCGGACTTAGAAGCCGTTGAAGGGATGCGCGTGACGATTCCAGAAACACTAACCGTAACCGAACACTTCCAGTTAGGACGCTTCGGACAAGTGATTCTCTCTGCCGATGGCGACAGCAACCAAGCCGGAACGGACGGACGACTCGATCAGTATACTCAATTCAATGCGCCTAGCGTCGGCGGCTACGCTGCCTACCTCGATGAAATTGCCAAACGCCGCATTGTCCTCGATGACGCACTAACGATTCAAAATCCTGATCCTATTATTCACGGTCGGGGGGGCAATCCGCTCAGTGCTTCTAATACTTTGCGCGGCGGCGATACAGTGGCAGGACTCTCAGGGATTGCCGATCACCGATTTGGCGACTATCGCATCCAACCCGTTGCCCCGATTGACTTTGAGCCGACCAATCCCCGCACAACTGTTCCCGATGTCGGTGGAACCCTCAAAGTTGCCAGCTTCAACGTCCTTAACTACTTCAACGGTGACGGACTAGGCGGCGGCTTTCCGACTTCACGCGGGGCTGATAATTTAAGCGAATTTAATCGTCAGCGAGATAAAACCATTGCTGCTATCTTGGGACTCGATGCCGATGTAGTGGGTTTGATCGAAATTGAAAACGATGGTTACGGGACAACTAGTGCCATTCAAGACCTAGTTAACGGACTCAATGCGATCGCAGGGGCAGGAACTTACGCTTTGATCGACCCAGGATTGCCCAATTTGGGAACCGATGAAATTGCGGTGGGTTTTATTTACAAACCGGGCAGTATTACCCCAGTAGGCAGTGCGGTAACGGTTGCCGATGGCTTTGGCATGGGGGCATTTGATGACAACAATCGCAAACCGCTTGCCCAAACCTTCCAACAAAATAGCAACGGGGCGCAGTTTACCGCCGTTATCAATCATTTTAAGTCCAAAGGCTCTAGTTCAGGTGGTCTTGGCGATGAAGATATCAACGACGGACAAGGACTCTCTAACGGAACCCGCTTGCGTGCCGCGCAAGATTTGGCCGCTTGGTTGACCACCAATCCTACAGGAACGACTGACGCTGACTATTTGCTCTTGGGAGATTTCAATGCCTACTCCCAGGAAGACCCCATCACTGCCCTAGAAGCCGCAGGTTATCGCAATTTAGTGTCTGATACCAGCTATTCTTTTGTCTTTAATGGACAGTGGGGTTCCCTCGACCACGCACTCAGCAGCAGCAGCTTAAGTTCCCAAGTAACGGGGGCGCTTAAATGGCACATCAACGCTGACGAACCGACGGTTCTCGACTACAACACTAACTTTAAATCCCCCGCTCAGATTAGCAGTCTTTACGAAGCTGATCCTTACCGTTCTTCTGATCATGATCCAGTCTTAGTCGGACTCAACTTGCAAACGCCTGTTAGCCTTAGTATCAGTGCCAGTGGTAATCCTGCCGAAGCGGGTATAGTGCCGGGAACTTTCACCCTCAGTCGAGATGGCAGTACCAGTGGCGATTTAACGGTTAACTTTACTTTAGGCGGTAATGCAACGTTGGGCGCAGATTACACCCTAAGTGGAGCAGATTTGATCGACGGAACTGTAACGATTCCCGACGGACAGAGCGCCGTTGAGATTACGATTACTCCAGTTGATGACAGTTTGTTTGAGACGGCTGAAACAGTCGAACTGATCCTAAGTTCTGGTAGTGCAAGTCTAGCGATCGCAGACAATGATTTCAACGTCTTTAATGGTTCTCCTGGCCCCAATTTACTCATCGGCACGATCTTTAATGACCGCATTAATGGCGGTGCTGGAGACGACACCATCAACGGCAATGAAGGCAATGATCTTATAGAAGGCAATCTTGGCAGTGACATCCTCTCCGGTAACGACGGCAATGATACTTTAAATGGCGGCAACGGCAACGATCTACTCGATGGTGGCAGTGGAATTGATACTGCCGACTACTCCGGCTTGAAATTTAAAGGGTTATTAAGTACCGATCTCGGACTGGATGCTAATCTGGCGACAGGTATCGCTCAGCACTCCAGTCAGAACAATCCTTTGGGATCGACGGATACCCTAGTTAACCTTGAGAATCTGACGGGAACCTCCCGCCGTGATCGCTTAGTGGGTGACAGTGGGGACAATCTGCTGGTGGGTGGAAAGGGCAAAGATACCCTTACCGGCGGCGGTGGCAGTGATCGCTTTGGCTACCGAACCTGCTCCGAGCGAGGTGATACCCTTGTTGATTTTGTCGTCGGCGAAGATCTCATTGAGGTCTCTCAATTGCTCGATAGTGTTGGCTATATAGGCTCCGATCCCTTGACGGATGGCTATCTGAGAACGTTGCTCCAAAATGGCAATACGCTAGTACAGTTTGACGGCAACGGCGGCGGCGATCGCTTTGTCACCTTAGCCACCTTGCAAGGAATCACGACTTCTCTGACGTTGAGCAGTTTTGCGATCTAGCCAGTGGCAAGGAATTGTCACGGGGATTGAATAGATTAATGGGTCATTGGCAGGCGAATCGTAAATAAACTACCCCGATCGCACTCCGATTGTACGTTAATAGTTCCTTTGTGAGCTTGGATAATCTGATGGCACAAGTACAAACCCAATCCCTTACCTGAGCGCTTGTGGTTGCCTTGACGAAAGCGTTCAAAAATACTGGCACGCTCTTCGGGGGAAATGCCGATGCCAGTGTCCTCAATTTCCAGAACCAGCCAACGGCCAGCTTCTCCCGATGAAGCACTGGCACGCACTTCCACCCAGCCAGCATCAGTAAATTT
Source organism: Microcystaceae cyanobacterium (assembly GCA_041743025.1). Classification (GTDB taxonomy): domain Bacteria; phylum Cyanobacteriota; class Cyanobacteriia; order Cyanobacteriales; family Microcystaceae; genus JBGTNM01. The sequence continues at coordinate 14,399 of JBGTNM010000586.1, forward strand.
AATAGCATTGCTGACTAAATTGGCAATGACTCGCCGCAATTCTAAGCGATCACCTCGCATCATCTCAATTTCGTCTTCTACTTTCACTCGCAAGTCCAGCCTTTTTTCTTCGGCTAGCGGCATCAACTCTCTGCTCACTTCATCGAGCAATTCAGGCAGATTAAAGGGAATAAAGCTTAAATACTTCTGTCCCACTTCGTAACAGTGGACTTCGAGCAGGGTATTGAGCATCGCCAGTAAATTCTCATTGCTACTACTAATGCCCGCGAACGCTTCCTGCATTTGAGGCGTTATCTGTCCGAAGACTCCCTGACTGAGTAAGGTGAGCATTCGATTGGCAGCGACCAAGGGAGTTCGCAGATCGTGGGTGAGGCAGGAGACAAAATTTTCCCTCTGGTCAATGGTTCGTTTGAGGCGTAACAGCGAACGGACTCTCGCTTGCAGTTCGTCGAGTTGGACGGGTTTGCGGATGAACTCGTCGGCCCCGGAGTCCAATCCCTCTACTAAGCTCGGTTCTTCGTGAGCGGTAATTAGCAAAATAGGGATGAAGGGCAAATTGGGATGTTCTCGAATGCGGCGAGTCACTTCATAGCCATCCATACCGGGCATCATGACATCTAGCAGCACCAAATCGGGGGGAGCGTGTTCGATTTTAGTCAGTGCCGCCGCTCCTTCTTGTAGGACTTCTACCCGATGGCCCTCTTGTTCTAGAGATAACTTAACCAACAAGAGGTTATCAGGATTGTCATCAACTGCCAAAATATAAGGGGTCATTTTAGTTAATAGTTAATAGTTAATAATTAATAGTTGTTAATCACTACCTACTATCCACGATTCACTGCCTGGCGGGGAATCTCTACACGAAACACCGAACCCCGACCGACTTGGCTTTCAACGCTGATGGTTCCTTGCATTTTTTTGACCAAAGATTCAGCAATAGCCAGGCCCAGTCCGGTTCCGGCGTGTTGCCGTCTTAGCGTTTGATCGGCTTGACGAAAGGCTTCAAAGATGTGAGGTAAGTTTTCTGGGGCAATGCCTATTCCTGTGTCTTTAACGGCGATTGATAGGCGGTTGGATGACACTTCAGAGGCGCAGACCGAAACACTGCCAGCATCGGTAAATTTGATGGCGTTGGAAATCAGGTTAGTCAGGACGCGCTGGACGCAACGCTGATCGGCGACCACTTGGGGATTGAATAGGTTGATCTGGAGGTTGAGAGCGAGCTTTTTTTCGACTGCGAGAGAGCGCAATTCTTCGGTGGTGGCAACGACTAGCTGACCTAAATCGAACTCATTGAATTTTAAGTTCAGTTGTCCGGCTTCGATTTTGGAGTAATCGAGGACTTCATTCAGAAGTAATAAAAGATTTTGCGAGTTATTAAACATACGCTGTACCATATCTACTTGAGTTGTGGTAAGCGGGTCGGGATACTGGCGCAAAAGCAACTGAGAAAAGCCCATAATCGCGTTGATTGGCGTTCGCAGTTCGTGAGACATGGTAGCCAGAAATTGAGATTTCAGATGAGAGATTTCTTTTAGCTGTTGATTTTGTCTTTGAATTTGCTGGCGTTGTTCCTCCAATTCTTGGTTTTTTTGCTGTAGTCGTTCATTTTTTTCGCGCAATTGTTGATTGGCGAGGGTGACTGCTTTCTCTGCTTGGTGGACGCGCAGGGCATTTCGCAGGACTTGCGCGAGGATTTCTGAAGAGAGTCGCGATTTGGACAGGTAGTCTGAAGCCCCAGCCTTCATCATTTCGACAGCAATGCGCTCGTCTCCCTGTCCCGTCAAAACGATAAGCGGCGCGTCTACCTGATTGAGTTTGAGGTGTTTGATCAAGTCCAAGCCGTCGAGGTCAGGCAGGCGATAATCTAAAAAAATACAATCAAAGGCACTCTCTTGTAAAATAGCAAGACCTGACTCAGCATTCTGGGCGCTTTGGAACTCGACGGGCAGATTGGCTTTTTTGAGGGCGCGTTGGACGGCCATGCAGTCTACCTCGTCATCGTCAATCACCAAGATTTTTAAGGTCTTATCCATGCCTAGTTAACCGTTCCGACGCTAAACTTCACGAAGCCAGGGTCTCTCTGACTGTTTCCTACGGCATTTCACACAGTGCCCAATATTTATTGAGAGTGGCAATAACCTCGGCAAACTTGGAGAATGTAACGGGCTTGAGAATGTAGCCTGCTACGTTGAGTTGATATGCTTCAACCTTATCTTTGTCTTCATCAGAGGTGGTCAAGACAATGACCGGAATTCGACACAAATTAGGGTCGCGCCGTAGCTGCTGCAAGAATTCTAGCCCGTTCATTTTGGGCATATTAAGGTCAAGCAGAATGAGGCGGCGTTCTTTGGGGACTAAGGCAGGCATTGCATCCTCGTCCCGCAGCAGTTTCAACGCTTCTATTCCATTTCCTGCGATATAAAGAGGATTGGTAATATTACTTTTGATAAATGCCCTTCTGACATTCATAATATCGACTTGATCGTCTTCTACCAACAGAATATTAATTAGTCGCTCCTCCATTTTTTTTAAAATCAACATAACATGGGGAATAATCTAGCAAAGTCCCTTTAGTTTTCCATGATAATCTGCCTTAGTAGTTATCCCTTCATCTGAAAGTCATACTTTTTGGTTCTCTGTCTAAAGAGAGAAGGCAAGAGGCAATAGTTAGATAAAAGTGTCAATCACTACAGTGATTTGGGCCAGGTAAAGCTAAAGGTTGTTCCCTGTCCTTTCTCAGATTCAACCTCAATGGTTCCCCCTTGATTTTCGACAATTTTTTTGACAATGGCGAGGCCGACACCCGTATTTTCGGTGCGATCGCGAGGTTCTAGCGTTTGAAAAATTTGAAAGATCTTTTCGTGGTAGGCGGGTGCAATGCCTGGCCCGTCGTCGGCGATGCTGAATTCGTAGCAATCCTGGTAATCATGCACCGAAACAGACACTCGACCGTCGCGGCAGTCGTGGTGTTTGATCGCATTGCCAATTAGATTGGCCAGCACTTGCTGCAAAGGCAGTCGTTCGGCGACAAATGATGGCAGTTCTTGGGGGGAACTGATGGTAAAATCGGCAGGTGGCGCGAGAGAATCGACAATCTCTGCTAAGAGTTCTTCGAGATCGACGAGTTCAGGCGAAGCTTTCAAGCGTCCGACACGAGAATATTGCAGCAACCCATTAATCAAGGCTTCTAGGCGGTGAACGCGACCCCGCAGTAAGTTCAGTTGGTGGCGGGTGTCTGAGGTCAGTTTGTCGCTGAGGTCTTCTTCAATCCACTCCGAGAGATTGGCGATCGCTCTTAAGGGCGCTTTCAGGTCGTGAGAAGTAACATAGGCAAATTGATCCAATTCTTGATTGCGTTTATCCAACTTGGCTGTTGTGGCTAGCAAGATGCGGTTGAGGTTGGTCAATTCTTCCGCTCTTACTTGCAGGGCGATTTCGGCTTGTTTGCGTTCGGTGATGTCGTTGAGGGTTCCCGTCGTGCCGAGAATAGCTTCGGTTTCCTCATCGCGGTAAGGCTGAAGGTCAATTTTTAACCAACGGCAATCTCCGAGGGCAGTTTGCCAGCGAAATTCAGCGACTAGCGATTCGGTCTGTCCCTTAATAAGCCGCTCAAACATTTCTTGGCACTGTTGCCGTTCTTCATCGGCGGCGAGGTAATCAACCAACGGATGCGAAAGACTGTTGATAACCGAATAGCCAGTAATCTCCGTCCAGGCAGGATTGAGAAACGTCCAAACCCCAGCCGTATCGGTTTGGAAAATAACCTCGCGCACGGTGTTGACCACGAAGCGGTAGCGTTGTGTGCTTTCGACTAACGCTCGTTCGATTTGCTTGCGTTTGGTGATATCTTCGAGAGCAATGCCAACACAGCGATCGGGCAGGGGGAAAATTTTGAGGGCGAAAATTTTGGCGAGACTGTTATAGCGGACTTGGTTGAGCGAAGTTTCCTGCTGTGTCTGGATAGTCTCGGCCAAGAGGGAGAGAAAACCCGGACGTTCGCCGATCTCCATCGGCAGACAATCGGCGATCGCCTGACCCAAATGCGAGCTAAAATCAACCTCCAGCAATTGACTGGCCGCAGGATTGGCTGCTCTCAGCACAAAGCTCTCCAAATCGCTATCGTCTTGCCAGTCCCAGACTAATAGCCCCAATTGAATATTTTCAACAATATCTTGATAGTGTTGAATTTTCGCTTTTGCTTCTCTTTCACGCAAGATAAGTGCGTCTTTTAACTCATTAGCTGCCGCTAACTGGGTTGTTCTTTGGTGGACGCGCTCTTCGAGTTGCTCGTTGAGTTGCTGGATTTGGGCTTGGGCCACTTTGCGAGCGCTGATGTCTTGGTGAGAACCGACCATCCGCAAGGGATGTCCTTGCTTGTCCCATTGCGCCTGCCCCCTGGCTAAAATCCACTTATAGCTGCCGTCTTTGCAGCGCATTCGGTACTCGGAACTATATTGAGGCGTTTGCTGTTGTAAATGCGCTTGAATTTGCTCTAAAACGGCCGAAATGTCGTCAGCATGAACGAGCGCGTACCAGCCGTCGTAGGCGTTTTCGACTTCTTCATCGGCATATCCTAAAATTTCCTTAAGTCGAGCAGACATGAAGGCTTCGCCCGTCACAACATTCCAATCAAAAATGCCATCTCCCGTTCCCAGCAGAGCCAACTGCCAGCGTTCCTCACTTTGGCGCAGTTGGGCTTCAGCTTGCTTGCGCTCGGTAATATCTCGCCCTTCGGGAACGAGCAGGATAACTTTTCCTGCCTCGTTAAAAACCGGATTGAGTGAAAAATCGATAGTCGCCGTGCGATCGCCGGCTCCGCGCACCTCGACTTCATATCGCACAAAAATCCCTCGTGCCGCCTGGGTAATGGCTTCTTTAAGCTGTTGCTGCTTCAGGGATAACTCTCCCGCCTCTCCCATCTTATCTCCCCCCTTTTTAAGGGGGGGTAGGGGGGGATTGCCTCCTGCCTCCTCTGTCCACCAGCGCGTTTCCCAAAAAGGGCGGCCGATGATGTCATCAGCATTCACCCCCGCAAAATCGAGGGCAGTCTGATTGGCTTCTAAAAGGCTGCCATCGGTGTTGAGTAGCCCGATAAATTGAAACATCGAGTTAAAAATCGCCCGAAAACGCCTCTCACTTGCTTTTAAGGCAATTTCGGACTGTTTGCGTTCAGTTTCGCGCTGTTTGGCATCGCTAATGTCGCGCATAACCACGACTGCCCCATAGGTTTCGCCTTCAGGGGAAACAATGCGATCGCCACTGGCCAGCAGGGTTCTCGCTTGACCTTGTTGGGGAACGATGTTCATTTCGACATTGCGGACGGCTTCTCCCTGCAACGCTCGCCAGAGGGGAATTTGTTCCGGTTGCATGAGCGTCTTGCCGTCAGATAGATAGAGGTCGTAATGGCTAGCCCAGTCTGCGGCAGCGATGGGTTCTTGCGCTAATCCGTGAAAGTCTTGCGCCGCCTGATTGAATAAGGTCAAAACCCCATCAGCATTGCAGGCGACTATGCCATCGGCCAGGTTATAAAGCAGTGCCTTGAGGAATTGCCGCTCTTTTTGCAGTTCGACTTCCACCTGCTTGCGTTCTTCAATTTCTTTGAGTAAATCTCGATTTTTTGCCTCCCATTGTGCCGGAATCGGCAACTTGAGGATGTGAGGGATAAGCGAGGTGAGCGCGATCGCCGTCCACAAAGAAATACCTGCCGTGAACGCTCGAAGTACGCCAGCCACCCAATAATTAGGATGCCACAGCGTCCAGATATCCATCAAATGTCCGCTACCGCACGAGATAATAAATGCAGCGAAAGCGACGAACATCCAGTCGAAAGGGAGGTCTTCTCGTTTACGGACGATATGGACGAGGGTGAGGGGAATGGAAAAGTAAGAAAGGGCTATAATCGCATTACTGGCGATGTGCAACCCCACCAGTCCCGGTTGCCAAAGGTAACACATCCCGTGAGGCATGAAAGACTCAGCTACTAACCAATCCGCTATCATTATTTACCCTTCCTGCTGTTATCTTTATTAGACATCTTGCTTCCTGCTTTTACCTCTTGCCTTTTGCCTATTTTGCCATTAGACCTCTTGTCAGAGTGCCAGAGGGCCTATGCTTGACTCTTTCGGACAGGAGAGACTTTTTAATCCTAGCGAGGGATGCTTAAAGTGATCTATAGCTGTACGATTATATAAGGTCATTTTTTCCTATCATTAATTTATAGAACGATACAGAATACAATGAGCAAAATTCGCGTCGTTTTGATTGAAGACCACGATTTGAGTCGCGTCGGTCTCATTGCTGCTTTACAGCAGGTAGAGACGATTGAAGTTGTTGGCGGCGCAGCAACTGGCCAACAAGGACTAGAGATGATTGCCGAGACTCAGCCTGATGTGGCCGTGGTTGATATTGGACTTCCTGATATCGATGGTATCGAATTGACCCAAACTCTCAAGCGATCGCAGCAAAACAGTCAGACTCACCTGCCGAAAGTCTTAATTCTGACCATGCACAAGACAGAAGACTCCGTTTTAGCGGCTTTTGCAGCAGGAGCAGACTCTTACGCCCTCAAAGATATCAGCCTCGACAACTTGGTGCAAGCGATTCAATCCACCCAAGAAGGCAATGCCTGGATCGATCCGGCGATCGCCAGAGTTGTCCTCAAACAATCTCGCGATCCCCTTGCGGCTACCATTCCTGTCGCAACCTCCGTTTCTCCGTTGGTAGAAACGGCAGACGCTGCTTTGCGCCCGATTAGTTCTCTCTCTGCCGAAGAACAGCAAATTGTGGAAACTTATCCCCTGACAGACAGGGAGCTAGACGTTTTAGAATTGATTGTGGCAGGCTGCAACAACGCCCAAATTGCCGAAAAACTTTATATTACGGTCGGTACGGTAAAAACCCACGTTCGCAATATTCTTAACAAACTCTGTGTTGATGACCGCACCCAAGCCGCCGTTCGTGCCTTGCGATCGGGTTTAGTCAATTGATCAAAACAGCTTATTTTTGACAGGCAATCATAATATTTGTCGGACAATTTGGTAGGGTGGGCAATGCCCACCCTATTCGCATAGCATGAAGATATAAATATTGTCTAAAAAAAGCCTTTTTAGCTTGACTAAAATGCTCAAAAGCTTATTATCTCTAGTCCTGCAAGATAACTGTCCTCTGTGCGATCGCCCTGCGGCAAACAAGCTCTGTCAATACTGCCAGCGACAGTTAAAACACTATCAATGGAATCAACCGAGTCAATTTTGGCCCTCAGAAATCCCCTTATTTGTTTGGGGAAAATATGAAGGAAAACTTAAGCAAGCGATCGCGGCTTTCAAATACGAAAAGCAACCTAAAATCGGGGAATTATTGGGCAACTGGCTAGGAGAAGCTTGGTTAGCTTCTGGTATGGGTAAAACGATACCTAAAATGACTGCCGTTCCCATTCCACTCCATCCTCAAAAACTGCAAGAACGGGGATTCAATCAAGCGGAAATCATTGCTAAAGGATTCTGCCAAACAACAGGATGTCCTTTACAAATAAAAGCCTTAGAAAGAGTGCGAAATACACAAGCGATGTTTGGACTGACCCCAACTCAAAGGCAGCAGAATATTCAAAGTGCCTTCACTCTGGGAAAATCTCTGCAATACACTTCTTTTCCTATCCTCCTGATTGATGATATCTACACGACAGGAGCAACCGCCACAGAAGCCATCAAAACCTTCCGTTCCCATCGTATCGCGGTGGTGGGCATCGCTGCGATCGCAACTTCCCCACAGAGAATGTAGCGATAGGTTCCCTGTTGCCTAAAAGCTGCTATAAAATACTGGGTAGTTATTCAGATTTTTACTGTGAAGTTCACGTTGGGATCGTTAATATCAATGCTTTCTCAGAAATCGTTACTCTCGCTAATCTTGGTGTGTTGGAGTGCTTCTGTTGCTTTATTGACGGTGCAGCGACAGGTTGTTGCATCTGAGGCTGCCCCCACTCCCACACCCACGGAAACTTCCACGCCGGCAACTTTTCCTGTATTAACGCCGACTGTCCCCCACACGTCTCCTGTTCTCCCGCCCACCACAATACCGCCCATCACCGTTCCTCAAACCTTTCCCCCTGTTCTCTCGCCCACCACTGTACCGCCCACCGTTCCCCAAGCAGCACCTGCCACTCAACCTGTTAAAATCCTCGCCACTCGTCTAGTGTTAAAATTGAAAGAGCGCCGGGTATATGCCTATCAAGAGAGTAAGGTATTGGCGAGTTATCCGGTCGCGATCGGCAAAAAAGGTTGGGAAACCCCTACCGGCAGTTTTAAAGTCCTGCAACTGATCACAAACCCCATCTGGAAAAATCCCTGGAATGGCAGGGTAAGTCCCCCCGGCCCCAAAAGTCCCCTAGGCGATCGCTGGATTGGCTTTTGGACAGATGGCAAAAATTACATTGGCTTTCATGGTACCCCTGGCGAAAATGTCATTGGCCAGGCCGTTTCTCACGGCTGCGTTCGTATGCGTAATAAAGATATCAAAGCCTTATTCGAGCTAGTCAAGATGGGAATTCCCGTCGTCGTCCAGCATTAAGCCGTTTTTTAAGGTAAATAACCCGTTACTGCACATCGAATCATCATGACTACTAGTGTCGCTCAATCTCCTTACACCAACGATCAAATTGCCGCTTGGCTGCGCGGTTTGTTGACTATTGCTTGGGCTGACGGTGACTACGACTCCCAAGAACAACATTTAATTACTGAACTGACCCAAGATCTCGCTCTCGTCGATGGCGAAACCGTCGCTTTCAAATCCATTACCCCAGAAGAACTCTCAGAGACACTCGGCCATGACGAACACACAGCCGAGAATTTCTTGAGAACGGCGGTTTTGATTGCTGTCGCCGATGGCATCTACTCGGCCCCCGAAGCAACGTTGTTGCACCAATTTAGTGAGGCACTGGGAATTCAAGTCGAAGCCTTAGACTCCCTAGAACACACCCTATGCCAAAGCACAGATGAGGCAGGAAACTTAATCAGTCCGCCTCATCCCCATCCTGACCGCTTGCATCCGGTTAAAGACTGGCTGGAAGGTTTGGATATTCAAGATCCGCGCTTGGCTCGATTCATTTGTAAAATGGTTCCGCCTCAATGTCCTTTTGAACGGGATATTACCCTATTTGGTCACAAAATCGTTCACATTCCCCCGTTGTGTAAACTCAATCCTATTTACGATCAATTGGTAGGATTGCGCTTCCGTGCCTTGTCCTACCTGGCAGATGATTGCCAGGAAGATGTTTCGGAATACATTTAATTAGGCAGTAGCGATTGTGAAGATAAATAATGAAGTTGCGCTGCGTAAACCCTATTAATTTCGCTCTTTTTAAAAGAGGGATCAATCTTTTGGTTATGGGCGACCATGAAACCTTTTATTTATCCCCGTTCCTACTATCGTATTCTCGGACTAATTGGACAAGGACAGTTTGGCAAAGTTTACTGTGGGATTCACCGCCAAACCGGAAAATTGTACGCGCTTAAAAACTTAGAATTACAACGTTTTCCCACCAATCGCTTTTTACAAGAATTATTCTATTTAGTCACCTTACACCATCCGAATATCGTTGCTTGTCAGGCGATCGAACATCATCCTACCGGACGCTATCTAATCATGGATTATTGCGAAGGAGGAACGCTGCGGGAGTTGATAGAGTCAGAAAGTCGAGTCAATTTGATGCATCGTTTAAAATTAATTGCCGATATCCTGTCTGCTTTAGAATATGCCCACCAGCGCAACATCATTCACTGTGACATTAAGCCCGAAAATATTTTACTGAAACTGACGGCAACAGGCTGGAAAGCTAGCCTAACCGATTTTGGTATTGCTCGCCTGAGTGAAACCCGAATGACTGCCCCAGAAGGCGGTTACACAGGTTCCCCCGCTTACATGGCGCCAGAACGATTTTACGGTAAGTATTCGAGTGCCTCTGATATCTACGCAGTTGGCATTATTCTGTATGAATTGGTAGTCGGCAAACGCCCCTTTTCTGGACTTCCAGGAGAACTGACGATCGCTCACCTCAATCAAAGAGTAACTGTTCCCGTTACAGTTCCTGCCATCCTCCAGACAACGATTGAAACCGCTTTGCAGAAGCTACCACAACGGCGTTTTGCTTCGGCAGGAGAAATGCTCAAGTCAGTGCTACTAGCAGCACAAGTACTAGCATCTCAAACCACCTCCCAATCTCTTTTCATCGCGTCTGAAACCCCCAAGCGGGATCGCTTACCACTCTTGCCTGACTCAATAACGCATCTGGTAATTGACTCGCATCAAGTCTATCTGGGAAAAGGCGATCGCTTGTGCTGTCTTACCTATGCCGATGACTCCTTAAAGGGACAACAATGGGAAGTAACATTTCCTGCCCCGTTAGTTGAGCTACACGTCAGTTCTCATGTCTGTTTTGCTTCTAGTCAGTTGAACGGTAGATGGGAGATTTATGCCTTTCCTCGCACCTCTCAACTCAAGCAATTCACCGCAGCACCTTACCGGATTTTATCTCTCAAAGCGCAAACGTGTCTCAGTGCGATCGCACCTCAAGGCGAATGGCTAGCCTTGGCTATACAATCTGATGAATCAGAGCCAGGTAAACTACAAGTTTTGCGTTATCCTAGCTTAAATTTGCGGCAAACTTCTTTTAATACTCCCTTTCCATCTCATTTAATTGTCCTTGATCGCCGCTACGGATTGGTTGGCTTTGCCGATTATACTCAAGGGAAAACTGAAACGCGCTTTCAGGTGTTTAACCGCCGAGGTCATTTTTTTGCAGGCTTTTCGTTACCGTTTACACTGTCTTCTGTCACGACAAATGCTGCTTTTCCCTATCAACTTTTGGCGCTGGAAGCTAGCAATCTAACTGTAGGCGTTCTTATTAAGCTAAAGCCTTTTAAAATTACTCGTATTGCCTTAGATTTTGTTCCTAAATTTATTCTGGCTCGACTTTGGGGTTATGAACTACTTGATCGATCAGGAAATTTTATGTCTCTTGATGCAGAAGGCAAGCGCATTTTACCCAGAGAGGGGGCAATTTCCTGGGAAGCGATCGCGCAATCAGCAGAAAATAGACAATAAAAGCTATTCACCAGCATTCATTTCTAGAATATCATTATCAATTAGGATGGTTAGTTTTGTTTGATGGGAAGGAATAGGTTGGACTGTACCTCTTTTTCCTTGGGAAAAGTCGTCATTGTCTTTCATTATGACAGCGATCGCTCATCCAAGGGTTCTGCTTCGGGAGATGGTTTATACTGAGAAATAATTCCACTTTTGCCCACAAAATTTTACTAGATCGTTAGTCTATGGATGTGAGTTTCCCCATCCCAGCCGAACTTGAAGCCTATCTTGAGGCACAATTGCAATCTGGCGATTACGATAGTGTAGCAGATTACTTTCTGGCGTTGCTACAACAAGATTGTCAAAGAAAAAAAGCACAGGTAAAGTTGCAACGATTGTTACAAGAAGGGTTAGATTCAGAAACTGAACCTGTCACGTCAGCTTATTGGCAAAATTTGCGAATATCGGTATTAGGGACGCAACCCAAAGTATGACTTTACCCCTAATTGTTCGTAATCGAGCAACTCAGGATCTTAGGCAACAAGCAAATTATATATTAGCTCAGGGGAATCGTGATGCGGCTGAACAGTTTTTGTCTTGTGCTGAATCCGCTTTTTCTCAATTGGCGATAACACCTTATATAGGTAAGGTTATGTCATTAAGTTTGTCTGATATAGGAGAAATTCGTCAATGGCGTATTAAGAATTTTAAAGATTATTTGATTTTTTACCGAGTTCTGGATGATAGCATTGAGGTTTTACGGGTTTTGCATGGCGCAAGGGATTTAGAAGAGATTTTGCCTTATTTAGATGAAGATGTTTGATGATTATACAATCATTCTAATCACAGTTAAGACTCTCTACTCTGTAAATGCTTCTCGTATGCGCTGCAATAAGTCAGGATCAGTCGCTATCACCTCTAGCAGCATTAACATTGTTTCTGTATTCAATTCGGGAATATCATTTGCTTGTGCCATTGCTTGTAAAATACCAATCAAGGTTTGTTGATCGCATCCCAAAAGCATCATCATCTGAAAAATATTAACCGTCAGCAATGAATTAAGGGTATGGGGATGATTATTACCTAATGTGGTTTGATAAATCTTTAATGCGCGTTGTGCGAGTCTTTCTGCATCTTCAAGCTTTCCTTGCGTTTCATACAACAAAGCTAAATTGTTGAGGGAAGTTGCGACATCGGGATGATTGTCCCCTAATAGTCGTTTCCTCAGTTCTAATGCTTGTAAATAGAGGGGTTCAGCTTCTTCGTACCTTCCTTGGGATTCGTACAATAATGCTAAATTGTTGAGGGAAGTTGCGACATCGGGATGATTGTCCCCTAATAGTCGTTTACACAGTTCTAATGCTTGTAAATAGAGGGGTTCAGCTTCTTCGTACCTTCCTTGGGATTCGTACAATACTTATCCCCCCCTTATTAAGGGGGGTTAGGGGGGATCTTTCTTGCTTATCCAGAGACAATATTTCCCCCCTATTAAGGGAAGTTAGAGAGGATCTTTCTTGATCGTCCAGAGACAATAAAACCATCTTCTCCACCCATTCCCATTGAAAATCCGTAGGCGCAAACAAACTTAAACGGCATCCTAACCGTTGCGCTTCTGCTGATAAGGATTGCCAACTTAATGCAAAAGCGTCTACTACCCCTAATTGAGCCGTTATGCTACTCTTATGATGAGAAAACGCCTTTGCATTTAACGATTGAATCTTTAATTGTTCCCTCACTTGATTCACTTTTAGGGTGTTATATTTTACTAAATACCGCCCGACTAATTCAATTGCTAAGGGTAAATCGTCTAATTCACGACATAACGCTTTTGCTTCTTCAAGTTCTGCTTCAATTCGTTCTTTCCCTGCAAACCTTTCCAGTAAAGTTAAAGATTCTTGAGGCGATAAACTATCTAAATCGATTTGCTCAAATGCTGTCCCTAGATAGTTAAACCGAGTCGTAACAATCACTTGAAACTTCCCATTAAACGGCGGTAAATAGGGTTCAATTTGACCATAATCTCGTAAGTCATCAATAATAATTAAAACCTTGCCTTCTGTCCAATGTTGCCAACAGTAACGCACTTGTTCTGCTAAAGTTAATCCATCGGGTAAGCTTAAATTAAGATAGGTTCTGGCAAAGCTTAAAATCTGTAATGCTAAATCACTATTTAACCAGGGTAAACGCATCTTAAGTTTATCCCCAAATATGGTATGATCAGATGCTTACTTATTTTCTTAAAATAGTTTATTTGTATCATCAAATGGCGAGAGGTTTTAATCCTACTTTAAACCCAAGACAAAAACCTGAGTTCAA